>JANLPY010000006.1:0-7064 GCA_031367505.1 Hyphomicrobiaceae bacterium | reverse complement strand
GATTCGGTGAATCCAGAACGTGCCGACGCTGAAGCGGTCGGCTTGAAGCTGGCGCTGGACGATCGTGGTGATCAGAAAGCCGGAGATGACGAAAAACACGTCGACACCCATGAAGCCGCTGTCGACCCCCGATACCAGGTGGAAATGGAACACGACGACGAGCAGCACAGCCACTGCGCGGAGGCCGTCGATGTCGGAGCGGTAGGCAAGGGCAGGGGCGTGTGGCATGACACAGAAGCGGTTTGGGGAGGGCGCGGCGACTCTGCCAGAATTCCACGAGGAGGCGCGGAACAATTCATCGCAACGTACGTTTCGATGCGTTTATGGCGGAAGGGGTGATCCCGACCCGAAACCGAACCGAGTTTGTCGAAGCGCAAGTCTGTGACCGCGGAACGATGCACGGCTGGGATCGTAATAGTGAAGAACGTACCAGATGCGCAAGCTGCTCGCTCTTGACGGACTACGTGCCGTCGCCATCCTTTGCGTCACTGGCAGTCATGTCATCTCGCAGAAGATCCCGGGCGGCTTTGGCGTCACGCTGTTCTTCTTCATTTCGGGGTTCATCATCACCCGGGGGCTGCTGGCCGAATGCCAATTGCGCAGCTTCTACATCCGACGCATGTTTCGCCTGATGCCTGCGCTGCTGGTGTTCGTTGCGCTCATTGGCCTTGTGCAGCCCGTCGTGTTCGGCGACGTGGCGGCATCCCTCCTCTACTACGCAAACTTTCACAAGTTCACGATGTCGCTTGATCACACCTGGTCGCTGGCAGTCGAGGAACACTTCTACTTTCTCTTCCCGCTGCTCGTCCTTGTATTGTCCGTTCCGCGCCTTCAGACGGTGCTGCTCGTTGTGGTCGCTGCAGCTCCGCTTTGGCGGTTGGCGCTCGTCCAGTTGGGAGAGATCGACCGCATCCACCGAGCAACGGATACCCGATTCGATTCGATCGCTTACGGCTGCTTGCTGTCGATCATGTTCACCAAGCCCGCGTGGCGGTCGACCCTCGATGCCCTCTCGACCCGTGCGGCGATGCTGATCGGTGTCGCGGTGCTCGTGGCCTGCTTCGCAATTCGCAATGAAGTGTTTCGCGAGACGTTTCGCTACTCGCTGCAAGGGCTCGCATTGGTACCGATTTTCTGTGGACTTTTCTGGTCGGAATCGGCTCCGAAGTGGTTGCGCGCGATGTTGGAGAATCGTGCAATGGTCTTCATCGGCGGCATCAGCTACTCGCTGTACCTGTACAACGAGTTCGGCTTCTTGTTTTTTGACAACGTGTACATCGGTTTCTTGGCAGTTTCGATTCCGTGTGCACTGTTGTCGTACTACTTCGTCGAGACACCCGCGAGACGGCTCGGTGCCACGCTGGCTAAAAAGACAATCAATGTGCCGATTGGCTCTGCCAATGAGTAAGTTCCAGAAGCGCCCCAAGTAAGGAAAACACCGGAACAAGCACCAAACCAAGCTCCAGAAATAGCACCAGAAATTCAGCCATGAATTCAATCCAAGATTTCGCGGGAATTTATGTCATCAACCTTGCGCATCGGGTCGATCGACGCAAAGAGATTTCCGCGCAATTGGCATTGCTCGGCCTGAGCTTCGCTTCACCGAACGTCACGCTGTTCGAAGCGATCCGCCCACCGGATGCCGGCGGCTTCGACAGCATTGGCGCGCACGGCTGTTTCATGAGTCATCTGGGCGTACTGCGGCAGGCAGTGTCGTTGGGCAATGTGATGATCCTGGAGGACGATCTCGATTTCGTGGCAAACGTCGATACCCTGTTGCGCACGGCGCTTGCAGAATTGCCCGCGCAGTGGGGAATGTTCTACGGTAGTTGCGTAATCGATCTTGTGTCCGATGGAACGCCGATCACACGCGTTCCATCATCGACCTCGCTGCGGACCTCGCACTTCGTCGCGTTCAACGGGCCGGTGATCGCGCCGTTGGTCAGCTATCTGGAAGCGATCTTGCGGCGGCCGCCGGGGCACATCGACGGTGGGCCCATGCATGTCGATGGCGCCTATGCGCGTTTCAGAGCCGAGAACCCTGACATGACCGTGTTCGCGGCCATCCCTGAGCTGGGTTACCAAAGATCATCGAGAACCGACATTCATGCGCTCAAGTGGTTCGATCGGGCGCCCGGGGTCAGGCAATTCGTTGAGATGATCCGCCGCCATCGTGCCGGCGCGAAGCGAAGACACGGTGCACGCCCATGATCGCCGTCCGATTGCAATGCGATCGATCTGCAGAACTCTTTTGACTGGCTTGCACCGTTGATTTCATTCTCAAAACTCGGTAACTACGGCCGCCTCGGCAATCAACTGTTTCAGTACGCTTTTCTGCGCACGACAGCGGCGAGACTCGGCACGACCTTCTACTGCCCCGCCTGGGAAGGTGACAGCATCTTCGATTTGCGCGACGGCGCCGAACGGGCCGAGCGAGTCTCGGGCATCGTCGAGCACTTCGACCAGGGCATTCAGGCCGGATTCACCGCGCAATCGCTGGCAGTCAGCGACAACACCGAAATTCAAGGCTTCTTTCAATCGGAAGATTTTTACCCCGACAAAGAGGCCGTGCGCGACTGGTTTGCGTTCAAGGCGAGTGTCAAAGCGGGCCCAGACCTGCAATATTCAGACGACTATGTCGCATCGGCGGTGAGCTTTTCTTTGCGCATCGACACTGACTACAGTGCGACACGCGAGTTTTTTCCGCTGGCGCCGCTTTCGTACTACCGCCGTGCGCTGGGCGAATTGAAAGAATCGCCACCGCTGCTCATCTTCGCTGATCGCCCCGACCTGGCACGAGAGTTCTTCGCACCGCTCGGCCGCCAAGACATGCGATTCGTCACCGGCCTTTCGCCGGCCGAGCAGCTCTATCTGATGACGCGATGCCGCACGAATGTGATCATCAATTCGACCTTCGCATGGTGGGGCGCCTGGTTGAATCGACGGCCCGACAGCACGGTAATCTCACCTGCCGAATGGTGCCGTCCGGGGGTACCGAACGCCATTACCAACATTGTTTGCAACGACTGGAAGAGTGTGCGCGCGACGGTTCCGATATGGGATCACTTCCAGATGTGGAGACTGCGCCACCCCGTTGCGACGGTTCAGCGCGCGATGCGCCGCCGAGCCATGCAAAGACCGAATCAGTCTTGAATCAGAGCGCCTTATCAGCCTTCTTCAGCACGATGGTTGCAGGCACGCCCACGGCGGTGGCGCCCGCGGGTACATCGATGAGAACGACTGCGTTGGCACCGATCCGCGCACCGTCACCGATCTTCACCGGGCCTAGAACTTTGGCGCCTGCGCCGATGTAGACGCCCGAGCCGACCACTGGCAGATCACCGGACGCAAGTTGCCCGATCGTGACCTGTTGCATCACCATGCAGTCGTCCCCGATCACGGCATGCGAATGGAACACGACGCCGTTCGGATGCGGCAAGCGCAGATTGCGCCCGAATCGAACCTGGATGTCGATGTCTGAACTTGTGAGCCTGCTCAGTACCCAGTGCTGAACGCGCGCCAGTCGGCGCAGCGCGAGCGCCACCAAGCCGGATCGTTCCCGGTGGTACTGATACCGCCGAATGCATGCGAGCAGCGCGTCGGAGAGGGTTGGGTAGGGCTTCAAGGCAAGCTCTGCATCTTCAATCGAGCATCCAATTGATTCTCGATGCGGTCCAAACTTTCGTATCGGGCGCGATAAAGCGAGCGCTTTTTCGATGCAATGGACTCCAGGCTTCGTCGTTGTGCTGCGATTGGCAACGAGAAGAAATCATCATCCACGGGTGATCCGCCTCGTTCACGCCAGATCTCGTCGTAATCCAGCGCTGTGCTCTCGTTGAACTTGTTGCCGAAGTATGGATGGCGGTGGTGTCGGCTCGCATCGCTCACCGCAAAAATGCTCTTCACTCCGATCGAGACACACAACATCCGGAACAACTCGACCAAGAAGTCGCGAGGGCGCATTCCCGACATGGCGCGCGTCATGTCTCGGTAAATCTCGAGCGCTCCTTCGATGCTTCGGCCTTGAATTGCACCGAGATAGGCCACGAAGACTTCCTCTTTCCGCAGCGAAAAGGCCAGCGAAAAGACGCGCGTTTCGGCAATGAACAGGTTCAAGACGAGTTGGCCTTCACGCATGAACCACATCGATTGGTCGAGAACCAGCCGCAGTCCGGGCATCAGCTCGTTCAATTGGATCAACTCAATCGCATCTTCCGGAGCAAATTCCAGCAGTGGAGCCTCGGTTTCAACGGCATTCCAATGGTCATGTATGCGTTGCAGACGGGTCGCGGCGTTCCACGATATGCATTGATACGGCCAGACGACGGCGCCAAGTATTTGCGGCCGCTGTGCGAGTGCGCGAGCCAGAGCTCCACTGGCGCGCAAGTACGGCAAAACTGCCACTCGATGGCGCACTGCCGCGCGCATGAAACCCAACCGCCACTTCAGGCCGTTGAGCAAGCTTGCTCCGTCAACCATCGAGCCCGACGATCGCCATAGCCATGCGAGGTCAGTGAACCTCAATCTGTCACCGGCACCGCCGACTCCGCTCGTCAGTTTCATCGTTGATTCGCGTCTAGGCGAAGACAAGCCGGATTAGGTTGTGTCCAACCACTAGCGCGCGCCACCAACGCTCAGCTCATCGATCAACGCCTTCGTCTGCCGGATGTTCGCGCGCCCCGAAGCGCCGAACACCATCGATTCGATGCGCGGTTGCGCGCACACGTATTCGATCGCCTCGCGCGGCGAGATTGCGCCCGATGCCAGGATCGACATCGCCACCGGCCTGAACCGCCGCTTCGCGATCGCGTCTTCGTAGACCTTGATGCCGCCCGACATCCGAAAGCCGATCTTGTTGATGTTGGCGCAGACGATCGGGTTCTCGATGCCGAGTGCGTCGAGCGTGTCGAGCAGGCGAGGCACGTTCATCGTGATGTAGCCGGGCTCGGCGCCGTACTTGTCGCGCACGTGGTCGTGAAAGATCCGCAGGCAGTCGTTCATGCGCAGGCCGAGCAGCAGGTCGGTGATGACGTTCTGCATGAAGATCACGGGCGTCGAGAGGCCGTGGAACATCTTCATTTCGGCGTCGATCAGCAACTGCATGATCACCTCGATGTCTCTGTTCGCCAACGCGATGCCGCCCTTGAGCATCGCGGCCACGGCGCCCTCTTGCGGCAAAAACATGCGCAGCGCCTCGATCATGCCGTGCTCGGTGACGGCGTTGGCATACTTGTGGGCGTACGGCATGCACGGGTAGAACTGGTAGTCGGGGTACTTCTGCGGGTTGGCACGAAAGTAGTCGCAGATCTCGGCCACGCGGTCGTGCGAGGTGCACATGAAGGTGCGAATGCCCTCTTGATACGCGGCGTCGAGCACGTCGATGATGGCCTGCAGGTCTTGAAAGCGCATCGACTGCGAACGCGCTTTTTCTTCCGACATGTGGTTGACGCCGAAGAACTGGTTGTCGCCGAAAAGAACTCTGTCCATTTGGAACCCTGTATTGGCGTGTGAGGCAGGTGCAGCGCGGGCCGACGATCAGCCGGTCAAGCGCGACCAGAAGCCTTTGCGCGATGCGTCGATGGGGATGACAGCACTCGGCGTGGCGGCTTCGCCGAGCAGCATCGAGACGACGCGGTCGGCCTCGAGCGCGCTCGCGAAGTTGTTGATGCCGTCGAGCCGGTGGGCCTGCACGCTGTTGGCAAAGTAGTCGATCTGCGCCGAATATTCTTCGCCGCGCAGGTAGAACCAGACTTCGTCGGAGAGGTCGGTGGTGTAGCGCACGGTCCAGCCTTTGCCGACGCCGGGCAGGCCTTCGTGCGGCTCGCGCAGGTAGAGCTGGCATTCTTGGCGGTCGGCGACGAGCCGGCCGTTCGTGCCCCACACCGAGATCTTGGTCGACATCTTGCGAAAGCTCTCGTCGCTCCAGTTCACGCTGAGCTGCCCGCTCGCGCCGCCCTCGAACTGCAAGGTGCTGTAGACCTCGTCGTCGACGTCGCGCGAGAACACGCTGTTGCGCACCACGCCGCTCACCGAGGCGGGCGTGCCGACGATGAAGTTGACCAAGTCAATGGCGTGGCAGGCGTAGTCGTAGAGCGCGCCGCCGCCTTCGTTTTTGGCTGAGCGCCAGGTGCTGCCCTTGCGCCGCAGCACCACCGGGCCATACGCTTCGGCGCGCACATGGTGAACCGTGCCGAGCGCGCCGGATTCGACGATGCGCGCGGCCTCTTTGAAAGCACCGACGAAGCGATAGTGGTAGCCGACTTGCGTGACCAGCGCCTTGCTCTGCGCGAGCGCGACGAGCCGCTCGCCATCGGCCACGTCGAGCACGAAGGGTTTTTCGCAGAACACGTGGAGCCCGCGGTTCAGGGCTTTCTCGACCATGCCGGCATGCAGCTTCGAGGGTGTGGCCACTATCAATGCATCGAGCTGCTCGGTCTCGAGCATGCGGTCGAAGTCGGCATGGCAGGTCAGGCCCGCGTGCTTGGTGAGGATGTCGGTCAGGTAGGCCGTGGCGTCGCAGCCGGCCACGAGGTCGATAGCAGGGTGGGCGCGCACGATCGCGAGGTGCGACAGGCCCATCTTGCCCAAGCCGACCATGGCAGTTCTGATCATGTGTCGAATCCCTGAAATGTGAGATCTGGCGAGGCACTCGCGGCCACGCCGCGAGGGTGGCGCTAGACCGGTGTGGTTTTGTTGGAAGCGCTCGCGCGCAACGCCGGTGCGCGATACCAGCCGAAGCCGTCGAGCAGCACGAGCCAGAAGAATTCGAGGTCGCGGAAATAGCGGCGCCAGTAGCGCTTCGGCTCGGTCGTGAGGCGATACACCCATTCGAGGCCGTTGCGGGTCATCCAGCGTGGCGCGCGCACGACGGCGTCGGCTTCGTAGTCGATCGTCGCGCCCACGCCCATGAAGATTTTCACGCCGGGCATCGCGTTGCGATAACGGTCGATCCAGATCTCTTGCTTGGGCGCGCCAAGGCCGACGATGAGCACGGTCGCGCCGGAGGCGTTGATGGCCTGGATCACGTCGGCAATTTCTTGCGGATCGTTGACGAAGTTCATCGA
>JANLPY010000784.1:0-4022 GCA_031367505.1 Hyphomicrobiaceae bacterium | reverse complement strand
GGCGAATGATGACGGCGTACGCCGCGGCTGGACGACGGACTGATGCGATTAGGCAATATAATGCTTGCGTAGAGATGTTGCGGCGGGATTTGGATGCTTCGCCGGAGGCGGAGACGGTGGCCTTGGTTCAGCGTATTCGGGACGGGGATCGGATCACCACGGACGGACCGCAGGAGGCATCGGCGCTCGCTGTATTCCCCCGGGTGTCGGAAGGTCCGCCATGGATCGCGGTTCTGCCGTTTCGAACCTTGGGTGCGGATCCGGTGCCAGACTATTTTGCCGACGGACTGGTTGACGACATTGTATGCGCCTTGGCGATGTTGCGAGAGCCCGTGGTAATTTCCGCCGGCTCGACGCGATCGTACCGCATGCAACCAGTGGACTTCCGGCAGGTTGGACGAGAACTCGGCGCGCGATATGTGGCAGCCGGCTCGATTCGCAAGTCCGGGACATCGCTACGTATCGCTGTCGAACTGGCCGAAGCAGATAGCGGTGTGATTCTGTGGGCGCAGCCGTACGATGTAGAAATTGTGAATTTATTTGACGCGCAGGACAGCATCGTGGGCCGTATCGTCAGCACATGGCTACCCAGATTGCATGAAGCCGAAATGCAGCGCGTGCGTGCCAAGCGGCCCGAGAATATGACGGCCTACGACCTGGTCCTGCAGGCACGCGATTTTATTTGTGGGTTGAACCGCGAATCTTTGGAGACCGCTTCGAGTCTTCTGTCCCGTGCCATATTGCTCGATCCGCACTATGCTATGGCGCACGCGGTGATGGCCGACCTCTTAAATCTGCGAATCGGCCAGGGCTGGTCTCACCACGTCATGGCGGACGCACAGGCTGTAGATCGGCTGGCACGTACCGCTATAGAATCGGATCCGTACAACGCCAAAGCGCTGGCGATCCAAGGGCACAATCGATCCTACATGTTTCGGGATTACGACGCGGCGCTGGTATTATTCGACAGGACGACCGATGCAGCACCCAACGACGCGACAGGTTGGATGTGGAGCGCATGCACCTATGCCTATATCGGCGATGGCAAAAGTGCCGTATCGCGCGCCGAGCGCGCGTTGCGCCTGTCGCCGCGGGATACATTCCTGTTCCGGTTTCATACTTCGTTGTGTTTGGCACATTACACCAACGGTACATACGAGGAGGCAGTTTATTGGGGGCGCCTCGCTATCCAGGATGCACCGCAATATACGGCTAATCTTCGTTTTACGGCTGCGGCACTGGTCGAGCTCGGCAATCTGGACGAGGCTCGGGATTTGTTGAGGCAGGCCGTTTCAGTGCAGCCCGAATACGGTGCGCGGGAAATCATTCAGCGACAGGCGTACCGCGATCTCGAGCGACGGAAAAAATTCGCCGAACAACTGATCGCGGCCGGTTTGCCTGAGTAAAACGATGTCGATCTGACCAATCGCAACACAGGAGACGGACCATGGGAATGGGAATGGGAATGGGAATGGGAATGGGAATGGGCCTGGGCCTGACCGGCGCATTCGGCGGTCCGGTCGGTTTCATATTGCCGGATACGCTCACTGGACCGGAACCGGACTATGACCTGTATGAGAAGAAGACGGAGAGGAAATTCCCTCTTGTTAACGCGGTTCGGTTCGACGATCGCTGTTGGGATGGTCGACACCTCGCGCAAGCAGTGTTAGGTGAATTCTCATCGTACCCATGGCAGAATGACCAGACGATTATACCGAAAGATTGGCAGATAAATCCCAAATTCAATCTCGATCAGGAGATCAGAATCCTGATCGGTCTCGGTCGAACGAACCGCATGACGCGCGGTGAAGAAATTCTTGCGCAGGCGGAGGATGCAACGCCCTATTGGGCGAACCTCCTGATGACCAATCCCGTGGCGTGTCCCGCCACCTGGTTGCTGGTTCATATCGGGGAGGCGGTCGGTATGATGGTGTCGATGTATTTCAAGCGCATGTTTCGCCGGCCTCGTCCGGTGCAGGTCTATCCGGCACTCATGCCCCTTCTGCTGTCGCCACCGCATGCGTCTTTCCCAAACGCCCACGCGTTGCAGTCGTTTCTGATGTCGCGTTTGTTGGCAAAGGTCCGGTTGGATGTAAAGCCACAGTTGGACGCGCTGGCCATGCGGGTCGCGGTGAACCGGGAAATCGCGGGTGTCCACTACCCCAGCGATCGCGTTGCCAGCATGGGCATGATCGATGGCATCATGGCAATATTCGATCTGTTGGAGAAGGAAAATCCGAAAGGCGCCTACGCGTCCATCCTCGCCCGCGCCGGGTTGGAATGGCCGGACATCCTGGTTGCGGCGACACCGCAACACAATCACCACCCCTAAGCTGGGCCCACAGGGCATGTACTGCGGCCTGCCCGCCGGCCGGATCAGGAAGGAGCATTTCATGGCCGACCCATTTTCCGAATTGTGCCTGGCATTTGACGGTATCGATGCTGCATTGGACAATACGAAGTGGGTGCCGCTAACCCCGTGGATTCCGACTGGGCCGGCACTGCTGGACTATTTGGACAAAAACAGCACGTCCATACCACCGGGCTACGATGCGGTATTTCTTGCCCCGCTAAAGGCTAATTTGCAACGTCTCGCGGACAACATCTACGTGCTCTATGAAAGCAGGCTCAATTTGGGTTGGCCGGAGAACTTCGCGTTCTCCCGGACGGTCATGCATACCGACGGATTGCTGGGTGCCGCGTCGGCGTGGAGCGATCCCCGTGGCCTCGCCGCCGTGCAGCGCTTCCAAGCGGTGGTGTCCGACATCTTCGAGTCGTTCATAACCAAGACATCGAGTCCGGCCTTCGAACCTTTGAAACTGGTCGGGAAATTGCCGCCATTGGTGATGTTCGGGTTGGAGCCGGAATTGGGGCCTTGCACCATCAAGGTAGACTGTATTCAGGCTTTGTGCCTGCCGCTTGGCTCGCTGCCATCGCCGCTCTTGGATCTCAGTATTGTGTGCCAGCCGGTCGCGTACGCGTCCTGTCCCTTACTATGGGGTGTTATCGGACATGAGGCCGGCGGACACGCGGTCACACAAGCGGTTCGGGGACCGCTGGGCAAGGGCCCCAAGTTGGCGGACGAGTTGAAGACATTACTGAAGTGGCTGCCTGGGATTAGTGGACAGGGGATCCACTTCTGGGCCGAATGGGCCGATGAAGCGGCGGCGGATGTGTATGGCCTGCTGAATATTGGTCCGTCCTTCGCGCTGAGCCTGGGCGCTTGGTTGACGATGTCCCACAAGGAGAAAAAAATCGGTAATACGGCGATAAGTGTTGGTGGCATCGTGCTCGATCTCCACCCTGCGGAGCTGTTGCGGATGTATGTCGTAAAAGGGGCGGTCAGTGTCTTATCCAATCTAACCAACAAAAACACCTGGCTTAAGACGATTCAAGAAGCGATTGACAAGGCATCCGTCGGTATTGCCCATATCGAAATAAACTTTGGCGATTCGTTGAACCCTGAGATTTGGCCGCTGGCAGCCGCCAGCATGGATGCAGAATTGGTCGGTCGAACGATTGCTACCGCGAAGATGGCCGCGCTTGCCGACTATTCGATTCAAGACATCGAAACCTGGAACGACGATAACGAAAAGTTGGCGACAAAAATCCGCGATGAGGCCCTCCTTGGGCGTAGTTTGACGGGATTGGGTGCCAATCCGGCGCAGCTCATTGCCGGTGCAACGATGGCATTGTCCACAGACCACAAATGGTTTGACGCGCTGAACTCCCGCCTCAGCGAAGCGTTGGATGAATGCTACCGCACCGACAAGGTGTTCAAGGGTTGGCCGCCTTAGTGCGGGGCCAATTGGCTTGGTTATGCCCCGCCCCGCCGATCCACCAACCGCCGCGCCTTCCCAACCGACCGCTCGACCGCCCCTGGCGCCTCGATCACCACCCGCGTCGTCAGCCCAATCGTGTCTTTGATCCGCGCCATAACCACCGCGGCCTCCATATCCATGCCGCCAAGGGCGTAGAATTCCGGCCGAGCCTCGACGTGTACCGCGACCTTGTCCATGCGG
>JANLPY010000783.1:0-8601 GCA_031367505.1 Hyphomicrobiaceae bacterium | reverse complement strand
GTTGGTCGGTTTAGATCATCCACGAAGCACCCCGTTTGTCGAATCAGGTGCTCAGCAATGAATCACAAACGATTCTAACGATTCAAGTTTTATTCAGCAGACGCTGCTTGGCACCTCGCGACACTTGTGGGTAATTGAAAGGTGAAGCGAGGGCTTACTTTACGTTCGGCAGCAACAGTCGCGTCAGAGCTGTTAGAGCGCGGCGTGAGTTGGGTTGGGCGCCACGTCACGCATCGGTCATCGACTGGATTTCAACCGAGATGACGATCTGAAGCGGGCGTTTACTCATCAGCTACAAAAGGAGTGAGCATGATCCTCGAAGTCGCGGACATTCAGATCAAGGCTGGCCAGCAAGCTGACTTCGAAAAGGCAGTGCTGCTTGCGTTGAAAACGATATTCGCCAAGGCCGAGGGTTTTCGCGGCCATCAATTCCACCACTGCATCGAGAATCCAGAACGGTATGTGTTGCAATTGACGTGGGACACGATGGAACATCACACGGTGCTGTTTCGCGGTTCCGCCTTGTTTGCAGAATGGCGATCGTTGGTCAGTGAACATTTTTCAAAGCCTCCGTACGTCGAACACTTTGAACTCGTGGGAGCTGGCGCGGCGCCATAACCGCGGACATCGTCCCTAAATTGACAGTCAATGGATAAGGGGCTCGAGACGACGACATCACGCTTCGAGGCAACAAGGAGTTCAACAATGCGCATTGGCTATCTCGGCGTCGGTAACATGGGCCAACCGATGGCCAGTAAATTGCTCGAAGCCGGCCACGAACTCTGGGTTTACGATGTTCGCGACGAAGCCGTTCGCCCACTTGTCGAACGTCAGGCCCGTCAAGCTGCTTCCCCCAGGGCACTAGCTGACGCGTGTGAGACGATCATCATCTCACTCCCAACACTTGATATTTTCCGTCGCGCTCTGGCGGGGCCCGACGGTTTACTCGCTGGCGCTGCACTGAAGACCCTCGTCAACACCTGCACGGTCGGCGGGCCCTTCATCCGTGAGGTCGAAGCACAATGCGCCGCGATTGGAATAACTGTAATTGACGCTCCGATCAGTGGCGGTGTCAGTGGGGCCCAAGCCGGTACGCTCGCCGTCATGGTATCAGGCGATCCGGCCGAAGTGTCCAAACTAATGCCGATCTTTCAACTGTGGGGCAAATCGATCGTTGTTGCCGGCGACAAGCCGGGCGCGGCGCAGACAATGAAGCTTACAAACAACATGCTGTATGCCGTGGCAATCGTTGCTACGTCCGAGGCCATGACGATGTCTAGCCGGGCAGGCGTATCGAACGATGCCATGCTTCAAATCCTCAACGCCGGAACCGGTCGTAACTTCGCGACGATGCAGCTGTTCCCGCAAGCCGTCGTCCCACGCACATTCGATTCCGGTGCAACAATAGAAATTCTCATGAAGGACGTCGATCTCGCCATTGAGCAGGGTGAGGAGCTCGGGGTCCCGATGTGGGTGTGCCAAGCGGTACGGCTCATCATGAAGCACGGCCACCTCTGTGTTTCAGGGCCGGGCAAAGCAAGACTTATCGCGCATTGTCGAGATTATAGAGGAAGGAACGCGGGGCTAACTCGGAATGGTCATTGCTCGCCTCCTTTTTCGAAGGTGCTGCAGGGGTCAGTTCATGTTTATCGTTCGACCGTCGAAAAGTTCGTCGGCACAACGGTGGATTTTACCACAACGGCCGTGTCCCCTTAGAGAAGCATCGCAACGACTGACGCGGCCAAGGCCAACGCCATGATTACATTAAATGTGCGCGCGCTTCTGTCGTCGCGGAGGAGCCGGTGCACTAGCGCGCCGAGAGCGAGCCAAACAAGGCCTGCGGGCAAAGCCGCAGCAAAGAATAGCGCCCCGAATGCCACCGACTGCGCCAGAGCATTGTCCGCGACCGCCTGTAGATAGGTGCCGGCGGCGCTTACCGCCACCAACCAGCCTTTCGGATTGATCCATTGAAATGCGGCCGCTGCCCAGAAGCCCACGGGCTTTGCGTTTGCGATCTCGGAGACGCGCCCCGCGTTGGCGATTTTCCATGCGAGCCAAAGCAGAAAGACCGCGCCACCCCAGTTCAATGCTTTGAGCAGCATCGGTTGAGCGACGACAAGTTGACCGAGCCCCAAGGCACTGACGAACAATAGTGAGCCCATGCCGGCGGCAGAGCCGAAAGCGCACGGTATTCCGCGCCAAACGCCGACAGCTGAGCCGGTGGCAACGATCATGGTGTTGCTCGGTCCCGGCGTAATGGCAGCGACGAGTGCGAAGACATAGTATGCTGTGGCTTGATCGATGGTCATGGCGGCCGATTCCGGTGCGTGTCTATATTCCGGCCATAAGACTAGCGTCATCATCACCCTTGGTCTTCGCCGAATTCCTGCGAACGAGAGCGAGGTCCCCGTGGCCAATGTCGTCTCCGCGGCCGACGCGATGCAAAGAAACTCTTTGTTTTGATTAAGCGAGCGAGCGGGCGATTTTTTCGCCATCAGCCGGTCAGCCAGTCCCGCTATTGGATGTCGTAGGGCGGGTGATGTAGTCCGGCGGGCGAGTAGGTGAACACTTCGCAGCCGGTTTCAGTGACGCCGACGGTATGCTCGAACTGCGCCGATAGTTCGCGATCGCGGGTGACGGCGGTCCAGCCATCCGGCAGCAGCTTTACAGTCGACTTGCCCAGATTGATCATCGGCTCGATGGTGAACAGCATGCCCGGTTTCAGTTCCGCGCCTTCGCCCGGTTCGCCATAGTGCAGGATATTCGGGCGATCGTGAAATACCTGGCCCAGGCCGTGTCCGCAGAAGTCGCGCACCACACTGCAACGCTCGCTCTCGGCATAGGATTGGATCGCATGCCCGATGTCACCGGTCGTATTGCCCGGTTTGACGGCCGCGACGCCGCGCATCAGCGACTCGTAGGTGATCTTGATCAACCGTTCGGCCTTGGTCTTGATGGCGCCGACGGGATACATGCGGCTGGTATCGCCGTGCCAGCCGTCGACGATCAGCGTCACGTCGACATTGATGATATCGCCCTCGCGCATCGGCTTCGGAGCGGGGATGCCGTGGCACACGACGTGGTTAATCGAAGTGCAGATCGACTTGGTATAGCCCCGATAATTGAGCGTCGCCGGTAGCGCCTTGTGGTCCATCGCAAACTGAAACACCAGATCGTCAAGACGCTGCGTCGTAACGCCGGGCTTCACATGCGGTGTCAGCATATCGAGGGCCGCTGCCGCCAACTGGCCAGCCGTGCGCATTGCCGCGAACGCCTCGGGTCCGTGCAGGCGGATCGCGCCTTCACTCGCTTTATCCTGGTCGGATTTCGCCTGCGTGCTTGCGTAATCGAGGTTTGACGTCAAGGGCGATCATCCTTGCTGGCTCGGCCGTTAACGGCCATAGCCTGACATAATGTAGTGCGAGCGTCGCCGCAACAAACGAGCGGGTCGTTTGGCCATGCGACATCTGCTGGCGGTTCGAATTTAGGCATATGCCGAATATTTGCTTCACGGCGGGATCAGCCACCCCTATTCACTAGACGGTTTCGACTTGCAAGGGAAACGCTGTGGACAAAGTTAGACGCCAGGCCGTGATCGGTCCGGATCTGTTCATCAAGGGCGAGGTGCGGAATGGCGACGAGGTGGTCGTGCTCGGCTATATCGAGGGCTCGCTCTCGGCCAATCATATCATTGTGCGCAAGGGTGGCCGGATCCACGGCGGCATGATCGCGACCAGCGCCGTGATCGAGGGTGAAGTGCAGGGCAATATACTGGTGCGGCAGATGATCAGCATCGGCAGCACCGGCAGCGTCCACGGCGAGGTTCACTATGGCCGGCTTGCGATGGAGGCGGGTGCCGAGCTCAGCGCCGACATGCGTAATGTGCCGCCGGCCATTGCCGGGGATCTCAACCTCACGGTCAAGCGCGGCCAATCGGTGCCCATTATGCCGGAGGATCTGACCGCGATCGACCCCGACAGTCCGGCCCAGTCTCTGATCTTCACCGTGTCGCAGCCGTTGAACGGTTTCGTTGCGCGGGCCTCGGCTTCGTCATCGCCGATTGAACGGTTTTCGCAAACCGACTTGCAGGCGAGAGGCGTGGTCTTCGTGCACGACGGATCGAACGGTCGCAGCGCCAGCTTCGACGTGATCGTGACCGATGACGCTGGCGCCACATCGGGCGCGGCGCAGACGGTGCACGTCGCTGTTTTCTGAATAGGCCGTTTTCTAAATGCCCCGAGGCCGGAATGCCCCGCTTTTGAATGAATGAAGCAGCTTATCGGAAGCTCAACCAGACCTCTGAAACCAATACAACTGAAAAAGGCCCACTCTACAGCGGGCCTTTCTCGAAACGTGTCCTTGGCGGCGTAACTTACGCTTTTGGCGCTTCGTCTTCGGCTGGCACTTCGGTGACGGTGGTTTCGGCGAGCAGGCGCTGGGCCTGGCCGATCCAGTCGTCCTTCTCGATCTTGCCGCCGAGCTTCAGCGTCTCGTCGATGTTTGCAATATCCTCGTCCGAGAACGCAGCCATCTGGTCGAAGCGCACGACGTTGAGCTTGAGCAGCTGCATCTCGAGCTCCGGCGTGATGCCCTTGATCAGCTTCAGATCATCGACCTGGCCCTTGGGCTTCTTGAAGCCCTTGAAGGCGGCGGCCAGACGCTTGGCGCGCGCATCGGTACGCTCGACGATACGTGCCGACTTGCCGCGACGTCCGCGCAGATAATACAGCTTCGCGCGGCGTACCTTGCCGCGGCGGATAACGTCGATTTCGGCGATGTATGGGGAGTAGACCGGGAATACGCGCTCGACGCCTTCGCCGTATGAAATCTTGCGGACCGTGAAGCTCTCGTTGAGGCCGCCGCCGGAACGGGCGATGCAGACGCCTTCATAGGCCTGGGTGCGGACGGTTTCGCCTTCGATCACCTTGACCATGACTTTGAGGGTGTCACCGGGCGAAAATTCCGGGACAACGCGCTTCGCCGTGATGGCGGCCATTTGTTCGGCTTCGAGGATTGCGATGATGTTCATCGTTGTTTTTCCTTATGTTTTTATCGTTTGCAGAGGAGCCGTTGCGCCAATAGTCAGCGACATGCGGCTCGTGCGGCCCATTCGGGCAACCCAGTTGAGTGGGAGATTGAGGCGGTGAATAGCCGAAAGACGCGCGCTTGTCGATGGAAAAAGGGGTGGTCGAGTTTGTTGCCCCATCCTCCGCCTCATCACCCGGTTTTCGGGGGTGATGTGAGCGGCGGAGCGGGCGGGGCAGCGCGGGCGGGGACAGTTACCGATCTGAAGAATCTTTAATAATTAGAATATGTTGGCACAAATCGGTAACTGTCCCCGTAGAGCGCGGTTTCAATTATTAAATGGTAGTTTTCTTTTTTGGGTAGCCTGATTTCGGAAGTCGCGGCTCTTGTCCATCTTGAATTGTGGCACAAGAGTTTTTGTCGAAACGTTCCTTGTTCCCAAGAGCCAATAGAACAGCGACGATATCAACTTCAAAGACCTGGAGCCACTGGGTTAAATTTCTTATTTCCATGGGCGTGCATTTTATTTGGTGCTCGTTTGGCGTAGCGTAATCCTTAAAGGCATCAACGAATGCCTCAATTGTTGTCCTTGAAGGGTTAAGGTTCGGAACCCAATGCAGCAATCGATTTCTGAAATTTGTGACCTTGCGTATGTGCTCCAATGCTGGAACAAGCTTCGAGTAGTCCTTGCCGTGTTTATTTAATGCTCCGCGCAACTTCTTTAAAACAACTTCATCGCCCATTCCATAAATCAGAGTTCCGCCGCCGTTATGCTTGACGTCCAACAAAACCAGTAGCAACGTGCGAAGAGTGCCCTGAACAAGTGCATATTGGATTACAAATTCCCCCAAGGCCGGGTGTAATTTTTTTAGCGCAACGGGTCTGGATGCCATAATGTTAAACTGCCGGCCAGATACTAGCGATCATTTGACATGCCGCCTTCAAATCGGCAATTCGCTGCGATCCCGCTCGAGCCTCGAATTTCTTTTGGTGCTGGATGTCGATTGCCAAGCATATTTTGGCGAGTGCTGGCAAAGATGCTATTTTTTTGTCTTCAACTTGCATAAACACCAACGCAGCAACGTACGCACCCATGCGATCGCGACGCTCTTTGGCGGAGTCGCTTTCCTCAGGAAGAGTAAGCCTTAAGATGGCGCCGCCGCCATGTTCCGCACCCTTGAACGTCGCAGTTGTCAGAAGGTCAAGCGTAACCTTGACGCGAACGCTCGATATATCGAGATGACCCAGCCCCTTAGGGGCTTCTGTGAACTTGGTTTTGCCAAGATCAAGCACATTCGAAGCTCCAAAAAAAGCCTCAAGCACAGCTTTTGATCGCCGCGCGTCTTCGATTTTGGAAGTCGGTATGCTAGGATCGAAAGTGATTTGCTCGTAGTGCTCAATGGCCGCAGCTAACTTGCTTTTGTCACGGGAGATGTCAGCAAGGTAGGCGACCAACCGGCGCTTGACGTCTTGGTAGGGTGCCATCACGAACATTGACGGGTACTTGTTGCGTCGTATGATTGAGAGCTTCGTGGTCTCCGATGACACCATGTACAGCGCTAGATCATTGGCACCGATTTGTGGCTCCTTCTTAACCTTCATACTGCCGTCTGAGGCCGCCATGACAGACATTCTCCTTCGCCAAAAGATCTCTGCGCATCGCGCGCTTTGCGTTTCTGAGCTAAGCCAAGAAACATTGGCTGATCAGCCGAAACTTGACTGGTCTGGGCCGGTATCAGGCCTTTTTCTCTATGTTGTTGATGAACGCCCGAAGATCGGCGGGATAACTGTTCTCGCCAACATCGCATGCCCCGACGCTGCATTCCACTTGTTTGACCTGCTGGCGTCGAAGTTTCAACCGCTGCCGCGGCGTCGAAAGATTCAACATGCCTAGATGTAATCTGACGACAAAATCATCGGGTGCAAATCGGTAATTGTCCTCGCGGAATCCTCATGAGATTACCCACCCACATCCCCATCGGTCATCGCAAACGACAGGCGATGGACGGTGGCGGTTTGTTGCGGCTCGGCGCCGGCTTGCGTGAGGGCGGATGCAGAAAGCTCGTTCGCTTGCACGGCATGAAGGGCGTCGAGATCGTAGCCGAACGCCAGGATGATCCAGTCGGCGACACCATCGGCCCCGCGGATCACCTGCTCTTTCGTCGCGGCGGCTTGCGGCGTCTGTGTAATCAAGAGATGACCACCGGTCAGTCCGGCGCGCGATGGCAGGGTCGATAGAACCGAGCGCAACGCCTGCTTCAGCTCATCGGCGCGACTCGGCTGCGGCGATATGCGAATTGTAAGTACGAAGCCCGCAACACCACCGCCGAAACTTTCAGCGATGAGGCATTGGCTGCGCACCATGCCGCGATGCAACGGCATCATTTGCAGCGACCACGGGGTCGGCGCGTTCAGCCGTTCGCGGTAAGGCTGTGATGTGAGCACGTCGTAGGTGGCCAACTCGTACATCACGAAGAAGCTTTCGGGCGCAGCCACGCCGGCGCAACGCGAGCCTCGCCGGAAGCCCGGAAATCTCAGCCGCTCCGGAAAGTGCTCGTGGACGTGCCAGTCCTGGAATTCCGCGCGCTGATCAGGGGGTACGTGCCACCACATCGCAACCGCTGCTTTTCCGAGTAGTGCCAAGGCTGTGTTCCTTTATCGTGCGGGTATCGGGAGGGGACAGTTACCGATCGGCGCAGCGTCGTTAATTAGGAACGATCTTTACGATCGGTAACTGTCCACTTGACTCCACCATATCCGGCCGCCGCTCTCGCGTGATCCGTTCCGCCTCGGCGCGGCGCCAGGCGGCGATCTTTTTATGGTCGCCGGACAGCAGGACGTCGGGGATCGATCGGCCCTCCCATTCGCGCGGTTTGGTATATTGCGGGTACTCCAACAGCCCGGCTTCGAAGCTCTCGTCGGTCGTCGAGGCGGCGCCGCCCAGCACGCCCGGCAGCAAGCGCACGCAAGCGTCGATCAGCACCATGGCGGCTATTTCACCGCCGGAAAGCACATAGTCGCCGATCGAGATTTCGCGTAACGCCCGGCCCTCGATGACGCGTTCATCGACGCCTTCGAACCGCCCCGCCAGCAGCACGACGCCGGGGCCCGCCGCCAATTCGCGTACCAGCGCTTGGGTTAGCGGCTCGCCACGCGGCGACAGGTAGATCGCCGGGCGTTCGGGCCCGCCGGCTTTTGCGTGGTCGACAGCGTGAGCCACCACATCGGCGCGCAGCACCATGCCGGCCCCGCCGCCCGTCGGGCTATCGTCGACGCTGGCGTGATTGCCGACGCCGAAGTCGCGGATTTGCACGGTATCGAGCGACCAGATCCCGGCCGCCAATGCTTGGCCGACCAGCGATACGCCGAGCGCACCTGGAAACATGTCTGGGAACAGCGTCAGGATGGTCGCCGCCCAGGGACTGTGACCGTCGCTCGTGGGGATGTGGGGCAAGGGGTTCGATCAACCTTTCGGTGTGGCTAAGGGGACAGTTACCGATCTGCGCATCGCCCTTTAATTAGGATGATCTTAGCGATCGGTAACTGTCCCCTTAGCTCCAGCTAGCGTCCCACTCT
>JANLPY010000770.1:0-13006 GCA_031367505.1 Hyphomicrobiaceae bacterium | reverse complement strand
GGCCTGTGGGCGGGCTCGTTTCAACCGCAAGTTGAGCACCCGCCGGGTGAAGCCTTATCGGCAAAGAACTGTTCATCATGGGCAGGAAAATACACGATTCTCTGCCCATGCGCGCTCAGGCAACTCCCGGTTCTAGGTTCAAGTCGCGGCTGACCAAGAACGTGAAAAGCCTGATAGAACGGGCGTTCTCGAGGGGCGACTGGCGCGACGCCGGCGCCATTTCAGGAAGTGGGGGTTGGCAGGGCCAGACCGCCGAGCTGCGACTGACCGGGTGGAGCCGTCAACGCCGCGTGATCGTATTGCGGCGCAGGCTGAGGAGCGGTGTGATGGCGAGCACCCGCGACGCTTCCGACCAGTTGCGCCTGGGCTTCGCCGAGAACGAGGACGACACCGAGCTGTGGGAACATGCCGTATTCGTCACATCACTCGATCTGCCAGCGGTCGGCGGCACCCGGGACGACGCGGTGCTGTCGATCGCCCAGCTCTACCGCGACCGCGCCGATTGCGAGAATGTGTTCGACGAATTCAAGAACCAATGGGCCCCGCGCCGGAGGGCGCTATCAAACAAAGGGGCGGCTTCACCACGCACGATCTGGCCTGCTGCCGGCTCACCGCGCGGATGGTGGCGCTGGTCTACAACTGGTGGAACATCTTTGTACGCCTGGCCGAGCCCGACAAGCATCTGGAGGCGATCACCAGCCGGCCGTTGCTGCTGGCCGGCATTTGGCTTGTTGCCTCCGCGGCAAGCCGCGACGGCAATGCCGAACGGACCCGTCACGGCCGCCAGACGACGTTGCGCATCGCCTCGACGTTACGCAACGCCAAATGGGCCGAACGCGCCCTGACCGGCGTCGCCAGTTCCTCAGGGGGCTGATCGAGACTGCGGAGCAGTTGACCACCGAAGCCCGATGGGTGCGCATTCTGGCCCACGCCGTCCGGTCATGGCTGCAAGGCCGCCAACTGCGCGCCCCGCCTCGCCTCATAGCCCCAGCATGACGCCGCCAGTCCACATCCCAGAGTTGAACCGCAGCCTCAAGAGTGGCAGGCCACGATGATCAACCGCCGTATTTAGGATGATTTGTAGCAATCTGGCGGAGACGGGGGGCACCGAACCTGTTGCGATTGGCAGTATAAGATATTGAAATACAGCGACTTTATCCGCGACGCCAGACAATTTGTTGCACTGTTTGTTGCGGATCGAGCCTGATCAAAAGTCGATTTGCCGCACACTCGCTATTGCTGGCATTCCGTGAATCGGAGGGATTGCGCTACGTGGGGCGAGTCGGGACAGGCTTTACCGCCCGCGCGGAGCAGCAATTCTCAATGTGACTGCACAGCCGAGGTTTCCGGGTGCGGCGGCGTGACTCATCGCGCCGGGTCGCGTACTTCGATTCAAGCTCCTTATGGTGCTCTGTTCGCTCATCACCGCCTTCAAGGGCCTGTGCGCGACCTTGCCTGATCAGCGCAGGGGCGAGAACACTGTCTATGACATGGCCGACATCGGTCTGGCTGCGTTCGCGACGTTCTTCATGCAGAGCCCTTCGTTTCTGGCGCAACAGACCGCTTTGGCGCGCGGGCGCGGCTCCTCGAACTGTCAGACCTTGTTCCAGATGACGCGGATTCCGACCGACAATCACATCCGCGCGATGCTTGATCCGGCGCTGCCCGAGCATTTGTTTGCGATGTTTTCGCACACCCTGGCGGCGCTCGAAGCCGGTGGCGGCCTGGCGCCGTTCCAGCGGCTCGGCGGCCACGTCCTGATCGCGTTGGATGGGACTGAGTATTTCTGCTCGCAGAAACTGTCCTGCCCCAATTGTTCGTCGCGCAAGCGTGTCAACGGCAAAACCGAGCATTTCCACCAGATGGTTTCGGCCGCCATGGTCGCGCCCGGACACGACCGGGCGCTGCCACTGGAGCCGGAGTTCATCACGCCCCAGGACGGCGCCGAAAAGCAGGATTGCGAGGCCCGCGCCACCGCCCGCTGGCTCGCCGCCCACGGACCACACTACGCGCATTTGCAGCCGGTCTATCTCGGCGACGATCTCGCCTCGCGGCAGCCGACCTGCGACGCCGTGCGCGCGATCGGCGCGCATTTTCTGTTCACGGCCAAACCGTCCTCGCACAAGACGCTGTACGACTGGTTGGACGGCGCCGACGTGCCGGGCATGGCGCAGAAGATCAAGCACGGCGCGCGTTTCGTGACGCACCGCTACCGCTGGCTCGAAGGTGTGCCGCTGCGCGACGGCAAGGATGCGCTTCTCGTCAACTGGCTCGAAATCGAGATCGTCGATCCCGCAGGCAAGGTCACCTATCGCAACAGCTTTGTCACCGATCTGGCCGTCAACGAGCGCAACGTCGCGGAACTGGCCGCCTGCGGCCGGTCGCGCTGGAAGATCGAGAACGAGACCTTCAACACGCTCAAGACCAAGGGCTACCATCTCGAACACAACTTCGGCCATGGCCGCGAACATCTGTCGGCGCTGCTGGCGACCATGAACCTGATCGCCTTCGCCATGCACACGGTCGCCGACCTCGTCGATGCGGCCTGGAAAGCGGCGCGCACGGCCGTCGGCACCCGCAAGCGCTTCTTCGAGAAATTGCGCGTCATCACCACCTATCTGGTGTTCCCAAGCTGGGCCTTGCTGGTCGAAACCCTGACCGCCGGCAAACCACCGCCCGCCGTGCTCAGCGGCTGACGCGCGTCGCCTCAGCCGCAACCCAACGTCGCCTCAAGCACATTTTCCACCGACGCCACCGCCGAACGGGTCATATTGAGAATTGCTGCGCGCGCAGCGAGATGCTTTTGCCCGGCTCTCCCAGCACGAGCGAAAGACGCCTCCCCCTGGGGTGACCGGGCTGGGCGCGGCTCCGGCCAACGCTCAATGGGTCACACCCCGATTCACGGCCGCCGTTGCGTATGTCGGATTGACCGGCGACCGGCGGCTGCGGGCCGCCCGTTTCCTCGGCTGGAGGGACGATGTGGTCATACCAAAAATGACATCGAAATTGCGACCGGAAAGAAACTCCACGCCGCAGCATCGACACCTGTCACCATTACGCATCCCAGCCGCATCGTCTTTCCGGAGGTTCAACTGACGAAGGCCGACGTTGCCGCCTATTATCAGCGCATAGCAATGCGGATGACGCCGCATCTGGAGCAACGCCCGGTCAGTAACTTGCGCCCGCCCGACGGCGTGGGGGGCGAGACTTTTTTTCAACGTCATCCGATGTCGGCCGCGGTATCGCGCGCATTCCCGCTCCCGATCAGCAACGCGCCGAATACTTCTCGGTGACCGGAATCGGGGGCCTGGCGACCGCCTTCCAATTCGGTGCCATCGAGTTTCACGGCTGGGGCGCACGAACACCGAACCTCGACGTACCCGATCGCATGGTCTTCGACCTCGATCCGGCCGATGATGTGCCCTTCGGTTCTGACGGCAGCCCAACTGATCCGACGCATTCTCGCGAGCGCCGCGTTGAAAAGTTTTCCGCTCGTTTCTGGCGGCAAAGGCATCCACGTGGTCGTGCCGCTGGACGGCAGCCAGGACTGGCCCGAGGTCGAAACTTTCACCAGCAAACTTGCACGCACGTTGGCGCGGGCCGAACCGGAGCTTTACGTCGCCACCGCGTCAAAAGGCGCGGCGCAAGGGGCGGAGCTACATCGACTGGCTGCGCAACAAGCGCTCGGCGACGGCGATCGTCCCTTATTCCTTGCGCGCGCGCCCGACCGCCAGCATCGCCATGCCCGTCACGTGGCAGGCTTTGGCGGGCCCGCAGACCGCCGCTCATTTCACCGCAGCGCACTTGACGCTAGCATCCGGCGATCCCTGGCGGGGATTTTTCGGAGTTCGCCAGCAAGTGTCCAGTGATGTCCTGAGTGTCCTGCGGCAATTCAGATGACTATGACCATAGCCAGGAACGGTCCGTCCCGATGGTTTTCAGTGTTGCAGACGGTTCCTCGAATGTGCGGGACCTCGCCCTCGAAGCGGAAAACCCGTGATAGTCCCTGTGCCTTGCTTGCGGCCTACGCAAGCGGGACCGCCAACCGGACGCGCCAGAAGCTGGTGCGGGCACCCTCGACACTGAAATCATTATCGGTGACCAGGAGGAGTTCGTTCGGCGACAACACGACCAATCCCTCCAGATCGCGATCCATCTCCGGCGCATCGTCGGTCGTGAACACCAATGTCTTCGCAAGAACTGGAAAATCATCTGGTGGCCCGCAAGCGGCACTCGATTGCTCAAGTGTGGGACGGGACCGGACGTCCATATGCGCCGCCGGCACAGAAAACCTTGGGCTCAGGTCCACTCGATAGATTTTCGTGGTCCGCGAAATGCGCTCCAGGATGAGCAGACGCCCCGACCCGATAACGGCAACCTCGCTGACTTTGACGTCGGAAAATTCGACGTTGCCGGCCTCCCGGTCTCGCAGAAAACTCGCTGGCTCGTCCAATGGATAGGCAAATTGCGCGCCAATGGCGCCGGTCCGGGCATCGAGCTTCCAGATGCGCACATGACGGGCTTTCTCGAACGCCGCCACATTTGGGTGGGCAAGAGGGCTTTGGAATACGACATAGAGCCAGCGCTCATCAGGGGACGCTGCAACTGCCTCGAAACCACGATTGATCCGCCGCCGCAACGCGATCGCCGGCAGCACACCTTTGACGTCGTAGTCAGCTCCCTTGAGCACTTTCTCAAGTCCCTTTGGTACCCAACGCTGCAACACCTGACCGTCCTGCCCGACATGCAGCAGTGACGGTCCGTACTCGTCGCCGACCCAAAAACACCCGTCCGCCATGGCCACGATCGCCTCGGTGTCGGCCCCGGATGAATCGCTGCCTAACGCATCGCCCTTGATGTCAAAGACCGGTTCGACGTCTGCAGTTCCCACACGGATTGGCAAACCCGAAATCGCGCGACCACTTTTTCCGCGCAGGGGAATTCGTCGGACCAGACGCACCGCGTCGCCGTCCATTCTGAGTTGACAGATCGTAGGCCCGATGTCGGGGCGCGGCATGATCTTGGCGCCGTCCACTGTTTTGAGCGGCTTGAGGTGCTCCAGACCGTAGCGTTCAACGGCCGGCTTGATCTTCAAATTGGGACCGCGATCGGTAATCGCCCAGATCGTGCCCTTCGGATCGCCTACCCGTTGCGACAAACCGGAACCGAGACCGAGTGTCAGTCGCATGCGGTTGCCATTGGCAAGTGGGATGACGCCGAGCGAGATATCCCGCCACGTCAAACGCTGTGCCGTAAAGTATTTATTCAGCAGATTCATTTTTCTCCCGACGATCCAGACCAACATACCTCAGCATAGTCGGACTGTCGTTGGTCGACCGTCTAGGCAAACTTGGGTGTGGTAAGCATTTTGCTTGTCGCGGGGCAGCCTCACTACGACCATACGCCGCGCGCCAAGTGGCGAAAGATGGCCAAGATCAATGATTCGGCATGCGTGTCGTGGGCGCCTTCCTGCAGCAACCGGGTGTCGCGCTTGACATGAACCCGCGAGCGCGAAGTACTGAATTCATGCACTGGATCCGCTCGAACCCAAGCCGGTGCTGCTATGATGGTGCCGAAATTGGCTTCGGCTCCCGTAGCGTTGTGCACGTCCTTCGCGTAGCGCAGCAGCCAGAAAGTTTTATGATCACCGATCCCGCTCTGTCCGTTGCGTCTGATCGTCAGCCTATCACCAAGGACCAGACGTGGGGGCCCGAAATGGCAAACAAGAAGTCGGACAAAATCGGCATCGAAAATTTGAACAGCCCCGGCCGCATAATGCGTGTCGATGCCATCAAATACGAGGTGATGAAAACGGCGGTTCTCGCGGTCGTTCCCACGACGCCTCCAGGCCTGACCGTCGCCGAAATCAAACAGCGCGTCCTGCCGCGCCTTTCCGACGACCTGTTCCCGGGCGGCGCCAGCGTCGGATGGTGGCTGAAAGGCGTGCAGTTGGACCTCGAAGCGAAGAAGATTGTCGCGAGGACAGACACGAAACCGCTGCGCTTGCACCGGCTCCCGGGATTCCCCGAACACCCTAAGCAACAAACGACAGCTGACGAATCCATACTATCTTTCGACGACCTCGTCGCCTTGGCCAACCCGAAGCTCCAGCCAGTCTGTCAGGCATTACGGCGGCTCATCGCGTCTCTTGACGACGGCTTCTTCGAAGCCATCTGGCCGAAACTGCGTATAGCGAGCTACGGCCTGGGGCCTAAGAAGAAGACCCAGCACTACGCGTATATCACCGTGCAAGAAGGGCAAATCAATCTGGGATTTTATCATGGGGCGTCGTTGCCCGACACGACTGACCTCCTGGAGGGTGCCGGAAAGAGCTGCGTCACTTGAACCGTATAAAAAGTCCGCCGATCCCGATTGCGACGCCAAAGCCGCGTGAAATTGTGAAACGATCCTCGCCCAGCACTACGCCGATGCTGAGCAGCGCGATCGGCATGAACGCCAAGTCCAGAATTGCGGTCATGCCGGAACTGACGAATTGCGCGCACCAGAACAGCACGGCGTAAGTCGCCACGACCATCAGCAGCGTGACGGCGGTCAAACGCGGCAGGTCTTTCAGAGAGATTTTGACGAGATCACCGCGCTGGCCCACATAGAACAGTAGCAGCGCACCTGCCACGACAAAGCGCGTGCCCGCGGAAAACACCGGCGGCACGGCGGCAATGCCGGCCTTCACGGCAATCCATGTCACCCCCCAGATCAAACACATCAGGCCATACAGCACATGAGAGCGCTTGATCTTCGTGGACACTTTCTGTGATCGGAAAACGGCCAACGCGACGTGCAGATCGTCAAATTTTCGCCCACTGGCGCCACCAATCAGATCTTGTGCAACGCCGCGCCTTTATGCATGGCGATGTGGTCAGTCTTATCGCTCTTGATTTCGTACTGAGGATCGTCCGGGCTGCAGTGCCGCGGATGTCCCTTGTATTCGGTGTCGCGGGTATGGATCTTGATGATGTGGCCGCTGACAGGGCCGAACTCCGAATTCCAGCCAACGTGGTCGTCAATTTTGAACTTCGTGGTCATCGGTTTGATTCCTGTCTTGATAGGTCACCTGATCTATTTATCTGCTTTAGCCGCAAGCATGTCGGCGTGGCGATGGATCAGTTTCCAGCCATCGCCTTCGCGCCGGAAAATTTCTGTCACCCGCAGGTCCATCGGAATCGGTTTGGGTTTGCCATGCATGCGAACGTGAGCATGCTGAATGCCGACCCAGTAAGCAATGGTATCGCTGGCCTCCATATGTAGAATTTCGAGTTTGCTGTCGCCGCCAGGAGCGAACTGCTCAGCGCCCTTTTCGTTGGTCGCAAGCACGGGCTCGGAGCCTTCGACATGGCCTCCGCCAGGCCCAAAGAACGTTGCCGGATCGATCCGCGCAGAAATTCGGCGGAGCGGCGCGGCGTCGCCGGTCACGTAGGCCTGCGCCACTTTCTCTCGCTGTTTCATGAACTGCTCGAAATCGTTCTGATAGATTGCCACGAATGACTCCTCCACTGTTGTGCAGTGACAGCGCTCGTCACACTTCAAGGCGTTGCAAATACGTCTTCACAGCTTGGGCAAAGCCGGCCGGATTGTCCGCATGCACCACGTGGCCACCTGCTAGCGTAACCAGCGCAGTATCGGGCCGCCGCGCCGCCATGTCCTCGAACTGTTCGGCCGACGTGACCTTGCTGTCGCGCCCGCGAACAAGGAGCGCCGGGCACGTCGACGCCAGCCAATCGTCCCAATGATCACCGTTGAGTTGCCCCTGCGAAGCCACCATGTCGCGCGGGTCGAACGCCAACGTCCAACCATCGAGCGTGTGCCGGAACGAGTCGACGAAATAAGGCGCAAACCGCGGACCGATACGCTCTTCCAGCGCTTCCCGTGTGGCGAAGGTCCCGCCCCAATCGAGCACAAAGCTGGTATCGTCGGCAACCACAGCGCCGATGTCCTCGATCACCATCGCGCGGACCAGCTCTGGGTGGCGGGCCGCGAACTGATAGGCATTGGCGCCACCAAGTGAATTGCCGAGCAGCACGGCGGCTTCAAGCCGGAGGTGGTGGTACAGGGCCGCGATGTCGCCGAGATAGTCATTGCGCGTATAGGTTGGGGCGTGGTCTGAATGGCCGTGCCCGCGCTGGTCGAGGGCGATCACGCGCCAGTTTGGAGCCAGGGCCGCAGCGAGGGGCGCAAAAGTCAGCGCTTCCATCAAATGCGCGTGCAGCGCGATAAGCACCAGGCCGTCGCCGGCGGCATCGAGGTAGGACAATGTTAGACCGTCGTGTTGGAAGCTGTGCCTGATCATGTCAGCGTCCTTTGATCCATCGCGGCTGGAGCACCTCCGCCTCCGGCGGCCCTTGGAGCAGCGGAGCGACCTCCCGTTCATAGGCGAGATAGGCCGGCGTTTTCAGAAAGGCGGCGGCCGCCTCGGCGCTGCCATAGACCTGGAAGGCGCAGATCCGATCCGGATCGCTGCCAAACGAATAGACATAGACCTCATGCCCGGCATTGGCGTCGATCACCGGCCGGATGAGCTTTTGCCAAACCCGCTGGACGGCGTCGCGTGCGCCCGGCTTGGTGCGGTGTTGCAGGAACAGAGCGTGTTTGGTCATGATGTTTCCAGTTTTGAAATTGGAAAGTGCTGCAGCAAAACGGTATGATTCATTTCGGCGCTAACAATCACTTCGCTTTTGCGAAACTACCGGCAGGCACGCGGAATTGACCAGCCGAAATAGACTTCGACATCCATGACTTTGCTGTCTCGGACGGTAAAGATTTCCGTGTTTCTCAAACACTTGCCGTCGTTCATGCGCGTCTCATAGGTGACAAAAACATTGTCGCCGATGAAGACGACGCGCGTGAAGTCGACAGCAGCCATGTTCTGGCTAATCGGCGAGCAGCGCTCGAAATAAGTTTTCCGGTCAATCCGATTGTCCAGCGGGCTGGTGAAGTGAAAGTCTTGAGCGATGACCGTTTCGATCATCGCACGATCTTTGTCGACTTAACTTTTGAAGCAGGCGCGCACGACCTCTGCATTGTCATCTAATCGCGTTCCCATAATCCGTCTGCCTTTATCATTTCTTGACCGGCCCTCCGGTTTCTCCTCGAAGAAAGCACCCTGCTTGACGGCTGCACTACCATCCTTGCATGAGACGCGAGCTCCGCAGACTGGAGACTGCCGTTCGTCTACTGTCACCAAGCATAGCCTCAAGCGCATCTATCCTGGTCTCGCAAGAGGCGACCAGGGCCGACATTTCGGCACGCAAGCTGTTGAACTCTAAATTTCTCTATTTTTCAAATATTCCCTTTGGTGTTATTCACTAATTAACAACTTAACTGCAAATTATTTGTAGTCTGCGGCGAAGGGGGTGAGCGTAGAGTTTCGGAATACCGGGCTCCATTTATGCATTGCCACCGAACGTTTTGCGGACCAAACCGGTCCTGCGCACAATCACTTTCGCAAAGAATTTCCTGATATCCGCCACCTCATCAAAGGTGACTGCCGAGATTATTTCGTTGGTCGCTACTATTGGATGCTTGATTTGCGAGAATAATACTTCGCCTCAACGCTAACAAACGTCCTGGGCCATGCGCGGCAGCAAAAAGCATCCCGGCGGCGAAGGGAAAATGGCTGATGAACCCGCCAAATTCCAGCCCCTTGTCGTCGGTCCAGTGTGATGGCCCATGGAACGCGAAAGCCAAAAATAAAAC
The DNA here is from genome assembly GCA_031367505.1 of Hyphomicrobiaceae bacterium. Lineage (GTDB taxonomy): Bacteria > Pseudomonadota > Alphaproteobacteria > Rhizobiales > Hyphomicrobiaceae > JAKFWF01. The sequence goes on along the minus strand of JANLPY010000770.1, from coordinate 3,295 downwards.
ATAAATGGCACCCAACAACATCATCTCGGAAAAATAGGCACCGGTAACCAACGACAGAACGATCGCGACTTCAAACAGCGCTGCAAGGACCGCAAGCAACTTTGCAAACGGAAAGCCTGCGGACGAAATGAAGCCAGCTGTCATGTTGATGTCCATAACCTTGAAAACGAAGGCCATCAGAAAAACAAGGGCTAAGATCAGTCGTGCAGTCAAAACCGCAGCTTTGGCCCATGTAGAGTCACTTGTAATCGTTTCCATATTCATCTCCGTTTCAAATTTAATAACTATCTAACTCTCTACTGTTGCGAACCAGTGTTAAGGCCAATTGAGATTCGAAAGCACGCTTATGGGCGGGCAGCGCTTCGCCGCGAGCGTGATCCAGATTTCGCCGATCAAAAGCCCCACGCCAATGTAATGCTAAGCTTTCTCCATGCCCTTCGGGTCCATCCACATGATCTCCCAGACGTGGCTGTCAAGGTCGTCGAAGGTGCGCATGTACATGGATTCGTTAGTCTGCGCCTCTCGCTTCGGCTCGCTGCCGCCAGCTGCCATGGCTTTATCGACGATGTCATCGACCTTACCCTAGTTGTCAAACACAAGGCAGGTCAGAACCTCAGTCATCTTGTACGCGTCGGCCATCGGTTTCCTGGCAAATTCCTTGAACTTGTCATGACTAAGCAGCATGGCGTTAATGTCATTGGAGAAAACGATGCAAGCGGCCGTCTTGTCGGTGAACTTTGGATTGTTTTTGAACCCGACCGCCTTGAAGAATGCTACGGACTTGTCGAGGTCCTTGACGGGGAGATTGACGAAGATCTGGGTGGTCATGCTTTTATCCTTTGTTGTATCGGTTTGATCCTAAGGGTGATCGTTGCACCATTCGCTTCGCGGGCAGGACGTCGGCTCGACCAACTATTCATTGGTCAAAGCGGAAATCGGAAAACCTAATCCCCTGCGATCTGGCGAATCTCGATGACTTCCGTATCGGAGGCGGGACAACGCGACGCCCATTCAATCGCGTCCTGCAGCGACTTCGCTTCAATCATCCAGAAGCCGCCAACCGTTTCGTTCACCTCGGAAAAAGGACCCTGCTTGATGGCTGCCTTGCCGCCCTTGGATGAGACGCGCGCTCCGCAAACGGGCGGCTGCAACCCGTCTACCGACAACAAAATTCCGGCCTCGCGCAAAGAGTCGTTATACTTTGTCATTTCTGCCATTGCTTTGGCGTCTGGCTTAAAGTCGCGCGGTGCCCTTTCATAACCCTTGGGGATCATCAACATCATGAATCGCATTGGGCGCGCTCCTTCGGTTTGGTATGTGAGGTGTTGGTGAACAACGGCAACCTGAGTAGGACGGAAACGATCCCCGCAGCCAAATGTTCCATCAGTGCACGGTGCTGCCGGTTACTTCCGCAGCTCGATCAGTTTCGCTTTCGCTCTGGAAATTCCGGCGGAAGTCCCGCTTTCGAGATATGTCTTCAGATCGGCAAGGACGATGGCGAAGCCTTCTGTCGCGTTCAGTGCGACGTCGACACGCGCATCCCCTTGCTGCGGGAAGTTGTCGTTGACCAGCGTCACAGCCGTTTCGCCATCGAGCACCTCGAAATCGATCGCTACCTTGCTACCGTCGCCTCAATCCCAAGCGAGTTTCCGAGCTTGATCCATGGTCGTGGCGGTCGCGTCGATCTCGGCGCCAGCGACCAGAAAATTCCAATGCACGGTCTTGCCCACACGAAGCGGGCCGCTCGCCTTGGAAAGCCAGAATTTGTTCAGCTGCTCGGGCTCGACAAAAGCCGAGTAAACCCGGTCGGGCGATGCCTGGATGAGCATGGTTACTCGGGCACTCAACGCGCTTTTCGGTCCGCTCTTTGACATAATCGATCTCTCTTTCTATGGCTTCAGACCCGGTGAAGCCATGCCGCTCTGCGGATCGAACGGCACTGAACCGTGTTCGTGCGTGATCAGCCAGCGTCCGCCGGTCCTGCGGAAGCCAAGTGTCGTTCGGAACCACATATCGATTTTGGTCCCAGTCTTGAGTTTGCCGGTTACGTGGCTGAGTGAATGGCTGAACGCTACGTCACCATCCGATGTGATCTGCACGTCGCGGTTATCCCAGGTGACCAGGCCGTCATAACCGGCCAGCCATTCGGCCGCGCGATTGCGCGATGAAGCCTTGCCTGTGCGCCGCAACGGGTCGACCACGTCGTAGCTGACGATGTCTTCCGCTAGGTCTGCCACCAATGTATCGAGATCGCCGGCGTGAACTGCTTTCGCGTGTGCCTCGATGATTGCGCGGATGTCTTGTTCAGCGTTGCGGCTTGTCATCTCATTTCCGTTCGATACCGACTACCCGTTCATCGTCCATAGCATTTGCTCACGGCTGGCATTTTGTTCTGACAATTGCCCTTGCCGTGATCTCAAATCATGCGATTGCGCGCGGTTCCATTTATCTTTGACCGATCATGTCGGAGAGCCAGGCAGGGGCTCTTCGCACTTCTTGATACCTTTTCGGATTTCTGCGTCGGGGTTGTGGGTCATACGCTAATACACTCGTAGCTACCTCAAGCTCCAACAGTGCCCGTCTTTACTTTTCCAGCTCGTTTATAGTTTGCGACGATTACACCGTTTGGTGTGACCAAACTGTCGGTTAGCGCAAAGGCCGCTGGATTAGTGCCGTCACCAAACAGACGCTTACCCATACCGAGCGTGATTGGGAAAGTTTTGAGCCAGAGTTCATCGACCAAGTCATGTTTGAGCAGTGTCTGAACGAGGTTTCCGCTGCCATGGACCTGGATGTCGGAACCTTGTGAATTCTTGAGTTTCTGAATTGCTTCCAAACTTTCGAGAAAAATGAAGTTCTTCCAATCTGCTCTTTTCATGGTCTTGGACGCGACGTATTTTGTAACATCATCGATGCCCGGCCACATATCCGCATGTTGAGGCCAATACGATGCAAAAATCTCAAATGTTTTCCTGCCGAGAAGAAGATCTGCGGGCTTCATCTGTTTTTGCATCATCTCGCCGGCTGCTTTGTCTGCTTCGCCGAAATACGGCGCGGTCCAACCGCCATATTTGAATCCGTCTGAAGTATCTTCGTCCGGTCCACCGGGCGCCTGCATGATCCCGTCCAAGGTGATGAATGACAATACAATTATTTTCCTGCTTATCCACATCACTCCGTCAAGATGAGCAGCCGATACGGCATCGGCAGCGTACGGACGGCTGCATAGGCCAGGCGGGGCATCATGGCGGCCAGGTCGTAGCGCCGGTTGAAGCGGTATTCGAACTCGGCCAGG
>JANLPY010000761.1:0-2355 GCA_031367505.1 Hyphomicrobiaceae bacterium | reverse complement strand
GATTCGTATTCCGCGACTCTTGCGCGCAATGATGCAACCTGTACCTCAGATGTCGCGAGCATCCTGCCGAGTTCTTGCGTCACCAAGCTGCTATTCGGACCACTGCCAGATATCGGATTGGCCATGGCGGTCTTGCGCAATTCCAGCACCTCTTTGCGCTTTTGCTCTTCCAGATCTTTGATCAATCTACGCGCGTTGGAAACATCAGGATGTTGTTCCGTATAACGCTGCAACAATCCATCCAGGTTTTGCCTTTGCGCAGCGAGGCGCGAATCAATTTCGGGAGTCGAAACTTGAATCGCAGACTCTTGCAGCAAGCTGCGGGTCGTGACATTGGTAGTCTGTGATTTTTCAGCGTCGATCTGGCTCTTGGCTGAATCGCGGGCCTTTTCGGCCTCGCGCAGTTCCAGTCGGGCCTGATTGAGCTGGTTACTCACATCACCGACCCGGGACGCCATATCTTTGCCTTCGGCAGTTTGAAGCTCGATGTTCTTGAGCTTGAACTCCTTCAAACGTGCTTCCGCTTCTTCAAGCTTGGCAACATAGGTTTTGATCTGTTCCTCAATAAACTTTTTGGCAGTATCCGAGTCCTTCCGCGTTTCACCCAAACTCGATTCGACAAAAATCGAGACCAACGACTGCACCACCCTCTTCGCACGGTCCGGGCTTGCATCACGAAATGCAAGCGTGTAGAGGTTGTCCCGACCGGCGTTCCGGATTTCAAGTGTCTTGGTCAACGTTTCAATCAGGTTCTCCTGCGCAGCCTTCGAGGTGCTCGACAAATCGAGGTCGGCCATACGAATCAACTTTTCGACATTGGGCCGACTAATGAGTGTGCGACTTAGCATCGAGACCTGCTGCTCCACATTGGGCTGCACGGCCAACCCGGACATTAGTGGCTTCAGGATCGACTGCGTATCGACATAGATACGCGCCGAGGCTTCGTACTTATCCGGAACCGCCAGCACGACCACGATGCCCACCGCCGCCACAAACCACGCAACTGCTAAAGCGGGCCAGCGGTGCTTCCACATGCCCTTCAAAACCGAGATTACTTGCCCTAGAAGCTCTTCCATCAGACGAAATCAGCCAGGTTGAAATTCAAAGAAACGATCCACATTTGGAAGTCAAGGGAAATGGAGCGTCAACGCGGCGCTCAGAACCAACCTTGCGGGATGATCAGAATGTCACCAGGCTTCATCTCGACATTGGCCGACATGTCGCCGCGTTTGATCAAATCCTTGATTCGAACCGTGTACTGTTTGTCCCCCTCCGAAACCCGCAATATCGACGCCGAGTTGCCGTCGGCGAAGTCCGTCAATCCACCAACCTGAATCATCACATCGAGCAAAGTCATCTTTTGCTTGTACGCCAGAAACTGCGGTTTTGACGCCTCCCCCACAACCCGAATCTGCTCACTGTAGGGGCCGATGAAGCCGGTAACGATGACCGTGACAATCGGGTCGCGCACAAACTTCGCCAGGGCCAGTTCGACATCCCGCGCAATCTGAACTGCCGTCTTTCCCTGTGCAACAATTTCATCCACCAGCGGGGTCGCCACCTTGCCGTCTGGCCGCACCGGGACCGTCATCGATAGTTCGGGGTTGCGCCAGACAATGATATTTAGGGAATCGCCAGCGCCAACGATGTAGTTGTAGTCCGGTGTCGCTGCGGCGGCGGGCGCCGGTGGATATTTTGGCGAGTTGAAGGCACAGGCGGTCACCAACAGAGTCACCGCGACAAGCACCATGCGGTACACGAAACACGTAATAGAACTACTTGGCTTTCTCATTGTTTGTCCCTCAGGAGGCTATGGGCCTTGACACGGTGCCGCAACCGGTGAATATAGCGCATTTGCCCAGCCGAACATGAACAACTCGATCATTCGACCCACACTTGTGCCAAACCAACAACTAGTTCACGCCGGGGTGCGTAGATACGCGCACCGATCGCACCGGCGATCAAGAAACGCTACAAAAGCAGGAGCACGCAACCGAGGCACAGACCGTCATTGGTGTTCAGGCGACAGCGGCGCCGCGCAGCCGCGGCCGAATGAACTTCAACAGTAATTGCTGTAACGGATTTGAGTTGCCAAACGGGCGCCAAGTATGTTTGAGGGTCTGATGGTACGCATCAAAATGCATGCCCCACGGCGCAGCCCGTATTGCACCACGCCCGAGCAACACCTTTAGTACAGAGGTTCCCATCACACCGGCGCACATGTCGCAGGCCATCACGGTAGATGGCCCGCGCTTCTCCTGGAAGTTCACTGCTTCGGGCGCAACCAGGTAATCGCGCTGGACCATGGCGGGCGACAGGCCCGCTATGAAACGGGCATATTGCTCCTGTGATTCA
>JANLPY010000731.1:0-1540 GCA_031367505.1 Hyphomicrobiaceae bacterium | reverse complement strand
GTGCAATTTTGTTCGGGCGTTGACAGAGGCCCTGATTGGATGCGGCATAGCCGATGGCGACCACGTCATGATGGTCGAGCGGTGTGGAGTATGTGATGAAAAAACTGTTGATAATGTGCAGTCCGTTGCACATCAAAAGCGAGCAACAAGATTGATATTTTGCGAGCTGACGATCAGTGCAAAGATTTATGTATCTTGATGACCTGGGCGGTAAAGGTGTCGGTGAAGAAATAACGCATGGCGCGGCCCTTGCCGTGGCTCGCTTTTATGATGGTGGACCGGACGATGCCGGCGACCTCTAACTGTTTGAAACCAAGGTTGATTGTACGTCTGTTGAGGCCCATGGTCGAGGTCATCGCGGCGACCGTTATCTCGATGTCGTGGGTGTGCAACCAGAACATTGTCGTGAGGTGCACGGAGAGGCGCATCCGCGTGTCGCCAGGGATGTCGGAGGCGACGTGTCGGTCCTGCATCCGGATGACATATTCCAGCATAGCTTCGGTGTGGTGGCTGCCGAGTTGGGGGGGCTTGCTCATTTCAGTTGAGCAGCCCATTGCTCGTTACGTAAGCCGGGTGTGCGAGTTGATTTGGTGGTGTCGGACGCGGTCGGGTCACGCTGATGATGGCGGGTTTCCTAAATGGATGGGCGAGCTGGATTTTTACGTCGAAGAGCGCGCGGTTAGCAAGAGGCGTTGGGTCGTCATGTGTGCGCACCTTTTGCGGACACAGCGAACGTATGCGTGGCGACGACGGTGGTGGAGCAGCTCCACGAGCCTGTCGCGTGTGCTGAGAGTTCGGTCGCGCGTCTGGCGATCGGGTTCAATTCTGGCGGCAGGCCCAAGCGGCCGAGATGGGCCGCGAAAGGAGCGTTCGTGAGCAATCTCCCGTATGTGCTGAAGCATGTGAAGGCGGGCGCTAGAATCCGCTTTTGTAAGGACTTTTATTTCCGGCCTCGGGTCATTATTCGGCGCAAGTGGTTGCCGTGGCCCGCTCGGCGGGTTGCGTTGAAGCACGATGAAGTCGCGGACGTTCGCCGCGAGTTGGTGGTCCGGCGACGAGGCTTGAGAACGCGGGTTCAGCTGCACGGCAGTGCGGGCATCTAATTCAGACGGAAATCAGAGGGATGTTCGATGGGCGCAGCACTTGCGGACATAGCGGCTTTGTGCGCGCCCACCATGGCGCTGGAGCAGGTGGCAGCGATCGCCAGCGTGCAAAGCACGGTGTCGCGACTGGCGATCCGGTTCAATTCCGGGGGCGTTCCGAAGTTGCCGGTGAACACGGAAGAGCAGGCTGTTCGGATAGCCACGGTACGTCTTGCGGCCGGCGAGGATCTGGACCTCGGGCTGATGGGGGTGAACGGCGCGCTTCTGAAAGAGGTCGGGCTGACGATCAGGGGCGCGTTTGATCCGTGTCTCAATCTCAAGGCGGCGGCGTCGCTGCTTGAAGGGTATCGGCTTGCAGCCGCCAAGACGAGTGTACGCGATGCGGACCGCATGGCGCTCGAGCGGTTCGTCGGCAAGGGCGATGCGCTGTTGGCGCC
>JANLPY010000717.1:0-25148 GCA_031367505.1 Hyphomicrobiaceae bacterium | reverse complement strand
GCGTGCTTTCATCTCATCCGTCTTCGCGATCTCGACGATCCGGGCGTTGAGCTTGGTGATGATCTCGACCGGCGTGCCAGCTGGCGCATGCATCGAATTCCAAATGGGCACGTCGGCGTTGGGATAGCCAAGCTCAGTAAGCGTCGGCAGGTCCGGGAAATCTGGATCGCGATCTGCGTGATTGATGTTGAGCATGATCAGCTTGCCGGCCTTGACGTGCGGATTGCAATTGATCTCATTCATCAGTTGCACAGTGCCGGGCAAAAGATCGTTCAGTGCTTCGCCGCTGCCCTTGTAAGGTACGTGCAGAATGTCGAGGCCGGCCTTGAATTTCAACATCTCCAGCCGAAGCTGCGTGGCAGTGCCAAGACCTGCCGACCCATACGAGAGTTTTCCCGGATTCTTCTTGGCGTGCTCGATCAGCTCCTTGAACGTCTTTGGTCCGGCCGATGGATGGATCACGAAACCACAAACGAGGTCGCCAAGGCGGGCGACCGGTGTGAAACTCTTGATTGGATCGTAAGGCGTTTTTCGCAAGGACGGCAAGATGGTGAGCGTATTGTTGGGCGTGACGAGGAACGTATAGCCATCGGGTGCAGATTTCGCCACTGCCTCGGTACCGATCATGCCCGAGGCGCCGCCGCGATTATCGACGATGAATTGCTGGCCAAAGGCTTGCGACAGTTTTTCAGCCCACGGCCGGCCAATCAGATCCGTTGATCCGCCCGGTGCATACGGAAGAATGAGTTTCACCGGTTTGTCCGGCCAGTTCGCGGCCTGCGCCGACACGCGATTGACGAAGCCGGCCGTCACGGTCGCCGCGCCTGCGACTTTCAAGAAACGTCTACGATGCATCACACTCTCCCTCGGTTTTCTTATTCTCAGATTCATTCCTGGAATGCGACTTCGCGGGCGCGTCTCACTCCAGGCAAAACGATAAAGAGCAACAACGCACCGGCAATCAGCAGAAATGCCAATGACAACGGACGCTCGATGAATACATTGGCATCACCGCGCGACAGCAGCATGGCGCGCCGCATATACGTCTCCATCATTGGGCCTAGTAGGAAGCCCATGATCAATGGCGCTGGCTCGCAACCGAGCTTCATCAACACGTAGCCGACCACGCCAAAGACCGCGATGAACAGCACTTCGTTGGCGGAGTTATTCAGGCTGTAAACACCGATACAGCAGAAGAACAAAATCGCAATGGAGAGCAGGCGATAAGGTACGAGCAACAAGCGGACCCAGATGCCGATCAATGGCAGGTTGAGTATGACCAGCATCAGGTTGCCGACCCACATGCTGACGATCATGCCCCAGAACAAGTCGGGGCGCTGTTGCATGACTTGCGGACCAGGTGCGATGCCGTGGATCATCATGCCGCCGATCATCATCGCCATCACGGCGTTGGACGGGATGCCCAAGGTCAGCATCGGAATGAATGACGTCTGGGCGGCAGCATTGTTGGCGCTTTCCGGACCGGCGACGCCTTCGATCATGCCGGTGCCGAATTTCTCCGGCGTGGCCGACATGCGCTTTTCCAACGTATAGGACGAAAACGACGCCAGCACTGCGCCTCCGCCAGGCAGGATACCGAGCAAACCACCGAGGAATGTCCCACGCAAGATGGGTGCGATCGAGCGGCGCATGTCTTCGCGCGTCGGCCACAGATTGGAGACCTTCGAGCTGACAAGATCGCGGCGCTCCGAGCTTGTCAGGTTTGCGATGATCTCGGCGATACCGAATAATCCCATCGTAAGTGGCACAAAGCCGATGCCATCGAATAACTCGCCAATTTCGAAGGTGTAGCGCGCATTGCCGGTATTGACGTCGGTTCCCACGAGTCCCAGCAACATGCCGAGGAAGATCATACCAAGCGCTTTGACGACCGAGCCATGTGCCAGCACGATGGAGGCGACGAGACCCAGGATCATCAACGAGAAATAGTCGGCGGGTTGGAATTGCTGGGCAAGCAGCGTCAGAGGCGGAGCTGCCACCGCAATCGCGAGCGTCGCGACGGTTCCGGCGAAAAACGAACCGATCGCGGCGATGGCCAATGCTGCGCCGGCACGGCCTTGGCGGGCCATCTGATAACCATCGAGGCAGGTGACGACAGATGAGCTTTCGCCCGGCAAGTTGACGAGAATGGCCGTCGTCGATCCACCGTACTGGGCACCGTAATAAATCCCGGCCAGCATGATCATCGCGCCGTCGGCCGGCAGCGCATAGGTTGCAGGTAGCAGCAATGCCATCGTGGCCACTGGGCCGATGCCGGGGAGCACACCGATCGCCGTTCCAATCACAGTGCCGGCAAGGCACCACATCAAGTTCTGCAACGTCACCGCGACCGAGAAGCCGAGCGCCAAATTCGAAAGTAAGGCGCCTATTTCCATGACAGTGCTTTCGGAAAAATCGTAACCGGCATGCCGAGCCCCCAGATGAACATGCCGACACCGATCAGCAGCATGAAAGCGGCGAACATCAGGTACTCACGCCAGCGCGTTTCCGGTGTGCCAAGTGCGGCGAGTGTCATCGAGGCAAGCATTGCAGCGACCAGGCCAAACCCATCGATCAGCAGGGCGAAGGCTATTGTTGCGAGTGTCACCATTATGAGGGGCCGCCACGCCCAATTACCCAATCCTGGACCATCGACGACCAACGACTTGCCGAGTAAAATTGCGCCGGTTCCGATCAGCAACCACGCAAGAACGCGCGGAAGCAGTCCGGTACCGGGACGTTGCGCGGTGCCCAGCGATAGATCAGCACCAAACCAGAGCGCCGCTAAGCCGATTGCCGCGAACATCAGCCCCGTCATCAGATCTTGCGCGCATTTAATCCGCATCAGATCGGGTCCCAGGAGAACGCATCTTGGCTGCGATCGAGGGGAACCAGGTTGGGCTTCAATGCCGGATAGGCTTGTTCGGCGATCGCTTCCGGCGTCCAGCCTTCGCTTCGATGCACGCTGCGTGTCGGCCGGCTTTGGCTCATCAGGATGATCTCGTTCATGCGGGTCGCGAAGATTTGGCCGCTCACGCCCTTCGCTGCATCCGAGCCGAGGAACACCGCAAGCGGCGCGTTCTTGTCCGGCGTCATCTGTTGCAGCTTGGCGACGCGAGCTTTTTGATCCGGCGTGTCGGCCGGGATCGAGTTCGTCATCCGGCTCCAGGCGAACGGCGCGATGCAATTGGAGCGCACGTTGTAGCGCGCCATATCGAGAGCGATCGATTTCGATAGCGCAGTGATGCCGAGTTTAGCGGCCGAGTAATTGGCTTGGCCGAAATTGCCGACGAGGCCGGACGTGCTGGTCATGTGTACGAAGGCACCGCTCTCCTGTTTACGGAAGTGCTCGGCGGCGGCACGGCTTACATAGAACGATCCATTCAAGTGCACATTGATGACCGAGAGCCAGTCCTCAGGCGTCATCTTGTGGAAGATCACGTCGCGCAGAATGCCGGCGTTGTTGACGACGATATCCACGCGTCCGAAGGCGTCCATCGCGGCGGCGACGATCTTCTGGGCCGACGCCCATTCGCTGACGCTTTCAGTACAGATCGCAGCGCTGCCGCCGCGTTGTTCGATGATTTGTTTCGTCTGCTCGGCCGGTGTGCCGGAGCCGCCTTCACCAGAAAGCGAAACGCCAATGTCGGCGATCAGCACCTGGGCTCCGGCTTGCGCCATGGCGGTCGCAATTTCGCGGCCGATGCCACCGCCCGCGCCAGTGACGATTGCAACTTTGCCGTCGAGCATTTTGGTCATGGTCGTTCCTCTTAGGTGATCCGATGGGCTCATGCCGGAGCGGCAACTGTCGCGTGGCCGTTGTTGATAACAATCACGTCGCGTTCCTTGATGCGGGCGCGGAACGAGCCGTCGCGCCAGATCTCGGTGACGATCGTCTCACCCGGATACACCGGCGACGTGAACCGCAAGCGCCAGCCGGTGAGACGCGTTGCGTCGTACCCGCAAAGGCCGGCGAGCACCGCGTGCGTCACGACACCCGCTGTGCAAAGCCCGTGCAGGATCGGACGCGGAAATCCAGCCTTGGCAGCGACCGCCGGATCGGAATGAAGCGGATTGTCGTCGCCGTTGAGGCGATAGATCAACGCCTGCTCGGGGCGGGTCGCCAACTCGATCGTGATATCGGGAGGGCTCACGGGCAATGCGTGAGGCGATGCGACCGGGCCGGATGGGCCACCAAACCCGCCATCACCGCGCAGAAAAGTGGTCGAGCGCGTGATGGCGATCAACTCTCCTGACGCTGCAACGCGTACCGCTTTTTCCGAAAAGAGAAGCGCGCCTTTGCCCTCACCCTTATCGACGATCCCCGTCACCCGGGTCTTGGCAACGATCTCACCTTCGATTGGTAGCGGACGCAGCAATTCGATCGACTGTTCACCATGGACCAGCCGCACGGCATCAACGCCGGTCGCGGGATTGCGCAGCCAGAACCCAGGATGACCAAGCACCACCGCCATCGAGGGCACGACCTTGAGCGACCGGTGATGATCAGCGTAGTCGAGCTGCCGGGTATCGAGTGGATTTTGCCCCATGCCGATCGACAGCGCGTAGAGGATCGCATCGCGCGGGGTGATCCGCTGACGCACTTCCGGAATATCGAAATCGAGAAGCTTTTGATAATCGATTGCCATCAACGGCGCTCCTCGATCTCGATCACGGCGTCGACCGCGTAAGCACCTTGTCCCTTGGGCAGGACGATGACCGGATTGAGATCGATCGACCGCAAACCGTCGCCCGCTTGATGCGCCAGCACCGACAACCGCGACAGCATTTCGGCAAGGGCTTCAACGTCAGCCATCGGGCGACCGCGCGCTCCCAACAGCAATGGCGCACCCTGGATACTTTGGATCATCTCGACTGCGACATCGACGCCGAATGGGCAACGTCGCAGCACCACGTCTTTCATCACCTCGACGAAGACGCCGCCGAGGCCGAACATTGCAATCGGCCCGAACACCGGATCGCGGTTGATGCCTAGGATGCACTCGACGCCGCCCTTCAATTGGCGTGCGACGAGGACTCCGGAGATTTGCGCATTGGGGGCGTGGGTCTTTGCGCGCTCGATCAACGTTGCGTAGCCGTCGCGAACTTGCTCGGCGTTGTGGATATCGAGCAGCACGCCGCCGATCTCAGACTTATGCAGGATGTCCGGCGAGACGATCTTCATCACCACGGGGAAACCGATCGTTGCGGCAGCGTCCATTGCTGCCGCGGTCGTCGTACACAGTCGTTCCTCGGCGATGGCGATGCCAGCGGCTTTGAGAATGCGCTTCGCTTCGGCCTCATTGGGAGTTGCACTCGGTAGCGTGACCGGCGGAACGACGGGCGGTTTCAAGCCGGCTTCGCGAGCGAACGCGCGGCCAAACTGTCCCATCGCGGCGATTGCGCCGACCGCGCGGCTGGGGTCTTCGAACACCGAAATCCCGTCCGCCTCGAACGCATCGATTGTCTCGCGGGCGGCGATGATCGAGACCACGTTCAGCCGGTCCGGATAGCGCTCGCGGACCTTACGCAATTCAGAGCGCAGCTTGGCCGAGAACTGTGGCGCGTAAGCCGTGTACGTCAAGAACGTCAGCATCGAAGCGTAGTTGCCATCCTGTGCGATGCTATCGGTGAACTCGCCGAACAGCCCGATATCGTTCAACGCTTGTGCCGTGCAGTCGACCGGATTGACCGGCGAGCAAATCGGCAGCAATGCCTTGAGGCGCGCCTGCGCGGCGGCCGGCATTGGTGGCATCGCAACGCCTGCATCTTCGGCCGCATCGGCGATCAGTACACCGCCGCCACCGCTGACGGTCAACACGCCGAGCGTGTTGTTGGCCGGATAGATCCGCCGCGTCGCCAGGTGCGCGATGTCGAGCATTTCCTCGGTGGTGCGGGCGCGCACGGCGCCGCACCCGGCGAGTATTGCGCTGGTCACTTGGTCGCTACCGGCGATTGAAGCCGTGTGCGAGCGAGCCGCTTCGGCACCGAGTTGGCTGCGGCCAACCTTCATCACGACAACCGGTTTTCGGGCGGAACGTGCAGCTTCCAATGCTGCAATGAAACTGGCTCCGTCCTTGATGCCTTCGGCATAGACCGCAATCACATCGATGCCGTCGTCGGCAACCATCGCCGCGATCGCATCCGAGATCGTTAGATCGGCTTCGTTGCCGGTCATCACACAACTGGCGACGCCAAGGCCGCGTTCGCGCATCGTTGCCATCAGGTGGCCGGAATAAGCTCCCGACTGGCTCGCGATTCCAATACGTCCAGGCTTCGGAAAACCGGACAAAAACGTCGACGCGAATGTTCCGTAGAAGTTCGTTCGTACGTCGAGCACGCCGAGTGTGTTGGGCCCCAGGATACGCATGCCATGTGCGCGTGCGGCTGCAAGCATGTCATCTTGAAGCACTTGGCCATCGACGCCAACTTCGGCAAATCCGGATGAGAATACGGTCGCCGTGCCGACACCGCGCACGGCCAGAGCTGTAATCGCCTCGACCACGTGGGCCGCCGGGAGGGCAACGATCGCGGCATCTGGCGCTTCGGGCAAGTCCGCAATCGAGGCGTAGGCTTTGAGGCCCTGTATCTCGGCCCGGTTCGGATTGACGGGGTAGATCGCGCCGGCAAACCCGCGCTCCAGCATATAGGCGATGACGCGCCCGCCGATCCGCTGCGGATCGGCCGATGCTCCGACCACGACGACCGAGCGTGGCGCGAGCAACGTCGATGCGCGCAGCATCGGTTGCACGAGTTTCACAGCACCACCTCGTTGCCGAGCAAGGCAGTGACTTCACTCGACAGCTGACCACCATTGCCGTGGCACAGCGCGACGTCGCACTTTGCCAGCTGGCGCGCGCCGGCGTGGCCACGCAACTGGGTGACCGCTTCGACGATCAGGAATAAGCCATACATTCCTGGGTGCACGCAACTGAGCCCACCGCCGGACGTATTGACCGCCAGTTTTCCCCCTGGCGCGATCGTTCCATTCTGGACGAACCGGCCGCCTTCACCCTTCGGGCAGAAGCCGAGGTCTTCGAGAAACAACAACGTCGTGATCGTGAAGGCATCGTACAGCATCACCAGATCGCAATCGGACGGCTTGAGGCCAGCCATGGCGAACGCACGAGGACCACTGTCGGCGGCCACCGTCCGCGTTAGACTGGCTGCTTGCGCGATCGAGCGATGCGAATGTGCGCCACCGACACCCAGAACGTAGGACGGTTTTTGTTTGAGTTGCTTTGCGCGATCGGCACGCACCATTACGCAGGCAGCGCCGCCGTCGGTGACGAGGCAGCAGTCGAGTGTCGTCAATGGATCCGATACCATGCGTGCCTTCAGCACATCCTCACGGGTCAGCGGCCCCTTGGCGAATGCCGACGGATTTAGGTTCGCCCATTGCCGCGCAGCAACCGCGATGTCAGCCAGCATCTCACGCGTGGTGCCGTATTCGTGCATGTGCCGCGCCGTTGCCAGCGCATAGCCTGTGATCGGGTGACGCGGTTTGTAGGGCGCCTCATGCCATTGCGGTTCACTCATCGATACTAGCTTGCCACCGGCGGTGCGCTGGTTCGAGCCATAGCAAAAGAGCACGGCGTTGCAGATCCCAGCGTCGAGCGCGAGTGCCGCTTGCAAGAGATGCATCTCGAACGAGGAGCCGCCGACGTTGGTGCCTTCGAAGAACGTCGGGTTGATGCCTAAGTACTCGGCAACCGTCAGTGTCGGGAACGCGTGCGTAGACGTGGCCGCGCAAATTCCGTCGATATCGCTCAGCTTTAGACCTGCATCGGCGATGGCCGCGAGCGAAGCTTCACCCAAGAGCTCAATCGCCGAACGTCCTGGAGCCTCGCCCCAACCGGCGCCGCCAATGCCGACGATGGCGGTCTTGCCGCGCAACTGACGTCCACTCATGCCCGGGCTCCATCGATCAGACCAAACACCACGGCTGGTTCGCCATCGATCTCGACGATGCGAGCCTTGACCCGCGTCCCGATGGGGGCCGTTTCCACATCCGCGATGTTGGTCATCATGCGGGGGCCTTCGTCCAGTTCGACGATGGCGACATTGTGCGTCGATGCCTTCGAGCGATTGATGGTGATCGAATAAATCGTGGCGAGGCCTGACGCCTCGACCCATTCGAGGTCCATCGCGCCGCTGACCGGAGCTGCCACACGCGGATAGAAAACGTGCGCGCCGGTCGATGGACTGCGTTGGATCATAAATCGCTCGGCCTTCAGGAAGGCGCGAAAGGCAGCCTCCGGCCCTGGACCGCTTGGCATTGTCGGCGTCATCTAATCCCTCGTCGTTTCGGGGCCCTGGTGAAGTGGGCTCTTTTTGTGATCACGTTTCCGAACGGACGATGGCAGTGGAGATCAGGAAGGGCAAGCCCAATGGCCGGTCAAATTTCGATGTCGACAAGCATGGCAGCCAATCCGGTTGGCTACATTGCGGTGCGCAATCAATCGATCGCGACTAGGCCTTGGCCGCAGCGCCGGCATCGCGTCGTGCGAGTGCTGCCGCAAATGTTTGATGCATGCGTGCGACATCTGGCGGATGGCCGGCAAACAACCGGAACGATTCTGCGGCTTGGTGGACACACATGCCGCCGCCGGTGAGCACTGCTGCACCCTTGCCGCGGGCGGCGATGATCAACTCTGTTTCCATCGGCGAATAAATGATGTCGGCGACCCAGTGCTTCGCGGTGATGGCGCCCATTGGAACTGGGTTGCCGGGAAATCCGTGCATGCCAATTGGCGTTGCATTGACGACGCCGGCAGCCCCCGCGATGGCGCGTGGCAGGTCATCGGCCAATCGGCAACGGCTGGCGCCAAACAGCATGATCAAATCGGCGACCAGCGCCGAGGCGCGCACTTTGTCGGTGTCGTGAATAATAACGGTCGCCGCGCCCAACCCCATTAACGCCGACGCGACCGCGCGACCAGCGCCACCAGCGCCAATCAGGACCGCGCTGCGGCCGTCGATAGCTGCGCGGCCGAGGACTTCTTCGAAACTGCGTTGAAAACCGATGCGATCCGTGTTGTGGCCGGTTGTCCGCCCGTCGTTCGAGATCGCCACGGTATTGACCGCGCCGATCTCCCGAGCCTCCGCCGAGATTTCGTCCAGCAGCGGCATCACCGCCTGCTTGCACGGAAACGTCACGTTGACCCCGGCGAACCCGGCAACTTTCACAGCCTGCAACAACTGATCGAGCGTGCGACCTGGCAGCCGGTCCAAATCCATCAGGTGATAGTAACCGCGCCGCCCCGTTGCCGCGAGCGCGTCTTCGTGGAGCGCCGGCGACAGCGACTTCATGATGTTTGCGCCGACCAAACCGACCAGCATTGGCGGCGCCGTCATCGCTTGGCCTCCCCTGCCGCCGGAGCAAGCCCGCCTCCCAGGAACAGTTGCGCAATGCGTGGATCGGCGAGGATTGTCGAGGCTTTATCTTCGATCCGGGTTTGGCCTTGTTCAAGCACGAGCCCATAATCCGAAAGCTGAAGTGCCTGTTTGGCATTCTGCTCGATCAATAGGATGGTGACGCCGCTATCGCGCAAGTTTTTCAAGATGCCGAACACCTCTTGCACCATCAGCGGTGACAGGCCGATGGAAGGTTCGTCGATGAGCATGAGCTTTGGGTCGAGCAACAGGCCGCGCGCGACCTCGAGCAATTTTTGCTGGCCGCCGGAAAGGGTGCCGGCCTGTGTGTCGGCCTTTTCCAACAGAATTGGGAAGCGCTTCATCATGGCGTCGATTTTGGCCGGCAAACTCGACTGATCGGAGAGCGCCACGCCGCCCAGTTCGAGGTTATGGCGCACCGTCAATTCGGGAAATATGTTGCGCCCTTGCGGCACGAAGCTAACGCCGGCGTCGAGCATTTGCCGGGGCGTGAAATTCGATGTGTCACGCCCAGCCAGTTCTATTTTACCCGAGCGCACCGGTAGCAGACCGAATATCGTTTTGAACATCGTCGATTTACCGGCGCCGTTCGGGCCGATCACGGTGGTAATCGTTGCTCGCCGGATACCAGCGGTCGTGCCATTCAAAATCGTCATCTTGCCGTAACCGGCGACAACGTCTTGCAGCGTCAGAATGAAATCGCCCGACATCGCCTGTGCCCTCAATGCCCGAGATATGCTTCGATGACCCTGGGATCGCGCCGCACCGTTTCGGGCGATCCCTCGGCGATGATTTCGCCCTCCGCGAGCACGATGATGCGCGTGCACAACGACATGACGAATTCCATGTTGTGTTCGATGACGACGAAGGTCGCGCCTGTCTCTGCGTTGATCGCCTGCAATCGCTCCTTGAGATTGGCCAGCATCGATAGATTGACGCCGCCAGCCGGCTCATCGAGCAGCACGAGACGGGGGCCCGCCATGAAGGCCATCGCACAATCGAGCAACTTCTGTTGTCCGTACGATAAGCCACCAGCTTTTTCATGCCGCAGATGCCCAAGACGGAAGAAGTCGATCATGCGCTCGGCGTCCGCGCTCAAGCCCGCGTCGGACGCCCCGAACAGGCGAGAGAGCCGTGAGCCTTTGTGTTCTTGGCCCGCGAGAATGAGGTTCTCGGTCACCGTCAATTGCGGGAACACTTGCAGCAACTGAAATGTGCGCCCGATTCCTAATCGATTGAGTTGCGAGGGGCGCAGTCCGGTGACGTTCCGGCCATCGACATGCACCTCGCCGGTGGTTGGCAAGAGCTGCCCGAGGATGCAATTGAAGAGCGTCGACTTGCCGGAGCCGTTTGGCCCGATCAGCCCTAAGATTTCGCCTGGACGGACATCGAACGAGACACCGCGTACCGCCTGCACGCCGCCGAACGACTTGGCGACGTTGCGAACCGATAAAACATTATCGCTGGGAGTGCTCATGATTTCACCTCGCCGAGCACGGGGCCTTTGTCATCCGCATGCGGCCGTCGTTTTTTTACGAAGATGCGCTCAAACAGACCGACGATGCCGGTCGGGCAAAGGGCCACCATGACCATGACGATCAAAGCGAAGATGATTGGTGCCAAACCCTCGGCGAACCGTAACCATTCGGGAAACAGGACCGCCACGCCGGCACCGATGAATGGACCGAGCAACGTGCCCATGCCGCCCAGCATTACCATCAGCAGATACAGAAGCGATGGGGCGAGTGAGAATGGTGCAGGATCGATAAATTCGACCAATGGCGCGTAGAGCGAACCAGCAAAACCGCCATACGCCGAGCCGATTGCAAATGCCAACAGCTTGTAGCCGCGCACGTCGATGCCGAGGCTTTCGGCGCGGATCGCGTTTTCCCTGAGCGCAGTGAACGCGCGTCCCCACGGGCTGCGGATGATCCACCACATTGCCGCGGCTAGCACAGCCGTGATCGCGCAGATGAACCAATAATAATAGAGTGCTGGTTTCAGGCTGAGGCCGAACAACGAGGGGCGGGCAACGTCTTGGATGCCGGAAACGCCGCCGGTCAACCACTCCTCATTGCGGATCACCAGCCACACGAACACCGAAAAGGCGAGCGTCACGAAGGCGAGATAGTGTTTTTGCACACGAAGTGCAGGGAAGCCCAACACAATGCCGATTAGGAACGAGGCGATGCCGGACACGGCAAATGCCACACCGAACGGCACGCCAGCCTTAGTCAGGATTGCTGTCGTGTAGGCGCCGATCCCGAGGAAAGCTGCCTGCGCCAACGTCTCTTGTCCAGCGTAGCCCATGATCAGGTTGACGCCCATGGCAGCGATCGACGTCACAAGCCACAGCGACAAGATGAACATGCCGTAGCGCTTGAGGCCGGGCCAGGGAATGCCGAAGCCGGTCAAATCCGCCGGCAATAAAATGAAGGCCAGGGCGGCAACGATCAGCAGTGGAACCCTTAAGGTGGAGAGGCTCATATTGCGCGCTCCTCTTTACGGCCAAGTAATCCTTGCGGCCGGAACAGGATGATTAGAACGAGCAGGGCCAGTGGCACTGCTTGGCGGTAGGAGGTCGAGACGTAGGCTGCCGCGAGGTTGTCGATCACGCCAACGATCAGGCCGCCGACGATGGCGCCACGAACTTGGTTGAAGCCGCCGACGATCGCTGCGACGAAGGCAACCAATCCTAGCGTTTCGCCGTTGGAGAACTTGGCAAGGTAGATCGGCGAGATCAGCAGCGAGGCGACGGCGGCCAGGCCCGCATTGATCAGAAAGGTGTAGAGCACCATGCGTTCGACATCGACGCCAAGGATCCGGGCGACGGTTGGGTTCTGCGCGGTCGCCTGCATCTGCCGGCCGGTACGGGTCCCGGCTAGGAACCAGCTCAACGTCAGAATTGTCGAAAGCGCGACGACCAGCACGCCGATTTGCGCCAGCGATACTTTCACACCACCAATCGAGTACAGAATGTCGGGTAGGATGGTTGGGAACGGTTGCGCTTCGGCGCTGTAAATGTCCTTCACACCTTCCTTGAGGAAGATCGCCAGCGCGATGGTCGAGATGACCATCGGTAGAACGCCCTGCTTGATCAGCGGATTGACGATAATTCCTTTGAACATTACGCCGAGCACGATCAGCGCCAGTATTATCGCCAACGGCGCTGCGACGAAGAAAGGTACGCCCCACCACTTCATGGCTGCGAGCGCAAAGAATGCTGGCAGCATGACAAACTCGCCCTGGGCGAAATTGATCGTTTGCGACGTTTGCCAAAGCAGTGTGAAGCCGATCGCAGCTAGCGCGTAAATGGCACCTGTTGCTAGGCCAGCGATGACAAGTTGTAGAAAGTCGGACATTTCCGGAGCTCCATGAGCGCTTGGAGTCGCAAGCCGGCTGATCCGCTTGCGGGCAGTATGAACGCTGGCTCGATAAAATTGCCCGTCGGCTCCCCCCGGAGCCGACGGGCCTCCCTCACTTATTACGGTTTTAGCTTCGGCAGGGTCTTGGTGATCACCTGCTGGCCACCTTTGATCTCGGCAAGGAACGAAATGCGATCAATTTCGCCGGTATCATCCCAGGTGCCTTCGATCAGGATGCCTGGCTCCTTCTCAGGGCTGATCGTCAAGCCGTGGAGTGCCGCGGCAATCGCCTTGCCGTCGAGCTTGCCGGCCTTTTCGGCGGCGGCTTTCAACATGTACGGCGCGATATAGCCCTTCATGCCGTTGTGATCGGATTTGTAATTGTACTTTGCTTCGAACTTCTTGGCGAATTCCTTGACCAGGGGGATATCGGCATCAACGGTCAGGCCGACGTGCCCCTTGACCCCGTTCGCTGCATCCTTGGCAAGGTCGATGACCTTCTGGCCGAGCAACGTCGTCTCACCGATCAGCGGCTTGTCGATGCCCTGCTTCTTGGCTTCGATCAGGAAGCGCGCGCTCTCTTCTTCATTGGTGTAGATGAACACCGCGTCCGGGTTGGCACCCTTCACCTTGACAACGTCGGCGGCGAAATCGGCCTGACCGGCTTCGGTCGAGATGTCAGCCACGACTTTGATGTTGCGGCTCTCGAGCTCCTTCATGATGGCATTACGGCCACCCTTGCCGAAGTCGTTGTTGACGTAGACAACGGCGATCGTCTTGGCCTTCACGTCGTCACGAATGTAATTCGCGATCTTCGGCATTGAGACGTTTTGGCCAAAGGACGTGCGGAAAATGTACTTGGAGCCTTGCGCCGTCAGTGGTGCCGCTTCGCCACCGATGATTTGCGGGATCTCGGCCTCGGCGGTCATCTTCAGCGTGGCGCTGACGCTGCCAGAATAGATCGGGCCAAAAATTGCAATTGGCTTTTCGTCGATTGCACGTTGAACACCGGCGCGGGCTTTACCCGGGTCGGAGCCAGTATCGACGAATTCAAGCTGGATTTTCTTGCCCAGAATTCCGCCCTTTGCATTGATCTCGTCGACGGCCATTTGCGAGCCGTTCTGCCAGTTCTTGCCAACCGTAGCGCCGGCACCCGAAAGCTCGATGATGTTCGGGATCTTGATCGTGTCTTGCGCGGATGCGGGGAGCGCGACGCTCAATCCCGCGGCTGCCAGCACAGCTAATGATAAAGTACGATACATGCGCGTTTCCCTTGGACCAGTTTCCATTTTGCCGGGTAGCAGCGCTTTGGGCCGATTGAGGTTACGGCTCGTGTGTCTGCGCGCATGACCGGTGGATCACTCCTGGCTCAGCAACGATGTACCGTCAATGACCAAAACCGACGATGAACTTAATCTCAGGTTACTTTTTTCAGACGGCGCGCGGGAGCCGGCAGCTCGGATACCGCCTTCGCGCCACTGTGCATGTGCCCACGTAGCGCCACGATAAATCGCTCGCATGCGTTGGAAAGCGTTGCATCCTTGCGATAAGCGACAAAGGTGTCGAAAGCGGTTTTCTCCTCGATCTCAAGGATCGATAATCCCGGCCAGTTGTTGCCAGCCAGAGTGAACTCATCGATCACGCCGATACCCAGTCCGTTGGTCACCAGAGCGCAAACGGTTGAGCCAAATCGCGCGCGTATTTTCAGATCGTATTGCAACGAGTTTCTGTTGAAAATGCCAGCCATGATCCGCCCGTAAGGATCGTTCGGATCAATGCCAATAAGCGGATGTTTGACGATTTCGCGGGCGGAAATATGCGTCCGATTTGCGAGCACGTGGGCGACCGGCACGATGCATTTCAGCCGGCCCGTGGCGAGCGGCTCGAAGGTCAGGAGTGGATGATCAAGCTTGTAGCTCATCGCCACGGCCTCGCCTTTGCCGAGCAGAAGGTAGTCGATGGCCTCTTCGAGCTTGAGCACATCGATCTCGACGATCAATCCGGGGAACTGGCGCTGAATGTCGCCGATCGCGCGGGGCACCATAACGGTCGAAATGCTTGGCACCGATCCGATCTTCAATTCAGAACCAGCGCCACGTTTAAGGCGCTTGATTACATATCCAAGGTCTTCGACTTTTTCGTACACGCCGTTGATCTGAGCGAAGATATCGTGGGCCTCGCGCGTCGGCATGTAACGGCCGGCCTTGCGGCTGAACAACTTCATGCCGAGCACGCTTTCCGCGTGCTTCATGACGCGGCTTATGCCAGGCGACGACACGTTCAGCAGGCGCGCGGCACCGCCGACCGTGCCGGTCACCATGATCGCCCGGATAACTTCGATTTGACGCAGGGTCAGCATGAGCTTGAGGGTGTTACTTCGATCGAGCCGCGAGCCTATTCGAAATCCGGTTTTACAAGTATTAGATTGTTTGAGGCGGGCGTCCACGCCGACAGAACACCCGTTGCTGCCAATCACCAAACCGCGAAATCAGAGCGCTAACTCTCAAGTCCAGCTTTGCGCCGCTCGAAAGTGGACACAACGTGAAAACCCAGCGACCGGAATGGTTCTGGCGCGATCCAATTTGGCGTTCCGTAAGCACGCGCTAGGTCGGCTTCGACGGGTTGCCCGACGATGTGCTCGGCCAGTTTTTTGCCGAGGACCGTGCCCTTGACGACGCCTGCGCCATTGCAACCGGCCGACGCAAAAAGCTGATCGTCGATGCGGCCCCAGAACGGCGCGCCGTTCATCGTCAGTGCCGTCGTTCCTCCCCAGGCATATTCGAAGTCAACGTGCGCCAGATCGGGGTAACGTCTGCGAAATCGCGTGAGCAGGGCGCTATGGGCGCGTTCGGACGCCATGCCGCGCTCGTAGGAACAAAGCGAGCGCACCATCAGACGATCGGCACCAACGCGCCGTACCGTGGTTCCCAGCCGATGCGCCGACAACAGTCCCCATGAAGCCATTGAGCCAAGCCTTGCGGCGTCGGCTGGCGCCATCGATCGGGTAATCGCAGCATAAGTGTAGATCGTAACCAACCGGTCGCGCAGATACCCGAAATTCTTGATCGAAGCGTTGGCCGCCATGATCACATAGTCTGCGGTGATACATGCATCAGCGGTATGCAGACGCCACTTTTCCGCCTTTTCCAGCTCACGCACCGGTGAGCCTTCGAACAGGAGCACGTTGGCTGGCAGCGCGTCGGCAAGCCCCCTGATGAGGGACGCCGGCTGCACGAGGTAGCCTTCTTCAGTGAACAGACCGCAACGATAATAGCTGGTGCCGATCCGTTCTCGCATCAAGTCGCGGTCGAGCATCATGTGCGGAATATTCAGTGTCCGCACGACATCGAGCGAGGCCCGGACGGACTTCTCGCCGTTTTCAGTCGCCGCCGCTTTGATCCTGCCGCTGCGATGCAAATCGCAATCGATGCCGTAGCGCTCGATCAATGCGACAAGCCAATCGAACCCCTCGGTGCCGTAACGGTTGCGCGCTTCGGCTTGGTCGATCTCGCCTTGTCCTAGTCCGCCGGTGATGTCACTCGGACTGATGAAGCCGGAATTGCGCGCCGAAGAGCCTTCACCGACAGTCGTGGCTTCAAGCACGACGATGTCGGCCGTGGGATCGAGTTCGGACAATCGCCGGGCCGCCGCGAGCCCAGTGAACCCTGCGCCGACAATCGCATATTTGGCAGTGATCTCACCAACGGCAGAAGATTTCGCAATGCGCGGCGGTAGCATGTCGTTCCAGCCGCAGGGATCGGGGTAGGATGGATACCGCAAATATTTTGCCCTCAATGAAGATGGTTGCTGCCCACAAGCAGGCTATAGCCTCAGCCTCCCTCGGGATAGCTTAGGTTTGCCAACCTTTACTTCATTGATCCTGGCACTGGCACGATGTTATCGCGTTTCCCGAGCCTTCGTCAGTTGATCCAAGTTGCATCCCCCTTCATGCGCACGGACGCCAAGCAATCACGCCTTCAGTGCGTGCGCGAACTTCCGGCGATGCCAAGCATGTCGCCACAGCCTCGTAACCCGGTGCCCCGTAATAGGGAGCGATACGCGTTGGAGGGCTGTGGTTGGCCGGACAAAGTAATGATTGCTTCATCGCCGCCGACCGCTTCAAGATCGAGGATCACGTTCGACCGGGTGGTAAAGAAGAGCCGCTTCGCCGCCGGCCCACGCCGCCGTAGAAAAGTAATCAAGGCCTCTTGGTTGGCCGCATCCAAGCCATGCTCCAACATATCGATCACGAGCACCGCTCGACCTTCTGTCTCCAGGCTGGTGAGCAATGTAACTAGTGTAGTCGACGCGCTACCGCCGCAATCGACGATCGATGCAACGGCACGATCAACTCTAGACCCTAGGTCTGGATCAGCATTCAGCCTCGCCTTCACGCTAACGCCACCGTCTGCCAACCGGTCCATCCCGATAAAATCGGCATCACCAAATGCCTCGGCCAATCGCATCAACAGACGCGTCTTGCCGCTGCCGAGTGGACCGACAATGTGGTTGAGCGGCCGGATGTCACGCAGCTCGAAACGCTCGCCACCCCATGGCCAAGGAAGATCGAATGAGATGCTGATCTCACCAGGCGGTCGCATCCATCGGGCGATTTCCGACACTGCAGGCATAACGCCGCGGCTGAGTTCCGACCTCAATCGTTGAACTTTCTGAACGTTCTCATTCAACCGGTGTATACGCTCTCCCAACGCCACCTCATGCGCCGCTAGAATTCGTTCAATCAGTTGCGCGTCACCGCTGAGGACGCGCGCCACTTCGTTGAGACTGAGACCTAACGCGCGAAACTCCACAATTTCGGCAGCACGCGCCAACTCCTCTGGACCGTAGGCACGCCATCCGGCGGCAGTGCGACTTGGAGATATAAGGCCACGATCCTCGTAGAGTCGCAGCGCTTTCGCCGAAACTCCGAGCTGTTTGGCGGCTTCAGAAGGGTTCATGAATCACCTCGTTGCTGTCTGACCGCATCCTCTATGGGGGATGTCCCAAGGGCCGGGTCAAGCCGGTGTTCACGATTATCGACTGTTTATCGAGCCGCTATCGATGATCCTGGAGCACAACGCGGTCAACGAGCACTCGGACTTGGCAATGCCGGCATAAGATGGTTGCGTGGTTTGTGACTGCAAATCCGCGTGGCCGCATTCGGGTTTCGCGTGATCTTTATGCGGGCTTTATACTTGAGGGACGTCTTCCCTATCGAGATTTGATAACGGCCTGACTATTCTTACTCTTGTCACTGCATAGGAGTTGCTCGCATGTTTGACCTCGTATTCCTCGGCTTGGGTGTTGGCCTCTTTGCCCTGCTGGCCGTCTACGCCAAGCTCTGCGCAAGAGCGTGAGGACCCTGCCATGAATGACCCCCTCATCGGATTGGCAGTTGCCATCGGCCTCGCTGCCTACCTGCTCTACACGCTGCTACGCCCAGAGAAGTTTTAGGGCGCTAAAGGAAAATCCACATGGCCATCGTCGGATGGCTGCAGATCGCGGCCGTACTGGGAGCCGTGTTGATTGCGGCACGTCCTCTCGGGTTTTACATGGCGCGCGTCTTCCAAGGCGAGCGCACGGTCCTTTCACCATTACTCGGTCCGGTCGAGCGGGGGCTCTACGCCCCCAGCGGGATCAAGCCTACCAAGGAGCAGACTTGGCTCGGCTATACACTGGCGATGCTGGTATTCAGTCTCGCCGGGCTCGTCGTGCTGTATGCCATCCTGCGCCTATAGGCGTTTCTGCCACTCAATCCGCAGGGGTTTGCGGGTGTCGCGCCTGATCTGGCCTTCAATACGGCAATCAGCTTCGTCACCAACACCAACTGGCAGGCTTACAGTGGCGAGACCACGATGAGCCATCTGAGCCAGATGGCTGGACTGACGGTGCACAACTTCCTGTCGGCCGCAACCGGCATTGCTCTCGCAATCGCCATTACGCGAGCCTTCGCCCGCGCCGGCACCGGTCAACTCGGCAATTTCTGGGTCGATCTTACCCGCGCCACGCTCTACGTGCTGCTGCCACTGTCGCTGCTGCTGGCGCTGGCGTTTGCCATGACCGGCATTCCCCAGACATTGACGGGCAGCGTCGAGGCGTCAACGCTCGAAGGCGCTAAGCAGGCGATCGCACTTGGGCCCGTCGCCAGCCAGGAAGCGATCAAGCAGCTCGGCACCAACGGCGGCGGCTACTTCAATGCCAACGCGGCGCACCCCTTCGAGAACCCGAATGTCTGGTCCAACATCCTTTCGATCTGGAGCATGTTGCTGATTTCGACGGCGCTGACATTCACCTTCGGCCGCATGGTCGGTGATGCACGCCAAGGACACGCCTTATTGATGGTGATGGGCGTTCTGCTGATTGCCGGCGTCGCGGCTGTGTACTCTGCGGAGACCGCTGGTAATCCGCTGCTGGTCCAAGCCGGCGTCGATCAGCTAGGCGGCAACATGGAAGGTAAAGAGGTGCGCTTCGGCCAGGCGCTGACTGCGCTCTACGTCGTGGCCACCACCGGCCTGTCGTGCGGCGCCGTCAATGCGATGCACGATTCGCTCACGCCGCTGGGCGGTCTCATCCCGCTGGTCATGATCCAGCTCGGCGAGATCCTGCCGGGCGGCACCGGATCGGGCCTCTATGGCATGATCGTGATGGCGATCCTGACTGTGTTCATTGCCGGTCTAATGGTCGGGCGCACGCCGGAGTACCTGGGCAAGAAAATCGAGCCACGCGAAATGAAGCTCGCGATCCTCGCTCTGTTGATCCTGCCATTCGCGATCCTGACCTTCACCGCCATCTCGGCAATGCTCCCGAAGGCACTCGAAAGTCTTGCCAATGCCGGTCCGCACGGACTGTCGGAGATCCTCTATGCCTACTCGTCGGCGGCCGGCAACAACGGCTCGGCATTCGCGGGCCTCAGCGCCAACACGCCTTGGTACAATACTACGCTCGCGATCGCCATGTTGCTCGGCCGGTTCGCCTACGTCATCCCGGTAATGGCGATCGCTGGTTCGATCGCGACGAAGAAGAAGGTGCCTGTCTCGCCAGGCACGTTCCCGACGCACGGCGGCCTGTTCATCGGCCTGCTGATCGGCGTGATCCTGATCCTCGGCGGTCTGCAATATTTCCCGTCACTCGCTCTCGGCCCCATCGTCGAGCACTTCCAGATGCTCGCCGGCAAAACCTTCTGAAGGATCAAAATCATGTCGTCCCATGTCAGCACTGCGCCGTTCGACGCGTCGCTCATCCGCCAGGCGATCATCGATGCGTTCATGAAGCTCGCGCCGAAGAAACTCATACGCAATCCGGTGATGTTCGTCACCGGCGTCGTCGCCCTGCTGGTGACGCTGATCCTGATCCGCGACGTTGCAACCGGACACGGCGGCTGGCTCTTCACTAGCCAAATCGCCGCGTGGCTTTGGTTCACCGTGCTGTTCGCCAACTTCGCCGAGGCGATCGCCGAAGGTCGCGGCAAGGCACAAGCCGATGCACTGCGCAGCACGCGCAGTGACACCCGGGCGAAGTTGCTGCTCCACCCCGACGACCCGACTGACGACCTTTGGGAACCGAGGGCGGCGCTTGATCTGGTGATCGGCGAGGTCGTGTTGGTCGAGGCCGGCGATACGATCCCGACCGATGGTGAGGTGGTTGCGGGTATCGCTTCGGTCAACGAGTCGGCGGTGACCGGCGAGTCGGCACCGGTGATCCGCGAGTCGGGCGGTGACCGTTCGGCGGTCACAGGCGGCACGATGGTGCTGTCGGACTGGATCAAGGTGCGCGTTACCTCAAGCCCCGGCTCATCGTTTCTCGATCGCATGATCGCACTCGTCGAAGGAGCGCAACGTCAGAAGACGCCGAATGAGCTGGCGCTATCGATCCTGCTGTCGGGCATGACACTGATCTTCCTGATCGCGGTCGCGACGCTATGGGGTCTCGCCGGCTACTCCGGCACCGTGCTGCCGATTACCATGCTGGTGGCACTACTGGTCACGCTGATCCCGACGACGATCGGCGGCCTGTTGTCGGCGATCGGCATCGCCGGCATGGATCGGCTGATCCGGTTCAATGTAGTGGCGACCTCGGGTCGTGCCGTCGAAGCCGCAGGCGACGTCGATGTACTGCTGCTCGACAAGACCGGCACCATTACTTTCGGCAACCGACTTGCTACCGACTTCCTGCCGGTACCAGGCGTCACCCCGGCGCAGCTCGCGGAGGCGGCATTGCTGGCTTCGCTGGCGGACGAGACGCCGGAAGGGCGTTCGATCGTGGCACTTGCAAAAGGCAGCCACGGGCAAGTTGAGCCAAACCTGGAAGGCAAAACCCCCGTATTCATCCCGTTCTCGGCCCAGACCCGCATCTCCGGTGTCGATCTCGACGACCGCTGCATTCGCAAGGGCGCTATCGATGCGGTCCTCAAGTTCACCGGGCAGACCATGCAGCAAGCACCGGGCGTCTTTCGCGAGGCGGTCGAGACCATCGCCCGCTCGGGCGGCACGCCGCTGGCGGTGGCGAGCGGCCAGCAGCTGCTCGGCGTAATCCATCTCAAGGACGTGGTGAAGCCGCATATCAAGGCACGGTTCGCGGAGCTGCGCGCCATGGGCATCAAAACGGTGATGGTCACCGGCGACAATCCGGTAACCGCCGCCGCGATCGCGACCGGTGTCGATGATTACATCGCGGAGGCAACACCGCAGGACAAGCTCGCCTACATCAAGTCGGAGCAAGCGAAGGGCCGGCTCGTCGCGATGTGCGGCGACGGCACCAACGATGCGCCGGCACTGGCGCAGGCCGACGTTGGTGTCGCCATGCAGTCGGGAACCCAAGCGGCGCGCGAAGCCGGCAACATGGTCGATCTCGACAGCAATCCGACCAAGTTGATCGAGGTGACCAGCATCGGCAAGCAACTGCTGATGACGCGCGGCTCGCTGACCACATTCTCCATCGCCAACGACGTCGCCAAATATTTTGCGATCATTCCGGCGTTGTTTCTCGTCACCTACCCGGAACTGGGCGCGCTCAACGTTATGCATCTGGCGACGCCGGAGAGTGCCGTTCTGTCGGCGGTGATCTTCAACGCCTTGATCATCATCGCGCTGATCCCGCTGGCACTGAAGGGGATTACTTATCGCCCCGTCGGCGCCGAAGCGCTGTTGCGCCGCAACCTACTGATCTACGGCCTCGGCGGTTTGATCGTGCCGTTCGTCGGCATCAAGCTCATCGATTTGGTAATTTCCGCCCTGCGTCTCGCCTAAAGGAGATCAACATACTTTCTCACCTGCGCCCGGCCATCGTCATGCTGACATTCTTCACGCTGCTCACCGGTATCGCCTATCCGCTGGCGGTCACCGGACTGGTTCAGGTGGCCATGCCGGATAACGCCAACGGCAGCCTCATCCGCAAGGGTAATGCCGTGGCCGGCTCGCGCCTGATTGGTCAGTCGTTTACGACCGACGGCTATTTCCATGGCCGGCCATCGGCAACGAGCGCTCCCGACCCGAAGGACGATACCAAGACCGTCGATGCACCCTATAACGCTGGCAACTCCGGCGGCTCGAACTTTGGGCCGACTTCGAAAAAGTTGATCGAACGCGTGCAGGCAGATGCAGCGGCTCTAGGCAAGTCGACTGGCGTAGCGAAGGCGCCGGCTGACGCCGTCACCACTTCGGCGAGCGGGCTTGATCCGCACATATCGCCCGCCTTTGCCGCACAGCAAGTTGCCCGCGTCGCCACCGCGCGCGGTGTACCGGAAGAGCGCATACGCGAGCTGCTCAAGTTGCACGTCGAACAACCACTGATCGGCGTGTTCGGCGAACCCCGGGTCAACGTGCTGACACTCAATCTTGCTCTTGACGCGCTTGCCACTCCACGTGTGTGATCAGGGATGGCCGATAAACAATCCAACACCGATGAGCGGCGCCCCTCACCGTCTGCACTGCTCGAGCTTGCCGAGAAGGAAACGCGCGGCAAACTGAAGGTCTTCCTCGGCATGGCGCCGGGCGTCGGCAAGACCTATGCGATGCTGTCGGCCGCGCGAGTGAAGAAGGCCGAGGGCGTCGATGTGGTGGTCGGCCTGATCGAGACGCATGGTCGCGCCGAAACAGCGGCCATGCTCGAAGGGCTCGAAGTGCTGCCGCGACGCACGACCGAATATCGTAATCGTACGTTGTTGGAGTTCAACGTCGAAGCCGCCATCGTCCGGCGGCCCGCATTGCTGCTCGTCGACGAGTATGCCCACACCAATGCGCCTGGCCTGCTGCATCCCAAGCGGTATCAGGACGTCGGCGAGGCACTAAGGGCCGGCATTGATGTCTGGACCACACTCAATATCCAGCATCTCGAAAGCCTCACCGATGTCGTCCAGAGAATTACCGGTGTCACCGTGCGTGAAACGGTGCCGGACAGTGCCATCGAAAAAGCCGACGAGATCGTCGTGGTCGATCTGCCGCCAGAGGAACTGATCCAGCGGCTCAAGGAGGGCAAGGTCTACCTGCCGGAGAATGCCAAACGCGCGGTCGACCAGTTCTTCAAGTTGAGTAATTTGACCGCGCTGCGCGAGCTTGCGCTGCGCCGCACGGTGGGTTGCTCTTCACAAGCGGTTGCTAAAATGATGCCGCTGCTCGGCTCCACCCTTCGGGAGGTTACCCAATGTGAGCGATTTCGAGCATGGACGGTGCCATGACGGTCTGCCGTCATGCCGTCGCGAAGAAACAGTCCAGGCGGTCCCCTTCACGTGTTATTTATCGGATCGGATTTTGACGTTGAGCCCAAGTAAGGCAACTTCGCGGGTGAACGCTTCGCATGCAAACATCTCGATTTCATTGCGGGGTCGCGGCACAAGAAATAACTTCGGGAGCGCATCTTCGTGTTTGGCCTGCTCGCGTAGAAGCGCGCCATAGGTCGTTATGACAGCAGCGATTGCAGCGGCTAGCGGATTGGTAAGGTCTGGATCGGTAAGTGCCGCTAGCATTTCTTCGCGGCTTGGCTTTGGAAGCATGCATATCCTTTTCTTTGCTGGTGGTTTCTTCAATGTGCTGCGCTGGCGTTACGGCGAGACGGCTTGCCGTCGCGGTTGACGGCTTGGCTTAGTCACTCCCCCCTGCCCCCGGAAGCAGATCGGCCGGTTTAACGACGTACCCGTCCTTCTGCAAAGCGAGCAGGACAAGATGACGAACCGTTGTTCTTTGCTCCAAAGCACTTCGCTTTAAGGCGTCGACCAAATAACCCGGGATGCGCACAGTGAGCTTCTGTTGCCGTCTTGGCGGCGGGACGGCGGGACGGCTTGCCGTCACTACATCTTGTTGTGCCTTTGCCACCGGGGGAACCATCGTGGGCACGCCGAGACGCTCATTGACGCGTTCAAGTGCGTCATCATCAACATCGAGCGGTGCAATTGGGCGGAAATTTGGTTTGCTCATTAGGCGGCTCCTTCGAGAGGTTGTGAGGCGTAGGTAGTTTGAAGGAGCGCATCGATGTCGCCTCGCACTGCATCTAGTTCGGCGACGGCTTTGGCAACCGTGGACCGCTTCAGATCTGCGAAATGCGGCGGATGGCCGGATAGACCCAACTCCTCATAGGCAGCCCGCTGCATGATGCGCGTTTTGAGGCGTGGGAGCCGCAAGCGGACAATTTCGAGCGTTGAGTAAAGTTGCCCGGATGAGGACAGGGTGGGTACCCGGTTCAGCAGCAGCCGGTATAGCGGGTCACGCCCGAAGGCCTGGAACACCGACGTGATGTGACGAGCGACGCGTGATGCCTCGAAGATATCCGCTTCCGTCGGCGCGGCTGGAATGAGCGTGAGATGTGCCCTGGCTACGGCAACCGTCAGCGCCCGTTCATAGGTACCGGCAACGTCGATCAAGATCAGGTCGGGATTGGCTGCCGCCGCAAGTTCGGCCAAGTGCTCGGTCAATCCCGACGGGTCTGGTGCGGACACGGTAATGTTGGGTGGCACCTTTCCGCGTCGGCAAACCAGCGCGAGACGGTGCGGTTATTATCCAGGTCGACAATGTGGACCTTATCGCCGTCAGCAGCCCAGACACCGGCAAGGCAGCCAGTGATCGTAGACTTTCCGACGCCGCCCTTCGAGGAAGCGAGTGTTATAATCATTCAATATCCTTTGTCGGGCTGTCAGCCCGTAATGACGGCACGGCGGCACTACGGCAATTCGTAGCGACGTCATGACAGCGTACCGTCAGGGCGAAGTCCACAACGATTCGGGGGGATTGGTTCTCGAAAGCAAATTCCCTGATGTGGTGATGACCGTCGGTCGATGGGCTTTGGCTTCATCCATTTCAAATTTGAAAAATCAAGGCATCAAACCGACTTCAAGCCAGTTTTGCGTAGATGTTAAACCAGTTAAGTATGGGTTAGATAAGTTAAGCCTGTGGAGATTGT
>JANLPY010000695.1:0-27549 GCA_031367505.1 Hyphomicrobiaceae bacterium | reverse complement strand
CGCCAGCGTGAGCCGGTTCATTGCGCCATTTGATCGCTAAGAGAGATAAGTTTACGAAACTAAAGATCACGAGGGTGATCAGCGACGTGAACGCCGCCAACCGCTCGATTGGGAACATCGTGGCGACCACCATCGCGAGGCCGGTGACCAGCACGCTGGCGCGGATCGGTGTTTGAGTTGTCGCGTTCACATGAGCGATCGCTTGCGGCAAGGCTCCTTGTTTACCGAGACCGTAAAGAACCCGCGAGGCAAAGACGATCTGCGCGATGATGCCGTTCAACGTGGCGTTGATCGCGATGGCCGTCACGACATGGGGCGACGCTCCCGTGATGCGCTCGAAAACGAGAGACAGTGGCGCTTTCGAAGCGGCAAGATCTGCTCGCGGGATCAGTCTCAATGCAACCCATGCAACAAGAATATAGAGCACCGTCGCGATGACCAGCGTCAGGAGAATCGCACGAGGCAGGGTCTTCTCGGGCGCCTTCACTTCTTCCGCGATGTTGACCAGCCCCTCGAAACCGATGAATGCAAAGAACGCGAGCAGCATCGCCGCTAGAACGCCAGACCATGCGTCTCCATCACCCGATGCCGGCCAAACCGCTGCCACATCGCGTAGTTGCTCAGGGTGCTTCCAGGCACCAAGCACAACAATTGCGATAAGACCGGCGAGCTCGATCAACGTCATGATGCCGGCGATCGTGGCGCTGGTGGAAATGCCAATCATCGCAATGCCGCCCATCGCGACAAGAACCAACAACACGAGCAGATTTAGCGGGAGATCGACAAACAGACTAATGTATCCAGCGGCGCCATGAGCAATTGCCGCAGTGGCAATTGTCGCCGCCGTGACGACAAGAAATCCGACTACGAGCGCGAGCACGTTCGAGTGAAAAGCCGCCTGCACGTAGGCCGCTTCCCCAGAGCTGACCGGATAGCGCCCAACCAGTTCCGCGAAAGTCGCAGCTGTCAAACCCATCACGATTGCAGCTAACAAAAACGATAACGGCGCGTGTGGCCCGGCGCGCCCAGCAGCAACCCCGATCAAGACATAGATACCGGCGCCGACCGTCACGCCCAGTCCATAGAGCACCGCCAGTGGCAGGCCCACCGTGCGATGCAGCGTTGGCTCCGGCGATCGCCCGCGCTCACGTTCAGATTTCATCGATGCAGGAACTCTCATCGGTTAAACCTGCACCCATCCAGAACGATGCGCACTGAGCGGCATCAATCAACGTGAAGAAACATGTGCTTCCGGATGCTCGCGCAAAAAATGGTGCAAGGCATGGAGCAACGCTTGCACATGGTGCCGATCGCCTCGGGCTTGGGCTGCCCGCACGTCGTCTATGATCATGCAGCGAATTTGCTCCGGACCGTACTCCCGGTTGAGCAAATACTGGGCGAGAGCGGCCGCGGCGATTTCCGGAATATGCTCATGCTCGGCAATCGCCAGCACTTGATCTTCAGTCAATCCGCATAAGGCGATGCAATCTTCGAGCGAGATCATCCGCGCGGCCCTCGTCTCCGAAACGCAGGAATAAAAACTCATGCAGCGTATTATTGTTCAGGTCGTCTTGCAGGTATTGATACCAAAGATGGAATATGCCGGGCATGTTCCAAACACACCGGTCAATAGTGGTATAACACCGATCCAAGCCCACATTGTCTGATAGCCGGGCACATAACCGAGCGCGACTGCGATCAGCACAAGCCCTATGACGACACGGACAATCCGGTCGAGCGTTCCGACATTCGTTTCCATGGCGAGTTCCTCATGACTGACTATTTGTTTGCAGTTTAGCCAGTCGCGCGGTGTCGTCATTGACCGGTATCAACTCAGGAATTCACGTGCTGCAGGACGTATCCACGAGGTGCGGGCGAAACGGTTCCCTCGCGTTCGCCACGATGTCTGCCCGGACGTTCAATAATGATGAGATTTATCAGGTCTGAAGCGGCGGTTTCGGATCTGCCGGCGGAAAGATTTCGGGCGCCGGCGGCATTGGCGGAACTGGATCTCCAGGCATCGGAATGGGACGGTCGCCGGGTTCCGGTGAGGGCGTCGGCATCGGCTGAGGCGACGGCGGTGCCGGTGGTGGTGGCGTGCGATCTGGCTTCGTCGGGTCTATAGTGGCTCGCATTTCTGGCTCCAAATTCTCGCCGGTACGCAAAGCGCGAAATACGCGAACTCAAACAGTATGAACTCGTCGCGTGCCGCAAATAATGGACGAGATTTTCGCGGAAAAGGGTTCGCCGATACAAACTAATTGGGTAATTGATCAAGCGCATTTTTTGTTCGTTGACAGGTCCGCCGCCATTCTAATTTCGTCATATGGGTTCCCCGATCCCACAACGCCATACAATCTGCGACCAAGCTTCGCGTGCCCGATCCATAACTCTCAGAACCTGGTTTCGTGCCCGGATTAACTGAACCAATTTGTCCGCGACCTGCATTGCGTGCGGCCCCGATATTGGGCCCACCATTAACGGAATTGGGCGTAGTCGATGGCTGCTGCGTGGCACCGCTTGGCCCCGTTGGTTGAGGAACGCCAGGAGCTGCTTGCTGCCCAGGGTTCGCCGGCGTAGAGGGCGACTGAGGTTGACCAGTCAACCCCGGTCGAGTGGGGGCGATCGCATTGGGTGAGGGCGAGGGCGTCGGGGCAGCGCCCGATGGGGCCGCACCAGTGACACCTGACACAGACGATGCGCCGCCCGAGCCGCTGGACGTTCCACCACCGGCCCCTCCACCAGCAGAAGAACCAGATTGTGCGTGAGCCTGGCAGGCCGCAAAAAACGTTGCAGCAACAATTACTTTTGGAAAGATCGATCGCATGACGCACCATTCAACTTGACGTAACCTTACAACCCACGATCTCGATACTTGTTCCAGCTCGTCGACACGCGCCGATCCCAACCGCTCCCTCCGCATCGAAACTTGCCGTAACTACACATTAAATCTCCGAGCTTTTTCACGAACGTATTTCTCATACCGATCGA
Organism: Hyphomicrobiaceae bacterium; assembly: GCA_031367505.1. Lineage (GTDB taxonomy): Bacteria > Pseudomonadota > Alphaproteobacteria > Rhizobiales > Hyphomicrobiaceae > JAKFWF01. The sequence goes on along the minus strand of JANLPY010000695.1, from coordinate 24,558 downwards.
AACCGGGAGGAACGCGCTCCTCTCACTGGAGTTGAAACAGCACCTTCATTTTACAACTAGGACGCGCAACATGAAACTTGACGGGCACCACGTCCTAATCGTTGAGGATGAAATACTCATAGCCATGGATTTGGCGGACATTGTGCGAGATGCCGGTGCCGAAGTTGTTGGTCTGGCCGGGTCGACCCAACAGGCAATGAGTTTGATTGGCACTCATTGCATCACAGTCGCAATTCTAGATGTGCAGTTAGGCAAAGAAAATTCAGACGAAGTTGCGAACCGCCTTGGGATTTCTAACATCCCATTTATTTTTCATACGGGGGGCCCGGTCAAGAAGTTAGGGCCAAGCCACTGGCCGCACGCGCCACTGATATCCAAGCCTGCAACATCAGCAACGATTGTCGCAGCCCTTGCGAAGGTCGCGAAATTGCCCGTGCCATCATTCTAATGCGACTCCAATCCGCCGGCACAAGAACGTCAGCGGGCGACGTGGATTGCCGGGCAACAAATTAATTGGGAACCAAGTTGTTTCGTTGCAGTTGAGCTGAACGCACATCTTGGGTGACGTCTGCGGAAAACCTGCAACCAAAGGAAAAGCCACGCCATGCACGGGATAATTTATCTAGTTGGGTTGATCGCCGTCGTCCTGGCGGTGCTATCGTTCGTGGGAATGAGGTGACAACATGAATAGTAATAATCAGGTTGTAATCGGCGCCAAGTTGCACAGTGCGATTGATTGGAAGGCCGTTTTCGCAGGCGCGGTTGGTGCGGCTGCGATATCCGTTCTCCTGTTAGGGTTCGGCAGTGCGATCGGTTTGTCGCTTACATCTGCACGACCTTATGCCGGCATTTCCGGTACAGCGCTTACGATAATAATGGCTCTGTGGTTCGCGTTCGTCTATGTGACCGGGTTTTCCGCTGGCGGGTATATCGCTGGCAGAATGCGCGCCATTCAACCCGGTGAAACCGGCGAACGAAGTTTCCAGGACGGTGCTCATGGATTTTTAGTGTGGACGGTTGGCACGTTGCTGGGAGCGTACATGCTATCCACCTCAGCTGGTTCGGTTGCCTCGAAGACAGTCGATGCAGCAGCAGCGGTCGCGGGAGCAACGGGTGCCGCTGTCGCCGGTCGAGGCATTAGCGCTGCAGATTTTGCGAATTATGCCGTGGATCGGATGCTGCGTCCGGGTGCGCCATCGGCAACCGCACCGGCAGCGCCTCGCGATCCGGCGGTCACTCAGGAATTTGTCAGGATCATGGCCTCGGCAGCCGCCAAGGGCAGCCTGGATCCGGCTGACAAAGCGTATGCGAGCAACGCGATCGCAGCACGAGCCGGCATCCCGGCACCCGATGCCAGCGCGCGGGTAGAAGAAGCCTTCAACAGCATGCAAAAGGCGAAGGCCGATGCAGAGCAGAAGGCCCGCGACGCAGCCGAAGTTGTTCGCAAAACGGGGATTTTGGCGGCATTCCTTGCGGCTGCCGTTTCGTTTGCCGGGCTGGTCGCGGCAACATGGGCTGCCGGCACTGGCGGACATGATCGCGAACACACGCGGCCATTACAAGTTTTTGGTCGTGAGCGCTTTTGGTGAGAAAAACCGCAAGTTTGAAAATTAATGAAACGGGGACTTTGTCCTCGTTTTTTTGTGGACTGACCCTCTCCAACAATAAGATCGGCGAAACGCTGAAATGCACTAATACATTTGCATTTCCAGCACGCCGCCGGGGCCAATCATGAGACCCCATATCTCATCCTTGCCAACTTTCAATTCCGCCTCCTTGACGGGCTTACCTGTGACTTTCGATGAATACTTGTACGTGCCCGGCGCCAATTCGAGCGTTGGGCCATCCGGCGCTTTTGTCCCGGCACCCGCTGCGACCTTGATGGTCTGCTTGTTGATCGTGATGACTGCTTCCTGCCCGGTGACGTTGCCAAGCAGAATTTTCGACTGTCCCGCTTTCGCCATCAAGCCAGATTTCACCGCTTCGGTCGTGTTGCGCAGTGAGATGTGGATGGTCGTCTCACCATTGTGGCGGCCGAGCTTCAAGACGGCCGGGCCATCCACAGTCGTGTAACCGAACTCCGCGCGATCGCTTTTCACGTCGGATTTGCCTTCTTTCCAATTGCGTTTATCGAGCTCCCGGCGATAAAAACCCAAAACGGCGTCGAGCCCCGCGGTGACGCTGGCATCAACGCTGGAGCGAAACTTACCCCCGTCCGCGACCGTCATTGTGCGATCCGCCGGAACCGGCAGCCCGGCCTTCTCTTCGACTTCGAGATCTGCGGCAGTAACCGGCGCTGGTACAGCAGCGGCCGGCGCCAGCGCCTCGCCGTTGACGTACACTTTGACACCGTCGCTCGCTTTCACAATTCTAATTCCGAGATCATCGTAGCCCTTGGTGAATGCGAGCAACACCAGTTCATCCTGGTTGATCACCATCGGCTGTTCTTTCCAGCCAAGGGGTTTCAGTGCCACCCGAAAGAACGAGGTGATTTGTCCCACGCTGGATTTGGTGGCGAATTCGAGTGTGTGGTTGGCCGCATCGAACTCCACAGATTCGGCAGTGTGTGGCAAGGGAATAGGCGTAGCGTTATCGACCAGTGCCGCCAATTTTTCGGCGGGTACATCGGCTGGTTTTGCTTCTGGCAATTTTTTGGCACTTGGCGTTGCGGGGCGTGTACCCATCTTCGCTTTAGCCATCGCCTCGTCGATGGCGACTTGCGCCTGTCGCAAAATGCTTTCGGCTAGACCGTCGGCTCCGGCGTTCGGTTTGGCATTGGTCTTCGGTGCATCGACTGGCTTAGTCTCAGCAACCTTTCTGGGAGGTCCCAGCGCGACGAGACCCTCCGCCCCGAATGCGTAAAGTGTTACTTCAAAAAGCGAGTCCTCCTTGAGCTGCAACGAAAGTCCCAAAGGCCGGTAGGCGCCGTGCACGTAATAGGCGTGGCCGCTCTTCTTCGTCGTCTTATCACCGTTGGCGACGCGCCGGCCTTCCTCGGTCGACCACGGCGACCAATTCAAAGCAACGAGTTCGGTGCGGAAGAAATCCATCGTGACGCCGATCGGCGCGGCCGTCTTATAGATCAGTTTTGGCTCTTTCGGATCGAACCGAATCTCGGTTGCGTCCTTGGGAAACGGCACATCGTGAGCCATCGGAATGGTTGCGTAACGAACGCCCGTCGCGCCCTTTTGCGCCGGCGCGACGGCAATAAATACGGTTACGCAGTGCGGGCCCTTCTTGTAATTCATGACCGCTTGATTGGGAACTTCGGCCGCCTCGCTGTACGGAGATCCAAACCTCTGCCAACCCGCGGCAACAAACGTTTTGTTCACGGTCTCGACGATTGCCGGCACCGGCTCGGGTGTTGTGAAGATCGTAAGTGCTGGGCTCGCATACACCTCGGTGGTGCCCGTCAAACGCGGCAAGTGACTGGTATCCATTACTTGCTGAGCGGCGACTGGCTGAATTAGCGCGACCAACACGGCGGCACAGCACATCAATACAAACCGAAAACAGCACAACTTTGGGCGCATGGCCAATCTTTCAATTAATCAAACATTTAACGATGGGGGCTTGGTGGCGCGATCACTGGAGCAGGGGGTGCATTCGGCTGCGCCGGCGCTACCGGCGCCAAGGGCAACGCTATCATTGGCGTTGCAACCGCGATACCCAACAATCGCCATTGCCCATCGAAGAGATCGAACTTGGTCCGCTGAAGTCTGATTGCCAAAAAACGCACTTGCCGCTGACATGTCAAAACGCGTCGACTATGCGGGTGCAGCGCTTCACTCACAACGCCTTGATCGCACTTCGCCAGGCCGCGATCGTCTCGTTGATCTCAGATTTCCCGTGCGCGATCGAAACGTAGTATTTGGTGCCACCCTTCAAAATTCCGCGCTCGATCAACAGTGCGTTGAAGCGGGCGAGCATCTTGTCGTCGGCACGAAGCACGTCACGATAATTCTCTATCTTCTCATCGGTGAAAAATACTTCGAACATCGGTGGCTCGCCGATGACGCGGGCGGGTATTCGCGCATCATCCATTATGCCCTGCAGCGCGTTCATCAAAATGCGCCCGGTCTCGAACACGCGTTCGTAGGTACCAGGCCTGCGCAAAATATCGAGGGTCGCGAGGCCCGCAACCGCCGCCACCGGATTGCCCGACAACGTGCCGATCTGCGGCATGAACTGATCATCGGCGACGCGTGACTTATCGAAGTGCTTCATGATGTCGTCGCGGCCAGCGACTGCCGCCAACGGAAAGCCGCCACCGACGATTTTACCGAGGGTGCACAGATCGGGCACCACGCCGTAGTATTCCTGTGCGCCGCCGTAGGCAAAGCGGAAGCCGGTGACGATCTCATCGAAGATCAGCGGAATGCCATTGTCCGTTGTGGCCTTTCGCAGCGCCTGCAGAAAACCCGGCTTCGGTGGGATCAGGCGCTGCAATGGCTCGACGATGACGCCGGCCAATTCGTGGGCGTGATCGCGGATCATCGCGGATGCCGTCTCCGCGTCATTGAACGGCGCGATGAGCATTTCGCCTTTTAATGAGCCTGGCACACCGGCTGTATCGGATACGGCTTGCGGGAAATTTCCCGGCTGCTTCGGCGCCATACTCATTAGCGCCCAGTCGCCCATGCCGTGGAAGCCGCCTTCGAATTTCAAGATCTTGTCGCGACCACGGTAGGCGCGGGCAAGCCGCATTGCATAGTGCGTGGCCTCGGTGCCACTGGAGGTATAGCGGACTTTTTCGGCGCACGGCATGGCCACGCAGATTGCCTCGGCGAGCATAATGCCGTGCTCGTTATTGGCAAAGAAAGTCGAGCCGCGCGCAACCTGCGCCTGCACCGCCGCCACCACTTCCGGGTTAGCATGTCCCGCAAACATCGGCCCCGAGCCGAGCAGATAGTCGACATAGCTTTTGCCGGCGACATCGGTCACGCGCGCGCCTTTACCTTCGCGAATGATGATATCTGGCCCTAGATTACCAAAGGTTCCGCCCGGCAGGCTGCGCTTTGCCCGGTCCACCAAATCGTTGTGCTGATCGGTTGCAGCCTGAGTATGTTGGGCGGTCATGACGATTATACCTTTACTAAAGTTGGCCCAGCCGCTGTGCCCCACGTGAATGGAGATAACTGCGACCGGGCGCCACAGCTTCAAACGAAGTTGGCGAGACGTTCGAGTTCCGGCGTTGCAAGATCGAGTGCGCGGCCGAAGCGGGCAACCGCTTCCTCGGCTTCCGACCTGGTCATCATCAGCGGTGGCGAGAACGAGTTGACCTCGATAAACGGCAGCGGCCGCGACAGGATCCCGCATTCGAGCGTACGCGATGCGACCACCCGATGCGGACCCGTCGCCGGATTGAACCAGCGCTTGGTCGCCTTATCGGCCACATACTCGACGGCATTCATTTGGCCGACGCCGCGCACGTCGCCGATGAAGGGATGGTCACCGACCCGCTGCTTCAAGCACTTCAGCAGATGTGGGCCGACGTCGGCTGCCTGCTCCACCAGGCCTTCGCGCTCGAAGATCTCGAGGTTGACGAGGCCAAGTGCACCACCGGTTGGATGGCCCGAATAGGTGAAGCCGTGCATCACCGGTCCCATCTCCGGCGAGGCATCGCGGAGAACCTCCCAGATCTTCTCGGAGATAACCGATCCCGACACCGGGAAGTAGGCCGACGTGATACCCTTGGCCAGCGTCACGATGTCGGGCTTCAGATTCATGCCCCCTGTCGCGAACCAATGGCCGGTGCGCCCAAACCCGGTGATGACTTCGTCAGCGATAAATAGGATATCGTTCTTGACGAGGATTGGCTGCAGTTTCTCGAAGTAGCCTTTGGGTGGCGGCAGCACACCGCCGGTGCCCATTACAGGTTCGGCGATAAAGGCTGCGATCGTCTCGGCCCCTTCCTTCGCGATCATCGCCTCGATCTCGGCGATCATTCGATCAGTGAACTGCTCCTCGCTCTCACCTGGTTTTCCGAAGCGATAATAATGCGGGCAGGACGTGTGCAGCACACCCTCGATCGGCAGGTCCCAGGCTTTGTGATAGGCGGGAATTCCGGTGAGGCTCGCGGCCGCATAAGTCAGCCCGTGATAACCACCGGCGCGGGCGATGAACTTCTTCTTCGCGGGCTTGCCGCGCAGGTTATTGTAGTATCGCACCAGCTTGAAATTTGTGTCGTTGGCGTCCGATCCACCCGTCCCGAAAAAGATTTTCGACAGATGCCGGGCGTTGGATTTTTCATGGAACAGCTGCAGCACTTTTTCGGCTAGGCGGATGATCGGTTCATTGGAGGTGCCACCGAAAATGTGGTGGTACGCCAGATCCATCACGGCCTTTTTTGCCGCCTCCGCCATCTCGGGGCGGCCATAACCAATGTTGACGCACCACAAACCGGCGCCGCAATCGATCAAACTGCGGCCGTGCTGGTCGTTGATCCAGATGCCGCGCGCATTGGAGACGATGATAGGGCCCTTTTTCAAATGATCGGCGATCGACGTATTCGGATGAAAAATCGACTCACGGTCAATGTCTTCGAGCGAATAGTTGCGATTGAGGTCGTCCATCGTTTGGCGTCTCCTGCTGGTGGATCCGTTCAAATTTGTGGTGCGTGGTGTCAATTTCCCGTGGCATTCATTATTGGCTAACATTGCCTGCCTGCAAAGCCGCCAAACGTTTGCCTGCCCCGCATGTGCCAACGCGCTGGTTCAGGCGCGTTGTCGCCTCACCTCGCGAGCGAGCGGGCTTTGCTCCAATCAGTCCCCGACTTGTTGACAAAAGCAACATCATGGTGCTTTTAACAAGCATGCAGAACGCTTCCGCAACGACTGTGGCTTCTACCGATCATGTTGCGGCCGTGCGGAGATTCAACAGGTTCCACACCCGCCTCGTCGGAGCGCTGAACAACCAACTGTTGCAGTCCGAGTTCGCACTGCCGCAGGCCCGCATCCTCTACGAAATCGCAAACACGCCGCCAGATCGGCCCGTCACAGCGGCGGATCTGGCGCGTGATCTGGGTGTCGATCCGGGTTATCTCAGCCGCCTGATTACCGGATTGGAGACAAAAGGCCTCGTCCTGCGCGTCGCACGACCGGACAGCGCTAAGCGGCTGATGCTGGTGTTGACCGAAGCCGGACGCGAGATGTTCGCGCGCCTCAATGCAGCCTCGGCGGCGGAAGTCGCCGAGTTGCTCGGCCGGTTGACGCTGCCTGAGCAGACCCAATTGGTCGGCGCCATGTCGCGCATCCGCCGTTTGCTGGGCGACACAGCCAGCGATCGAGCATTCATTCTGCGCGAACCTCGACCCGGCGATCTCGGCTGGGTCGTACACAAACAGGGCGCGCTGTATGCTACCGAATACGGATGGGATTGGACCTTCGAGACGTTAGTCGCCGAAATTGTCGGCAAATTCGGCCGGGACTTTGTGCCGGGGAAAGAACGCTGCTGGATTGCCGAGCTCGAAGGCGAAGTTGCCGGCTCGGTATTCGTTGTCAGGCAGGATGACGCCTGCGCAAAGCTGCGTTTGCTCTATGTTGATCAGTCGGCCCGGGGACTGGGCCTCGGGCGCGCACTCGTCAATGAGGCGATCAGCTTTGCCCGGGCAGTTAAGTATCGCCGCATGGTGTTGTGGACCAATGACATTTTGGTGTCAGCTCGCCGCATTTATGAGGCGGCCGGCTTCGTTCTCATCGAAGAAGAGGCGCACCGAAGCTTTGGCCAGGACCTCATAGGTCAGAATTGGGCGAAAGACCTGTGACCGCACGCCCATACCCATACCCATACCCACACCTAACGTGCCAAACCGATGAACCTGCCTCTAGATGCTGAAATGCTGTTGCGATTTGCGCTGCTGTGGCTGGCAATCGTGCCGACACCCGGCGCCAACTCGTTGATGGTCACCCATCTGGCCATGACCCGGCCAGCCATCGACGTAACGCGAGCAATCGCTGGTAATGTTGCAGGCGTCGCATTGCTCGCAAGTTGCGCGCTGCTGGGATGGGCCGCGGCGATCAATGCGCTGCCGTGGTTGCGTCTAGCCGTGCAGTTTCTCGGCGGCTCCTATCTCGTTTATTTCGGATGGCGGCTGATCGCTCGTAGCATTCGCACCCCCACCGCGGAACAGACTGCCCCGACCGGGACAACGACTACACAACCGGGCCACCGCACTTTCGCGCTTGGCTTTTTCACCGCCTTGTCGAACACCCAGGCGATCGTATTCATCACCAGCATTTATGCCGCGACCGGCATACTGAAAGCGAATTTGGCAACTGGCTTGGCCTCCATCGCCATCATCATTGCCTTCAATGGTAGCTACCTCGCTATGCTGGGTTGGATGTTCCAGCGCCAGCACGTGCGCGACCTCTATTCGCGTTTCCGCTGGGTGTTCGAACTCGCAATCGGTATTTTGTTCGTCGTATTGGGTGGCCGATTGCTTTTAAATGAGCTCGCTATTTGGCGCTCCTAGGTAGGCCACCTTGTTAGAGATTTGTCGTGGCATACATCGTCATCAATAGGGTCTCGACTGGTATACAGGCCCCAGGTCTCGCCATTGGCCTCGCAGTTGCGGCGTGATAATACGAGCCGCGTATTCATTGTGATAGAGTCTCGGCGATGGCCGTGCTGCTCTGTAGCCATACGACGGCGTTGTACGATTGTACCTTCGACCATCGTCGCGTCGCGCGTAACCGCGATAGGAATCTCGCCGATCGCTGAACTGTTCATAGAGGCGATAGTCGCGACCGCCACCTTGCCCGCGCGCTCCGTAGTCGCGATCCCGGCCGGCGCTATACCGATCACCACGCCGCCAATTCCAATACTGCGAATTGCCGGAGCCGGCGTAAGGTCGCCTTGGTTGGTAAGCTTGACCGTTATACCGGGGTCTGATTTTTGGCGGATCTACAGCTTCGGGCCCATAAGCATAGAGCGGTGCCGCGACCTCGACTGGGGCGATCTGTTCGACCGCTTCTGAGCGCGCAGATCGAAAGTAAACGACTGTCGCTGCCACCAACGCAAGTCCCAATACGATTTGCCGACGCATGACGCAAACTCCACGCTAGATCTCAATACGAACACTATAAATTCATATTTTGTTCTTGTAAAGTTCCAATTTTAGCTCGGCGGTTCATTGCTAAAAGTTATCCGAAAAAAATGGTGACCAACGGCACCGTGAGCGCCGCAGCACTCTTCGGATAAACGTTCATTGCATACAACAACCTTGCTCGCCACAGCGAGGCGTCCTTCGCACTGCAAGCGAGGCGTGCGGCCAGATAATCAGCATAGATATGATCAGCTTTGCACCGGCGCATCGCGTCCCGATAATGTTGCCGGATCGCATGCACGCTGGCATCACCGCAATCACCGCCGCCGTTCGCGAGTTTGTCCCTCAACGCGCCGATTTCAGCGGCACATCGGCCAAGTTGATAGGCTCGGACCGCCGCACGTCCTTCAGCCCGGCCACAAGCGAGCACGAGGGCCACCACGGCGCTGACAATCCCTATGAACGCCAACCGGCGGTGCATCGCTGGATCGACCGTCGCAACATTGATCGCGAGCCACGTCCAGATCCCCACGCAAAGCCAGATCAGCGCCAACAACGTGTGCCGCGAGAGCGCTTGTTTGCGCATCATGCGACGAGCCGCAAGTTGTCTCGTCGCGCAGACCAAAGTCATTGTTTTCAACAGTTGCGATCGAGGCTCGTCGCCGCCAACCAATCGAGGCAGGCCTGTACGTGCCGAGCGTTCGCGCATGACATCGTCCGCAGCCGTCGAAACTACGAGGCGCAAAGGTGGTGAATTTTGCTTTCGCACGACATCCATGAGTGTCGAAGCTAGCGAGATTCGCGTGCGCGACCAGATGGCGAAGGATGCCGCAGCCGCACCATCCACAGGTGATCCACAGATAAACCATTGATCCGCGGAATTGACCTGCACAAAGTGCGAAAAAGACACGGCCGCCAGATGCCGAAGCAAGCCCGCTGCAGGCTAACCATTTCCCTGCAACGGCAACACGCGCTACGATCTCGCCGGTCACCGAGCCTAGAGGAAAGCGCCATGAGCCTTAGCGAACTCAAAGCCACGATTGCCCGCGACTTTGGCACCCCCGCTGTCGTGATCGACCTCGATCGCGTGGAGGCCAACATCGCCCGCGTGCAGGCGTTGTGCGATAAGGCTGGCGTCGCCAATCGACCGCATATCAAGACGCACAAAATCCCAGCGCTTGCCAAGATGCAGGTCGAGGCTGGAGCCAAGGGCATTACCTGCCAGAAGCTAGGTGAAGCCGAGGTCATGGCGGATGGCGGCATCGACGACATTCTAGTCAGCTACAATCTGATCGGCGAGATGCGCGCGGCGCGGCTCGGCAACTTGGCTAAGCATTGCAACATCACGGTTGCAGCCGACAATCCGGTGACATTGGCGAGTTATGCCGAAGCTGGACGGGTGGCGGAGCGGCCAATCAACGTCGTCGTCGAATGCGATACAGGCCGCAAACGCGCAGGTGTCGAGACCGCCGCCGAAGCTGTGGCGCTTGCTGAATTGATCAAGGCCAACCCGCACCTGACGTTTGCCGGATTGATGTTTTACCCGACCGAAACGTCATGGGGCGAAACGCAAAAATTCTACGATGCCGCGTTGGCAGGCGTGCGCGCGCTCGGACTGGAGACGCGCATCGTGTCCACTGGCGGCACCCCCAATCTAGCTAACGTCGGTGGTTTGCGCGGCGCGACCGAGCACCGGGCCGGCACCTATATCTTCAACGACCGTATGATGCTGGCGTGTGGCGCGGCAACGCTCGATGATTGCGCGCTCAACGTTTTCACGACGGTCGTTAGCCGGGCCGGACCCGAACGTGGTATTCTCGACGCCGGCTCGAAAACGCTCACTGCCGACACCGGCGGGCTCGAGGGTCACGGCTTGATCCTCGAACATCCGCAGGCACGGATCAAAGGCTTCGCCGAGGAACATGGCTTCCTCGATCTAGCCGGCGTCAACGACAAACCGAAAATCGGCGACATCGTCCGCGTGATCCCAAACCACGTTTGCGTCGTCGTCAACATGGTCGACCGGTTGATTGCTGTGCGCAACAACCAGATCGTCGATGTGCTGCCGGTCGCAGCACGCGGCAAGCTGGTTTGAGCCTCTCAACTGGCCAACACCAACGGCTCGGCTGAAGTGCGGCCACGGATCAAATCCGATGCCTTGTCCGCGAGCGCCATGGTCGCCGCGTTGAGGTTGGCTGACAGCATGGTCGGCATGATCGAGGCATCGATCACGCGCAAGCCTTCGATGCCGCGCACCCGCAATTGATCGTCGACAACGGCTTGCGGGTCGGTCGCCGGGCCCATGCGGCAGGAACCGGCCGGATGAAACGTCGAGGTGCCGCGTTCCTTGGCGGCGCCTAACAACTCATCGTCGCTCTGCACGTGTTTGCCGGGGAAATCTTCGTGGTCATAGTACGGTTCAAGAGGCTTTGAAGCGAGCAGGCGGCGGGCGAGTTTCATGCCAGCCAACAGCACGCGGCGGTCGCTCTCTTCGGCCAAATAATTCGGCTGGATCAGCGGCGCTTCGAACGGGTTCGATGAGCGAATGCGAACATAGCCCCGGCTATCTGGGCGCTGCTGCCAGGACGCAACCGTCATGCCTGGCTGTCTCTCCAACTCGCCCTGCACGCCCTCGCGATAACTTGCAGGCGTAAACGTGAGCTGCAAATCCGAGTTTTCAACAGTGGGCTCCGACCGCCAGAACGCATAAACGAGCGTCGGCACCAGCCCGAGAATTCCCTTGCGGCGGAACACCCACTTTGCGATCTCGGCGCCAAGTTTGAGGCCGCGCGCGCGCTCGTTGATGGTTTCGATATTTTTGACGCGAGCAACGAAGCGCGGTGCGTAGTGATCGCGTAAATTCTCGCCGACACCGGCCACCGCGTGCCGCACTTCGATGCCGTGATCCTGCAACAGTTTCGCTGGGCCGATGCCCGACAGCTGCAGCAGCTGCGGCGAGTTGAACGTGCCGCCGGACAGGATCACCTCCCGGCGCGCGCGAACTTCGATCGGCGTGCCGCGCGGACCACCTTTGTTATAACGCACGCCGACCGCTTTCTTACCTTCGAGCACTATGCTCGTGGCGTGAGCGTGCGTCGCGACTTTGAGGTTCGATCGCTTCATCGCCGGATGCAGGAACGCGCGCGCCGCACTCATCCGCCGGCCATTCAAGATCGTGCGCTGCGTATACGACACACCCTCCTGGATCGCACCGTTGTAATCCTTGTTGCGCGGGATCCCCATTTGCTCGGCACCGTCCATGAAGGCTTCGCACAACGGATGGATCCACTCGTTATCGGTAACGGTCAGCGCACCATCGCGGCCGCGAAACTTGTCGTCGCCGTCGCCAATGCGGCGCTCCATGCGCTTGAAGTAAGGGAGCAGGTCGGCGTAGCCCCAACCGCGATTGCCCATCTGCGCCCAAGTGTCGAAATCCATCGCCTGGCCGCGATTGTAGACGTTGCCGTTGATCGAACTTGACCCGCCGAGTGTCTTGCCGCGTGGAGCTAGAATGCTGCGGCCACCGGTCCATTGGCTCGGCTCCATCTTGTAAAGCCAGTTCACCGACGGATCGTGGAACGTCTTGATGAAGCCGGCCGGAATGTGAATGAAGGGATTCCAATCGGTGCCGCCAGCTTCGAGTACCAGCACTGTCGTATTGGCATCCTCGGTCAGCCGATTGGCGAGCACACTGCCGGCCGAGCCCGCACCGACAATCACGTAATCAAACGTATCCATCGTCTCAAACCTCAATAGGAATCATCAACATTATTCTACGCCGAGCGTGGCACTCACCGAGCCGAGCGCGCCGAAATCCATGTGCAACCGGTCTCCAGCACCAAACGCGAGCGGGGCAACGCACGTACCGGTAATCACCACCTGGCCAGCCGCGAGCGTGATGCCTAAACCGGATAATTCATTGGCGAGCCAGGTGAGGGCGAGCCGCGGGTCGCCAAGCACATTCGAGCCGATGCCTTCGCGATCGATTTTGCCGGCGACTTGTGCCTTCGCCTTGTGTTGGCTGAGATCGACGCTGCGCCAATCGGCGTCTGTCGCGCGCCCGATGACAACCTGATGGGTGCAGGCGTTATCGGCGAGCAGTTGCGCTTCGCCGGCCTTGGCGAAATCAGAGAATCGGCTGTCGGGGACTTCGATTGCCGGATGCAGCGTGGCGACGGCGGCCATTGCTTCGTCTACGGTGTAGGGGGTTGTGCGCGGGGGTAGATCGCGGGCCATTCGGAAGGCGTACTCCGGCTCGGCCACTCGCATGCGACTGCCGGCAATCGGCAACACTGCGCCGTCGTCGTAGACGCGTTCCTTGAACAGGCGACCGGCGATCGGCCCGGGCACACCGATGTGGGTTTGCCCGATGACACTGGTCGCCGCGATCTTCCAGCCATACACGGGAAATTTGCTGTGCGGTTCGAGTGCCGCCTGGGCCGCGTATCCTTCGGCGCGCGTTTTAGGGCGAATGCCGGCCGGCAAAGCGCCAAATACCTCGCCCCGTTGCCAATGGTTCCAGATCAGATCGGCAGCCCGCGCGGCGGAACTTGAATTATCAGACATGAGCGCTTTCCCGGATGGTTCTTATGGTTGCCGGGTAATCTGGCTGAAATTTCACGGCAATGCACTATGCCGCGACGCAAAGCAGGTCTGCCGTGGGGTTCGAGCCGCGACTTGCCGCCGGCAGGGTCAGGCAAAGAAGCGCAACAACTCGGCCGTTACCAATCCTGGGGCTTCCTCGGCTAGGTAGTGGCCGGTCGGCAATGCGCGACCGCTCACCCGCGCACTGCAATAACGCGACCAGATCTCCAATGCGTCATACCAAGCGCCGATCTTACCTTTTGATCCCCACAGCACGTGCAGCGGGCAATTGATCTTGTCGCCAGCCGCGCGGCTGACGCGATCATGCACCAGGTCGATCGTTGCCGCCGCCCGATAATCCTCGCACATGCCGATGATGGTCTCGGGTTTGCGGTTCCACTCGAGATAATCGGCCAGCGCTTGCGGGTGGAAAAAATTATCGTCCTTGGCCTCGCGCGAGGTGTGCGCCTTGAACCAAACCTCGGGCGACGCGCTGATGATGTTTTCGGGGAAGGGGTGCGGTTGGGCGAACCAGAACCAGTGGTAATAGCCGAGGCCGAACGCCATGTCGGCGCGCTCGAAATGCTCGAGGGTCGGTACGATGTCGAGCAGGCAGAGTTTCTCGATCCGGGCCGGATGGTCGATCGCCAGCCGGTGGGCGACGCGTGCGCCGCGATCGTGCGCGGCCACCAAAAACCGCTCGTGCCCAAGTTGCGTCATTAGTTCGGCCATGTCGCGCGCCATGGCGGCTTTCGAATAGGCTGCGTGATCGGCGCTCATCGGCGGTTTGAACGAACCGCCATAACCGCGCAAATCCGGACAGATTACCGTGTACTTCTTCGCGAGTTCCGGTGCCACCGCGTGCCACATCGCATGTGTCTGCGGATTGCCGTGCAACAGCAACAGCGGTGGTCCTGATCCGCCATGGCGAAGACGGATCGCGCCGCCCGTTACATTCACATGGCTCAGTTCGAAACCGTCGAAGAACATGAGACGACCTCAACGATCGAGATGTTAGGCCTTGCCGTAATCCGATAGCCGATCGATGAGGCGAGGGCGCGGTGCTGCCGGACGCGTTGCTGCGGCTTCAGCTTCGGCTGGCTGCGATGCCGACGGCTCTGCTGCATCCGATGGCGCGACGCCGGATGCAGCCGTATCGGTCAGCTCGTCTTTCACGAACTCGACGATGTCTTTATCGCCAGCCTCGTTATCGACGGCGACGGTAACGGTTTCGGCGGCAATTTCAGGCTTAGGCTCATCCGGCTTTTGCACCGAAGCGGCCGGCGCGGGCGGCGTCACCGCAACCGGTGCGGCATCTGATTTGACAAGCACCGGCCGGCTAATGCCATTCACGCCCAACACGAGTTCCGGTTTTGCCTCGGTGATCCGCTGCGTGAGCGATGGCACACGGCGTTCGACGGCCGAGGCAGATCGACGTGCCGATCCTGACGCTGGCAGTGTGCCCGCTCCCAGCCGGCGCATTTCTTCCATGAAATGTTGTGCTTGGCGGGCGAGTTGTTCGTTGGCCGCCGCTAACTCGGTGCGCAGCTTGGCGATCGTTTCGGCCTGACCTTCCGTTTGAACTTGAAGCCCGCTGAGGCGAGACTTCATCGCAATCTTGCTGTCCTTGATGATCGAACCCCGGTCGCTGCCGGCCCCGTTCGAAGGCTCCTCGGTGTAGGATTGGAGTGTCGCCTTCAGGCGCGCAATTTCCTGCTTTTGATCGTCGATCCTCTGATCGCGCAAACGCAACTCGGATTCGAGTTCAAAGCGTTCCTGTGGCGCTATCCCAAGTCCGTCGCTCGCTGATCTACCGCCTGTTTCGGTCAGCATCAGCTCGCGCTGCATCCGCACGACTTCCGGGATCTGCGTCGAGGCGCTAGACCCCGTGACATGCTCAACTGGCGCACTCTTTTCGCCGCTCTGCATCCGCTCGATCAGCGCTGCCTGATCACGGCTGCGGGCTCGCAAAGCTTCAATTTCCGATTTCATGGCCAATTCAGCGTCGAACGCCGGATCGCTCAGCCCGCCGCGGTTCAATGCGCCGCGGGTTTCGAGAACCATGTTCAAGCGATCGATCTCAACACGTTGCTGCGCGTTGATCTGCACCGCCTCCACCAGCGCCCTTTGGGTGCGCGACGCATCCTCAGTCAGTGCCGAGATGTCACGATCGCGCTGGAACAGCAGCTTCTTGGCTTCGATCAGCCGCTGCTCGACGCGCGGCAACCGATCCGCAATCGTGTGTTCGAGTACGGTGCGAGCGTTTTGCGCCGCGTCGATGTCCGTCGTTAGCTGCTCGACCTGACCGTTCAGCGTGTTGATGATGCCATCACGGCGGCTGACCTCGATCAACTGCCGCGCCGAGCCAAACTTGAATTGATCAAGCTGTTGTTCGAGCCGATGCACGCGCAATGCGTTTTCGGCACGAATGCGGTCCTTGTCGGCCTTCAGTTCCTGCTCAGTTGTCGGCAACGAGGCACGCACGCGCTCCGTCGTCAGACGCACCGTCCGCGACCGGTAGGCTGGCGTCAACAGCACGACAAACAGGCTCGCGACAAGAAAGCCGAGGCCGACGAGTAATGCGGTCTGGATCGATATCAAGCGGTAGGTTCCCGGCTCGAACTTCGTAATGATTGCGTGTCAGCCGATCATGAGCGGTGCAGGCATCGCGCGCATTCGCACAATGCAACAACCCTTCATTGCCGCCAACGGCATTCCCGGAAAACCGTCAAATCTGAGCGCCCTCACTCACATATGGGCTCATTCGATCAGAACGGATTCCAAGTAGCGGAGCGGGTATACTTCAAATAACCAACGTTGGCACCTAGTCTCAGGCCAATGCCGGAGCGGATTGGCGCTAAAACCACATCGCCATACTTTTGGAACTGAACGCTGACGCCGCCGACCAAGTAGGCAGAACCCTCGACGCCGCCAAACCGGTTATAAATATCCGATGGGTCGCGCAAGTTGTATACGAGCACCATAGTCTTGGAGCCCTCGCCACCGAAGTCGTAGCCGATCGACGGGCCCTGCCAGAATACCTTGTGGGTGCCAGCATCCTTGGTGTGCAACCGGCCCTCACCGTAACGCAAGCCGGCGATGAAGGCACCGCCAGCGTCCTCGCCCAAAATGTACCCGTTCGGACGACCAGCCTTTTGGAACGTGTATTCAATCGCACTCGCGAGGCCGCGGCTTACCGATCCGAAAAAGCCATGGCCGGCCTCGGCGATCTCATTTTTCGAATAGTATCCGCTGACCGGACGTTCATAACGGCGCGGCTCGCCATATGCGGGTGGAGGAGCACTGCCGTTGCCGCCGTTGTCGTATTCCTCGTCAGACTCTTGCAGGGGCGGTGGCGTGTAGGGCTGGCCATAGCCACCGGACGCTGGCGGACGATACATGTCGCCACTCGCCTGACCGTACGCGCCACCGGATTGCGACGGCGGCCGGTACACGTCACTTGGGACCGGCGCTTGCGCCCGATAGGTACCAGGTGCGCCATACCCCCCCTGCGGTGCGTAACCGCCCGGCTGTGCGTAGCCACCCGGAGGCGCGTAACCGCCCTGTGATTGCGGGCCGGGGGCGGATGGAGCGGAATAAGCATCATTTCCGCGCGGCTGAGCGTAGCCGCCGCCCCCCTGATAAGGGGCTGGGGCCGGTCGAGGCTGATAGTCCGGACGATCAGCGTCTTCATCGCCACCGAGACGCTGTTGACCGGCAGGCTGCGTCCGTTCCCAGGTCTGACGATCCTGAGCGATCGCGCCGAACGCCGTAAACAGCAGTGCGGGCAGGGCTAATCCGGAAATAGCAAATCTTGAAAGTGCGCGGCGCATCGTGGTCACAGCCATGGTCACAGTCCCGTTCTAAGTCGGGGCGACGGCGACCGCAGAAGCGCAGCCGTGCGCCGGTCATCTTTCGATAACCATTCGCTGAAATGTATTACTAAAGTGTGGCTATTGTGCAGGCGGCTCACGTCAAATGCGTGGCCAATTCATGTGATCCCCAAGCAATAAAATCCGGATTTCTGAAAAGGTTATCGGCTTTGCCATAGGTCAGTTCCGAACCGTCAAAAAGTGTAACGGTGCCGCCCGCCGCCTTCAAAATTGCGTGTCCAGCCGCCGTATCCCACTCGTAGATCGAGCCGAATCGCGGATAGAGATCGGCGTCTCCACGCGCCACCAGGCAAAATTTGAGCGAGGAACCGATGTTCCGCCGCTCCTTGACGTTGCAGCGAATGAGGAACGTTTCGGCCTCCGATGCACCATGCGTGCGGCTGGCGACCGCCGCCAATTTTGCCATATCCGGCTTGCGTGTCGAAATTTGCCGCGCGCCAATGTCGTCGAACCGTGTTGCCGCCGACTGAGGTTGTACGTGCGCTTCCACCGCCATATGTGGCCCGAGTGCCGCAAACATGCGGCCTGTCGCTGGCGCGTAGATTACGCCGAATGTCGGCCGCCCCTTCTCGATCAGAGCAATATTCACGGTGAAATCCGGATTGCCGGAGATAAACGACTTTGTGCCATCCAAGGGATCGACCAGGAAAAAGGTGTCGCCGATCGCCGGAATGTGCCCGGCGGCCGCCGCTTCCTCGGCGACAACTGGAATTCCAGGTGCTGCAATCGCCAATGCCGCAAGGATGAGCGCTTCCGCTTCCTGGTCGGCGATTGTCACCGGCGAGGCATCCTCCTTACGCGCAACCGCGATGCCGGATTTGAAATATGCGGCTTCCAACCGTCCAGCCGCCAAGACGGCCGGTAGCAGACGATCGCCGAGTTCCTTGTATTCAAGCCCATCGAACAGCATTTCGAATCGTCTCCAAATAACCAATAAGCGCGGCAGCAATGACGCACGATGCACTCAAAGTGATGGTAGCGGCTCCGCCACCTCAGTACGACGCTTGGCAATAGCCGCCCGGCGCATGTATCACGATAAGTGATTTGCGGTCGGGGACAGATCACGTTTGCCAGCGTTCACGCAGCCTCGCGTCTTGGCAGCTTCCTCAGTATCGCGCACCGGTCGGCTCCCGATCGGCTTTGCAACAAGAGGCAACAATGACCCCAACGGCCCAGATTACCGATCTTGAGTTCGCAGCTTTGATATCGAGCAAGATTTGCCATGATGTCATCGGTCCGGTTGGCGCCATATACAACGGCCTCGAAATTCTCGACGAAGACGACAATGTCGAAGCGCAGAATTATGCGCTCAACGTCATCCGCAATGTCACGCAGCAAGCCTCGGCCCGGCTGCAATTCGCCCGTTTTGCCTTTGGCGCGGCAGGTTCCGCCGGTGCCCAGATTGACCTGGCGACCGCTGAACAGATTTCACGCGGCCTATTGATCGCCGGCAAACATAAGCTCAGCTGGAAGGGCATATCAGGTTATGCCGCCAAGGACCGGGTCAAGTTGCTGCTCAATCTCATCGCCAGCGCGGTGACGGTTTTGCCACGCGGCGGCGATATCGAAGTGATGATTTCCGGCACGACCGAACAACCGATGTTCGTTATTCGCTGCCGGGGAACGGGTGCCCGTCCGCCGCAATATTTGACCGAGTTCGTGCTTGGCACCGAGCCCCCGCAACTCGATGCGATGACGGTACAGGCCTACTACACGTGGCGGCTTGCAACCTCATCAGGCATGCGTCTTGAAATCCTGAAGGATGGCGCGGACATCCTGCTCGCAGCCGGCGCCGCCTGAAACGGCTAAAATGCGCACAGAATTTACTCGATCGATCGCAATCGCGACACAGGTATCAACCGGCAATTAATCTTTGTTCGGCACTCTGCGGTTGATCAATCTTGCAGTTCGGCGGCAGTTTTCCTGTCGCCGGCAGCACGTTCTCGACATGACAGGTGATTTGGATGCTGTGCTGGCTCGTTGTCGATGATTCGGAAATCATTCGAAAAGTTGCGCGCCGCATCCTCGAGGACATGAACTACATGGTCATCGAGGCCGACAGCGGGGCGGCGGCGCTGGAGCAGTGCGCCAAGGCGATGCCGGAGTTGATCCTGCTTGACTGGCACATGCCGGGCATGACCGGCCACGAATTCTTGGGCCTACTGCAGACCGTTCCGACGGATCGCAAACCCATCGTCGTCTACTGTACCACGGAAAACGATCCAGCTGATATCGCGCGTGCATTTGCCGGCGGCGCGGAGGCGTTACTATTGAAACCGTTCAACCGCGCGACCCTCAGAGCCAAAGCTGGCGAAGTCGCCCTGCTGGCCGCCTGATCATTTGCGCGTCGCCATCCACACGCCACTCAAGATCAAGCCGAGCCCGATGATGTGAAAGGGCCGTATCGATTCGCCAAGTATTAGTGTCGACAGAATTGCCCCGTAAACCGGGACCAGGTGCAGGAAGACGCCGGCTCGCGGCGCACCGATTGCCTCCACGCCACGCGACCAGCATGCATAAGCAATGACACTGGTGAAAATGCCGGCATAAACCACCGCTAGGATCGTCGGCACATCCGCCGCCAGCGGTTCGCCGTCGAAATGTTCCCAGACCGCCAGTGGAATATTGCCAACGGCCGACACGACCGACAGCACCAGCATGAATGTCAACCAATGGATGTTCGGCTTTAGCCTCAGGCATGCGCTGTAGACGGCAAACAACGCCATGTTCGCCACCAGCAGCAAGTCGCCGAAATTGAACCGCAGATCGAGGAGAATCGACGGATCGCCCTTGCCGACGATGATGATCACCCCGCAAAGTGACGTCATAATCCCTAGGATTTGCACCGGACGCACAGCGTCGCGAAAAATCAGTCCTGCCGCAATGACGATGAAGGGCGGCACGGTCGAGTTGAAAACCGCGGCATTGAGCGCCACCGTATATTGCAGCGCGATGAATTGCAGCGTACCGAACAACCCGCCACCGGCCATCGCCAGAAGCATCATGGTCCACGGTTTTTCCTTGAGTGCTGGCCAATCACGGCGCACGTGCGATAGCGCGAAGGGCAGCAATACCATTGCTGCCAAAACCCAGCGCATCAACGACAGCCCGCCGGGTGGAACTTGTCCCGCGATGGCGCGACCGACGATGTGATTGCCAGCCCAGCACAGCGCCGCGATCGCCAGGAATATATAGGAGCTCGCAGCAGACTTGCGTGCAGTGCGAGCGGAATTCACCGGATCGGGCCTTGTTCTTGGAGTTCGCTTTCTCGTCGACGGCAGACGTTACTCAAAGCGCGCGCGTCAAGCGAGCCCACTCAGCAACTGCGCTAGCAGGACTGCCATGCAGTTGCTATGAGAGACGATATCGATTGTCGCGCCGCGCGACGCTTGCACGAGGATATGCGACCGACGTGCTCAAAGTTGAAAAATTAGCGATCGAAGGCATGCCGCTGCTCTCGTTTGAGGTAGCGGCCGGTGAATGTTTGGCGATCGAGGGACCGTCAGGCTCCGGCAAAACGCGCATTTTGCGAGCGCTTGCCGATCTCGATCCAGCCGGTGGATACGTCTTTTTCGAAGGCGCCGAGCGCGCCGAAGTTCCAGCCTGCGAGTGGCGGCGTCAAGTGCGCTACGTTTCGACCGAGCCCGGCTGGTGGGCCGACACCGCCCGCCAACACGTCGTTCGCCAACCGGAATTGCAGCGCTTCGTTCGGCTGGCGACCTCGCTCGGCATCGCTGCAGAAGCGCTTGATCGGCCGATCGCCCAACTGTCGACGGGTGAACGATTGAGGCTGGGTCTCGCGCGCGCGTTGGCCGATGAGCCGCGCGTGATCCTGCTCGACGAGCCGACCGGAGCGCTCGATCCGACAGCCGCCGCACTCGTCGAAGAATTGATCCGCTTTCAGGTGTTGGCTGGACGTTCCGTCGTCCTCGTCAGTCATGACGCCAACCAAGTCCGCCGTCTGGCCCACAAGCAACTCCAGCTCGGCGCCTCGCGCTCGACTGCGGCACTGCCTGCCCCGCCGCCACGTGGCGCGCCTGCAAGCGATCCGCGTCTCGCCAATCTCGCTGAACGCTGGGATCGCCAGCCATGAGCTATCATCCCCTTGGTCTGCTCGATCTCGGATTAGCGGCAATACTGCTACTCGCCAATGCCAGTTTATCCTGGGGCTTCCGGCTGGGCCTCGAACGCACCTTGCTGATCTCGGCAGCACGGATGGCGGTACAGCTCGGCGCGGTAGGCTTCATCCTCAAATTCGTTTTCAATCAGGGATCGGCTCTCCTTACTGCAATATTCGCGTTCGTAATGATTGTGGTTGCCAGTTGGGAAGCGTTGTCGCGGCAGCGTTATCGGATCGGCGGTGGCTGGCAGCATTGGGGGCTGGGGACAGCTTCCTTGCTGTTTTGCGGACTGACCGGCACGTTGTACGCAGTGGTGTTGATCATCAGCACTGATCCGTGGTGGAGCCCGCGCATCTTCTTACCGATCCTGGGCATGGTTCTCGGCAACGCTCTGACCGGCGTCAGTCTCGTACTCGATACCCTCACAACCGCCACGCGGCGCGAGCGTACGGCGATTGAGGCACGACTGGCGCTAGGGGCCACCCGGCTCGAGGCCATGCATGATGCATTGAGCTCGGCGTTACGCACGGCGATGATGCCAATCATTAACGCCATGGCAGCCGCCGGTGTCGTGTCGTTACCCGGCATGATGACCGGCCAAATCCTGGCCGGCGCCGACCCGATCGAAGCCGCCAAGTATCAGATCATGATCCTATGCGTGATTTCTGGAACCAGCGCGCTTGGTATTCTGGCGGCCGGCCTCGGCGGGGTGTGGCTGCTGACCGATCGTCGCCATCGGCTGCGCGCCGAACGCCTAATCGACGCTACATGACCGCAAAGATTGCATGAGCGCTTTGCAATATCGGCCATTTCGTTTTACAAGGCCGGAAACGGAGGAACTTTTCATGGCCACAATGTCTGACTCACGCCGCAAAAAAATTCAAGCCAAGCAGCGCAAGGCCGAGAACGCAGTCAAGCGCGTCGCTCGCATCACCAAGCGCGAGCGCAACGGCGCAAAGTCCAAGTAACGCTGCTCGATTTGTTGGATGTTCCAACTGATGATTTCTCATCAGTTGGAACCCACAATAACGGCGTACCAGATTCAACGTGCCAGTGGATCTGGGCGGACTTGGATCTTGTAGACCTTCGGCCGGTTCTCGGTGCCACCTTCGTTGTGGAACACAGTCCGCGCACCGAGCGTCGTCCACAACCCCTTACCCTTCCAACCAGCATTCGGATCATCGATCCGGCCGTCGACGTTCTTGGTGAAGAACCCGAGCGGATAAGGCACGCGGATGTCGACCATCTTGCCATCGACGATCGCGAGTAGCGACTCGCCACCGTTGGTCTGCGCGATCGGCACGTCGGCTCCGAGACCCAACGTGTTGAACCGGTCGACCCAGATGTAATAGGCGTGGTTGGAACTACCCTTCTCGTCCACACCCTTGAATTGTGGCCCCGGCATCCGGAACACGGTCCATCCTTCCGGGCAAATTTTTCCCGTGGCAGCTTCGGGTCCGTTGAGCGGACCTTTGCACTTGCGACGATCGAAGCTCGCCATGTGACCACTGGCAAGCGCCGTCCAGGCGACACCATCGCTGGTCAAATCGATGCCACGCGACCCCCATGTACCCTCGGGTGGCAAATAGATTTCAGTGAGCGCCGTTTCCGCCGGATTGGCCCCCGGATTGATCCGCAAAATATAGCCCGGCTGATCGACGCGGGAGAAGCCGACGTCCATCGCCTGCCCCCAGATCGAATCGTCGGCAGGGCTCGGCTGTACGGCATAGAATGCCGCCATGATCTGCTTGTCCTTGGCCGGATCAAGCGCATCCTTCGGGCCAACGTAGGCATCACGTTTGCCGTTGCCGTTGGTATCGATGATCAGCGGCGTCCAGCCCTGCGACTTCACTTCATCGCCGGTTTCCTCGAACTTCTTGGTATCGAGCCAGCCAACGACGCCGCTCCAAGGCTGGCCCTGGCTGGTCCACAGCGTGTTGTTCTTGTCGTGACCAAAATACAAATGATGGGTGGTGAAGCAGGTATCGATCAACGTCCATTTCGCGGTCTTTGGATCATAAAACGAGAGCTGTCGGCCGGAGTCCTTTTGCGGCGCGATCTTGGCCGACGGATGGTCACCGCCTTCCTTGCAATGCGCCGGATTGGCGGCTGGCCTGATCCGCGACGTAAACCAGACGCGGCCCTTCTCGTCCATCATCGGGTTATGGATACTGGTGTGGCCGTCCCAAATCGCCTCCTCGCCCCAATAGGCCGATGGTCCCAGCGACAACTCCTTCGATGATGGCGTCTTTGGATCGCGGAACGGATGTTCGATGAAGGTCGCCTTGTGCTCGATCGGGTCGAGTACCGGCACCTTGTCCGTGCTCTCTTCTGGCGATCCATAGATTGGCCCGTTGGCATTGACGGTCGGCGTCCGCTTATCGGTCGAAACCGCGTCATGCATATAATATTTGGGGCTCGACCAATCCCACATCGAGATCACGACGTTGCGTTCGACGCCTTGCGGGCGTTGCGGTTTGGTGGCCGGTAGTTCGCCAGCAGCGATCCGGTCGGTCCAATCCGCGAAGATCGAATAGGCCTTATCCGGTCCAAGTCGCCCAAGGCTCAGCGCCATGTTGCTCTGCGCTTGGCCGGCTTGCGTGCGCAAGGCCCAAGCATCAGCCGAAGTCTTGGCTTGTTTCGTGAACAACTCCGGAATGCGCCGCACGCCCTTTGATCCGAGAGCGTGACAACTTTGGCAGGAGTTCTTCAAGGTATCGAGCCAGTAATGCTGGTCCTTGTTCACTTCTGGGATCTTGTTGCCCTTGTCGCCGGTTCCAGGAAACTCACTGGTGCCCGGCACTTTGATCATCGAGTACCAGTACATGCCGGGATAGAACTCTGCGGCGGCGGCCTCATTCGGCGCTGGCACGGCCGTGAGGTTGAGCGTCTTGCCCGGTTCGCTATCGACCTT
>JANLPY010000686.1:0-4275 GCA_031367505.1 Hyphomicrobiaceae bacterium | reverse complement strand
CCCCGCTCATTCACGCCGACCGATCACCAGGGAAGCCGGTCCGTACAGCCCGTGGTCTATCGGGGGGGCTCCTTCAAGCCGGCGGGCTTCTAAAGAAAATGGTTGCCGCCTGTAGCACTGCGCAATGGAAATCGGTTAGAGAGTAGTCTTGATGGCTGGCATAACGCTACTTGAACAACGCATAGCCGAACTGGAAGACCGGGTTGCGATTCGCGAACTTGTGGCGCGCTTCGTCTTCGCTGTCGACGACCGCGAATTCGGTAAAGTCGCTGCCTTGTTTACCTCTGATGGGCGCTTCCGATATGTCAACGGCAGCGTCAATCTTACCGGCCGCGACGCGATCGTCGAGCATTTCGAAGTGCGATACGCGGCTCTCAGCCTGACCAATCACGTTACACACGACCACTCGATCGAGTTTGTGGCGCCGGGCCGCGCGCGCGGCCGCGTTTCGTCCCACGTCGAGGTCTGCCGAGATGGCAAGGCGATGGTTACGGCGACCCGATTCTCGGATCTGTATGAAAGGGAGGAGACTTCATCGGGAAGCGTATGGAAGTTCGCTGACCGCGCGCTCTCCGTTCTGTACTATCTGCCGGTGTCGGACTACGCGCAGCTTCTCGGCCAATTCAACCGGAACCGCGCTGGTTCAGAGCCGCGGCCAGCCGATTTTCAAGAGAGACTCGCGACTTGAATTATTACTTTACTTCATCAGCCCCATGTCTCGAGAAACATCTTCGGCCGCCGAGTTGAATGTCTTTTAGCAATCGTCCAATGCGGGCAAGATCCGCATAACGTACGTACGCAAACACGACCAGCACACCGCAATCAACCAATTGGGATCGAGAATGTCGGAAGAGAAAAATACCGCCCTGAATGGCATTCGTGTTATCGACCTGACGCAGTTCGAGTCGGGCACTTCGTGCACTCTGCTGCTGGCCTGGTTCGGCGCCGAGGTCATCAAGGTGGAACCGCGTGAGAAGGGAGAGCAAGGGCGTCACTCGAGCACCGAACCCGGCGTCGATTCGCTTTACTTTATTCAGCTCAACGCCAATAAGAAGAGCGTTACCTGTGACCTCAAGACAGAGCAAGGCCGCAAGCTTCTGTCGCGCTTGATCCAGCACGGTGACGTTTTTATAGAGAATTTTGCACCGGGTGTGATAGAGAGGCTCGGTTTCGACTACGAGACGGTGAGCAAGATCAACCCGCGCATTATTTATGCGCGTATCAAGGGTTTCGCGCCGGACGGGCCCTACGCGAATTTCCTGGCCTTCGATCCGATTGCCCAGGCAGCAGGCGGTGCGTTATCGATTACGGGTGAGCCCGATGGGCGGCCTCTGAAACCCGGTCCGAATTTCGCCGATTCGGGCGCGGGGCTGCATTGCACGATAGGCATTTTGGCGGCCTTGCAGCAGCGCCATACCACAGGCCGCGGGCAAGTGGTTGAAGTGTCGATGCAGGATGCCATGATCAGTTTCATGCGCATCGCTTATGCAGCCCAGGCGATGTTCAACCGGCCCGCGGCCCGCACGGCCAACCAAAGCATTTTCGCCGGCACCGCGCCGAGCGAAGTCTATCGTTGCAAAGGCGACGGGCCGAACGACTACTGCTATGTGTACACGACACGTGCTGGCAGCAAACATTGGCAAAGCCTGTTGAAGTTGATAGGGCGCGAGGAACTGTTGAACGACCCGCGATTCACAACCCCGCAGTTACGCGCACTGCATTCAGATGAGGTCGACGCAATCCTGTCGGCCTGGACGCGCAATTACGACAAGCTCGAAGTGATGCGGATGTTAGGGGAGGCGAACGTTCCCGCAAGTGCAACGTTCGATACGACCGAGTTGTCGGAAGATCCTCATTTGCGCAAGCGCGGCACGTTCGTCACTTTCCGGCACCCGCACCACGGCGAAGTCACTATTCCGGGCAACATGATCAAGCTTTCCGACACGCTGGTAAAGGTCGAATCGCCGCCTCTTTTGGGCGCGGACAACGAGGGGGTTTATGGCGGCCTTCTCGGGCTGAGCTCACAAGAGATCGAAGAACTGCGCGCCGCCAAGGTAATTTAGTCGGCGCGCAATCGGAGCGTTGCAAGCGAACAGTGGATGCACACAGGCATGACGTAACAGAGATGGACTCAACGGTATGGCTCTGATATCCGGCAATAAGCTGTTCGGGCGCGCGCTCGCGCGGCAAGGTGTAGACACGATGTTCTACATCATGGGCGGACCGATCAACGACGCGCTGCTCGCCGCTATGGCCGAAGGCGTCCGTGGCATAGACGTGCGGCACGAACAGGCTGCCGCGATGATGGCGCAGGCTTACGCGCGCGTTCGCTTTCGCCCCGGCGTGTGCCTGGGCGCTTCGGGACCGGGCACGATCAATCTGACCACCGGACTCGCCAATGCGCTGATTGACTGCGCGCCCGTGGTCGCTTTCGGCGGCGCGAGCCCGATGGCCGCGTTTCAGACCGGCGCATTTCAGGAAATAGATCAACTCGCCATCATGCGGCCGGTGACGAAGTATGCCGATCGTGTGCTCGAAACGGCGCGTATTCCTGAATACGTCGACATGGCGTTCCGCCAAGCCGTGTCGGGTAAACCGGGTCCGGTTTTCCTCGACCTTCCCGGCGACGTGTTGTATCGGGAGGTCGACGAAGACAAAGTCTGGTGGCCGCCGCTCGCGTCTGGGCGGGTGCGACCGCGGCCCACCGCATCGAGTGAGCTTATCGCCCATCTCATGGATAGTCTCGCCAAGGCGACCCGTCCGATCATTCTTTCTGGCAGCGGGGTATTGTGGTCGGAGGCGTCCGTTGCCTTGAACGCATTCGTCGATGCGACGGGCATCCCTTTCTACACCACCCCACAAGGGCGTGGCGTGATCCCTGAGGATCACCCGTTCTTTTACGCACAGGCCCGATCGACCGCTTTCAAGGATGCCGATTTCGTACTTGTCGTTGGCACACGATTGAACTATGTGTTTTCGCACGGCAAGCCGCCACGGTTCGCGCAGCATGCGGTCTTTGCGCGGATCGATATCGATCCGGCCGAGGCCACAAGCAACCAGCGTGTCGATATCAGCGTCATCGGCGATGCCCGTGCGGTGTTGGCGCAACTGACCGCGGCATCCGGGGAAAAGATTTCCGTTGAGACATTTGCTTCATGGCGGCAAACCTTATCCGGCATCGAGAAGAATCGCGCTCCAGCAGCGGAGCGGGCTCTCTCGACTGACCAGATGCCGATCCATCCGCTGCGGCTGTGCAAAGAGGTGCGCGACTTTATCGACAAGGACACCATCCTGTGCGTGGACGGACAGGAGATTCTCAACTACGCGCGACAATCGATCCCGAGCTACCGGCCTGGCCACCGGCTCAATTCGGGGCCCTTTGGCACGATGGGCGTCGGGCTTCCGTTCGGACTCGGCGCGAAGGCAGGCAAGCCCAACCATAAGGTCGTAGTGCTGCACGGCGATGGCTCGTTCGGGCTCAACGGCATGGAACTCGACACAGCGATTCGCCACCGCTTGCCGGTACTCGTGGTGATCAGCCTGAATGGGGGCTGGACGGCAGACCCGGAGCAGAACAAGCCGGGCCGCAATCTCGGATACACCCGCTTTGACAAGATGGCGCAAGCACTCGGCTGCCATGGTGAATATGTCGAGAAGCCTGAGGACATCGGGCCCGCGTTGGAACGTGCCGCCGCAGCGGTCGCCAAAGGCCAAACGGCGGTCGTGAATGTGGTCACCGACTGGCGCGCTCGAGCCCAGACCGCGAAGTTCACCAGCTTTTCGACTTGAGTTTCGAGTAGTCGAAGCCAGCTGGCGGCAGCGCACCCGCGGTGTTCGAAGTCCCACGGGGCCGTGGGGCTGTGGTTTGGCCGGCATTCCCAGTTTGAATAGACGGCCGCAATCAGTACGGGCCCCTAACCCGCCCGCGCTGCGCGTTTGCCTCGCGCGCCATTGGCCCGAGCGGCGACCAGCTTCAGTGGCGCGACCGGCTTCTTGGCACGCTGACGTTTTGTCACGGTTGCCGCGACCGGCAACGCCGCTTTGGTTGTTTTGTCAGCCCCATTCTCGGTCGCCACAACCGGCGTGAGCTGGAGCAGTTCCTGGTGCGCCGCCAGCATCAGTTTGGACAACTCAGGCAGGTCGGGCAGCGCCTTGCGGCAGGCCGTCAAACCGAAGTCGAGCAGGCCGTTGTAGCTTTGCACCGTGACGTTGAGCGCCACGCTGTGCACGGCGATGGACACCGGGTAATAGGTCAACAACTTGGCGCCGGCCAGG
>JANLPY010000178.1:0-2044 GCA_031367505.1 Hyphomicrobiaceae bacterium | reverse complement strand
GTCGATGGTGACATTCTTTCGCACGGTTTCTACCAAGAGGGCTTTACAATAGCAGCTGGTGTAGACGTTGATGAACCAGGACAACGACTCGCGCACGTAACCGAACGCGCTCGCCGTCTGCATCAACCCTCCCAGCGGAATCGAACCGGAAAAAAAACGCGGCGCCGCGACCACGAACGGGAAGATCACCGCAACTTGGCCGTAGCCGGCCGTGAACCAGGTGAGCTGCTTCTGACGCTTCATGATCGCCCACCAGTTGGAGAAGATGTTGTTGAAGCGGCCATCGAAACCGCGCAACTCGTCCGCCTCGCCGCGGTAAAGCGCGACGCCCTCCATGTTTTCGCGAAACCTTACCAGGCTGTAGCGGAAGTCCGCCTCGAAGCGCTGCTGGTCGAAGTTGAGGCCGATCAGTGGTTTCCCAATCCTGTTGGCCAGCCAGTTGCCAAGCGCGGCGTACACCAGCGCCACCCACACCATGTACCCCGGAATGGCGATTTCATAGCCGTTGATCGGAATGCTCAGCGGGCCCGACAGCGTCCACAGCACCCCGACGAACGAGGCCAGCGTGACCACTGCGTTGAGCAAGCCGATCGACAGCCCGAGCGTCTGGTTGACGAAGATCTTCAAGTCCTCCGCCACGCGCTGGTCGGGGTTGTCGGTCTGGTTGCCTTTGAGCTGCATCGGGTAGTAGGTCCGGTCCGCGAGCCACTCCTTCAGGTACTTGTCGGTCAGCCACCGACGCCAGCGGATCTGCAGCATCTGCGTCAAGTACAGCGAATAGACGGCCATGACGATCCACGCCCCGGCAAGCAAGGTGAAGCGGAGAATCAGCCGGTAGAACTCCGACTTGTTCTTGTCCTGTAGCGTGTTGAAGAACAGATTCTGCCATTGGTTGATCTGAACGTTCATGAACACCATCCCCAACGTCAGTCCGACGATGGCGAACAGCAGCAGAATCGCGGTGTTTTTTTCTTCGGAGAACCAGTAGGGCTTGAAGAGCGCCCAGAAGTCACGCCAGAAGCCAGATCGGATCACGTTCATCTCAGTAGGTTGCCGACGCGCGCGTGCGCCAGGCGAACATGGGGTTCTGAGGGTTCATGCCGCCCTCACCTTCTTACCGCGCCAGCAAAGCAAACAAGGCCAACGCCACGATCAGCAGCAAAGCGTCGAACTGGATTTCCTTCAGCCAGATGTGCAGTCGAAAGTGGTGTAACAGCATCATTCCGTGGGCCTTAAAGGGATATGGACGTGCGCGATACTTTATTCCGCCGCCGTGTTACCTCCACCTCGGAAGTCCGTGCCGATCGGACTAGTCCAAGGAGACTCCCGTCTCTGCGCGGCGCTGCGATACGGTCGCTGACCGCGTAGAATCCCGCCGCACGTTCCAACCGCATCCGCGTCATGCCTCTCGCCACTTTCGAAAAAGTTTCGCTCGCTTACGGCCATGTGCCATTGCTGGATCACGTCGACCTCGTGGTTGAGCCGGGCAGCCGTATCGGGCTGATAGGGCGCAACGGCGCGGGAAAATCCAGCCTGCTCAGGCTGCTGGCCGGCACTGCGGTGCCCGACGACGGGCGCGTATGGAGGCAGCCCGGCTTGCGCATCGGCTATGTTGTTCAGGAGCCCGAACTGGATTGCGCGCATACGGTTTTCGAAGCGACTGTTGCTGGACTCGGCGATCTCTCCCGCATACTGGCCGACTACCATGCGGCTGCGCACGCCCCGGAACTCGCTGCCGGCGACGAGCGCGCCATGGAGCGCATGCAGGCCGCGCAGGAATTGCTCGAACGGCACAACGGCTGGCAGATCGAGCACCGGGTCGAATCCGTGTTGTCGCGTCTCGGCCTGGCACAGGATGCCCGCATCGATACGCTGTCGGGAGGCATGCGCAAGCGTGTGGCCCTGGCGCGTGCGCTGGCGGGCGATCCGCAGTTGCTGGTGCTCGACGAGCCGACCAACCATCTCGACGTCGAATCGATCGTCTGGCTGGAAAACATGGTGGCCGACTTTCCCGGCGCGGTGTTCGTCGTGACCCACGATCGTG
>JANLPY010000660.1:0-4382 GCA_031367505.1 Hyphomicrobiaceae bacterium | reverse complement strand
TGAGTTGCACTACCAACCGCGCGTATCGTTCGCCACCGGCCGCGTTACCGGCGTCGAGGCGCTGATCCGCTGGCAGCATCCGCGCCATGGGCTGCTGCTGCCGGAAAAATTTATCAGTGTCGCCGAAGACTCCGGCCTGATTGTGCCGATCGGCGAATGGGTGATCGAAACCGCTTTCAACCAGATTGCCGCTTGGCAGAAAAAAGGCAATCGCGATTTGCAGCTCGCGGTAAACGTATCACCCGGGCAGATTTTCGATGGTGAACGCTTCACCCGTGCCATCGAGCAATGTGCCGTCGCCGCCAATCTCGATACCCGCACCGTCGAGCTGGAGCTCACCGAAAGCATGCTGCTCAAAAATGTCGACGAGACCGCCGCCCTGCTGAAAAAACTCGGCGACCTCGGCATCGGCCTCGCCATCGACGACTTCGGCACCGGCTATTCCTCGCTCTCCTACCTGAAGCAACTGCCGGTCGATTCGATCAAGGTTGATTCCTCATTCGTCCGCGATATCGGCACCGACCCGAACGACGAAGCCATCATCCGCGCCATCATCGCCATGACTCATAGCCTGAAACTGAACGTGGTCGCCGAAGGGGTCGAAAACGAAGACCAGTACCGCGTGCTGCGCGATCTGGACTGCGATGAATACCAGGGTTTCTTCTTCTCCAAGCCGCTGCCGCCGGCGGAGTTTGAGGCGCAGTACCTGGATGCGATGTAGGGAAAGTTGGGAACTTCTCGACACCCCTAAATTTCGTCATTCCAGCGCCCCGAATGGGGTCTCCATCGACAGCTGGAATCCAGCCCTTCGTTGAGCGTTACACGTAGAACGCCATTCGGCGGGCATTTTGGGGCATTTTGCTCGGAAAGCCGCGCCAATGCTAGGGTTTGTAAGTTTGCGAGCAAGACGTCGCAAAACTTGAATGAAGGAGATTAAACGTGCAAACACATGATCAGCTGGTCAAAAAGCTGCTGCGCCGTCCCGGCGTGAAGGCGGAAGTTGAACGCATTGAACGCGAAGAAGGTAATTTGCTCGATGCCTTGCTTAAAGCCCGGCAGGGTGTCGGCCTTACCCAGGCGCAAGTCGCCGCGAATGGGAACACATGCGCCGGCCGTGGCGCGCCTGGAGCGTTCATTGGCAACCGGGAAAACACTCTCCATCGATTGCAACCTTGCGGAGTTATGTCAAAGCCTGCGGCAGGCGGCTGGTGCTTCGCGTGACGTAAAGAAACCACATAATCGTGAGCAACCTGTGATTTTTAAGAATATTCGTGGCCTGTCCCCGATTACTATCCAATCTTTGATGTTGGTGGCAACAATTATCGGGTCGTTGCTGTTGTCCGGTACCGGGGCGGTAAAATTTTCGTGCAATGGGTTATGACGCATCGCGAATACGATAAGTGGTGCAAGTTGTATAGAAAAGGCAAGGTGTAATCGTGAGAGCGACTACTGAAGCATTCGATGTCAAGACTCTCCAGAAGACCTGGGTTGCTTTCGATCGGATCGCGCATCTGCGCCCGATTCGCAGCGAAGAGGAATACGATCGCATCGTCGCGCTGATGAATGGGTTTTTCGATGTGATCGGCGATAACGAAGATCGTCCTTTGTCGAGTTTGCTCGATCTCGTGGGAGAGCTGGTCGAGGACTACGATGGCGATCACTTCTCAATCGAAGCATCCGAACCCAGAGAAGTGTTGCGCAACTTGATAGAGATGAGGGGACTGAAGCAGGAGGATCTTGCGGATGTCGTAGCGCAGAGCAATCTTTCCGCTATCCTTGCGGGTAAGAGAAAAATCAGCGCAACTCTAGCGAGTAGGTTGGCCAAATGCTTTAACGTCAGTTCAGCAGTATTCGTGCCCGCCTGAACAAAGCATGGATGTCTCAGTTCGGCCCTGACCGGTCCTTCACGACCGGCTGCTTTCGGCGCATCCGAAGAGCGAAGATAGCCAGCGATTTGCGATTCCTGCGACGAGAAGTTCATCCCCCAAGGAGCAACTCCTGTGGCGTCTGCCGGGTGATGGCTCAGCGCATTACACGGTCGACCCAGCGGATCACTCCCTGCGGCCTCTGGAACTTGCCGATCGAACGGACGGGATGTGTGTGGCTTGCATTCCAGAGTGAAGTGCTGAATTTATCACTTGCATTTATATGAAATTAAATTAATAATTTGCCTTTATATAAAATTAAATCAATATATGGGCACCGATGCAAGAAGCGACATGGTGACACGCAAGTACATCCCGTCGAAACGACTCACACAGGTGTCGGAGCGCCAGCAGCGCGTCGCCGCGGCGACCGCCGAGCTGCACGCGGAGAAGGGGCCGGTGGCCACGAGCTATGCCGACATTGCCCAGCGGGCGGGTGTCTCGCTGCCCACCGTGCACAGCTACTTCCCGACGCAGGCCGCGCTGATGAGTGCCTGCACGGGACATGTCGCCGCTGGTGCGCCGCCACTGCCGGTGGAGGCGATTCTGGCTGCGCCCGATCTGCGCGCAGCCGCCGCAACACTGGTGGTGTCAATGGATAAGCTGCACACGTATTTTGAGCCGTGGATGTCTTGGCGCGCAGAGCGGGCCATCCCATTTATCGCGGAGTTCCGGATCGCCAACCGCGAGCGATTGACGATGCTGCTCGTGCAGTTGCTCTCGCGTCACCGCAAGGGACCCCAGGCAGCGTACGCCGCAGCGTGGGAATCGCTTCTGTCGTTCGATCTCTGGCAGCGGCTTGTGCGGCAGCACGAACTGCCGCACAAGCGCGCGCGCGAGCTCCTCGTCCTCTTGCTGCTTTCTGCGCTCGGACCCGCGTCAGCGACAGCCGTCCCACCCGGTCCGAGGAGACGACTATGAATATGCCAACAGCCTCGATTACCGAGATCGCACGCGATATCCACCGCATCAGCGTGGCCATGCCACCGGAGTTCATTCCGGGCGGCTTCTCCTTCAACCAATACCTGCTGATTGACGAGCAGCCCCTGTTGTTCCACACCGGTCCGCGAAAGCTGTTTCCACTGGTGCGCGCGCAGATCGAAAAGGTGCTGCCGATCGAACAGCTGCGATACATCGCCTTCTCGCACGTCGAGGCCGACGAGTGCGGCGCGCTTCCCGAGTTCCTGGCCGCCGCGCCGAACGCGCGGCCCGTGTGCAGCGACATCGCGGCGATGGTGTCGATCCGCGACCTAGTTGACGTCGAGCCGATCGGCCTGGCCGACGGGCAGCCGCTCGACACCGGGCGCCACAAGCTGGTGTGGCAGTCCGCGCCGCATCTGCCGCACGGGTGGGAGTGCGGCTATCTGTTCGACGAGTCGTCCCGGACACTGTTCTGC
Organism: Hyphomicrobiaceae bacterium; assembly: GCA_031367505.1. Classification (GTDB taxonomy): domain Bacteria; phylum Pseudomonadota; class Alphaproteobacteria; order Rhizobiales; family Hyphomicrobiaceae; genus JAKFWF01. Next base: position 1,060 of record JANLPY010000660.1, on the reverse strand, counting down.
GGCGATCTGTTCACCCAGCCCGGCACCGGCGAACGGGCGCTCGTGCAAGACGACATCGTGGAGTCGAGCGAGGTCTTCCGCAGGCAGATGGATTATTTCTCGCACGGTCTGCACGCGCCGACACTGATCGACAAATTGGCACAGCTGCGCCCCGCGTTGCTGGCCTGCATGCACGGCAGTGCCTGGTCGGGCGACGGCGCCGCGCACCTGCGCAAGCTCGGACAATCACTGGCTGCGCCGACGTGAACCAAAGAGTCCGCTGCGGGCGAAGACACGGTAGCCGGCCTTCACAAGGAGAAGGCATGTCACTGCGCGCGCGAGGTCCGTACGGCCGCTGTGCACGCTTCCACCGTGATCAGCGGTGCAGGGTAGTAAACAGACCGCGGAGTCGCGCAAGACAAATCAGGCTCGCCAACCACGAGGCAACAATATGGCCACGATTGTGCTAATCCACGGCGGCTGGCACGGAGGGTGGTGTTGGAAGAAAGTGGCACCGCTCCTGCGCGCTGCTGGGCATGAGGTGTATACGCCAACCTTGACCGGTCTTGGCGACCGCGCTCATCTTCTCGGCCCGGAGGTCACCTTGGATACCCATGTCTAAGACATAGTTGGCATGCTGGAATGCGAAGACTTACGTGGCGTGGTGCTGGTCAGCCATAGCTATGGTGGGATGGTTATGACCGCGGTCGCCGAACGTACGGCAGACCGATTGGCCCATCTCATCTATCTTGACGCCTTCGTCCCGAAGGATAGCCAAGCGTTGGCGGATCTCGCCGACCCGACGTTCTATTCCAATTTGGAGGCTCGGGCCCGCTCGGAGGGTGAGGGTTGGCGCGTGCCCCCGCCTCCACTGGAACGATGGGGCATCACCGATGAGGCCGATGTTAGCTGGATGCGTCCCAGGATAGGGTCGCATCCTCTGAAAACCTTCAAGCAGGCGGTGCGGCTCACGGACGAAGCGGACAGTGCTACCGCGCACTTTTATCTACTGTACGGACAAGCCGGCAGGGGACTCGCTCGCGCCACTCGCGAAGCGACTGAGGGGGGAGGCGAGCTGGCG
>JANLPY010000659.1:0-9325 GCA_031367505.1 Hyphomicrobiaceae bacterium | reverse complement strand
TCACCACAGCGCGGGACTAAACACCTAGGGTCGAGCGCGGTAGCCTGCTTGCGCACCCTCTAGTCAGCAGCAAAGCTCGCGGGGCGCTGCGCTCGCTCAATGCCCTCGACAGAGTCGCTTTTGCTTTTGTCTGGCAACTCCATCGGATAGGTTCGTGCCCGCTTGCGGAACATCTGACCAGTCGCAGCTAACTATCCGTGGACCGAGCATAAAAATTTAGGCTCGGAATCTACTTAAAGCCGGTGGCTTAAGGAGCTGTTTTGGCGGATGCTGAGTGATATAAGACCTTCTTGCGACCTCTCCGGTGTTTTTCGGCAGGGCGAGCGCGACGTGAACGCGTGGACAACCAAACATTCCGACGTCGATGGAGCGTTTGAATGATAGGCGGGGAGGGCCGCATTGCCGCTGCCCCATGGACGACCGTCCGTACACGCAGAACAGCGGAGGACAAGCTCCTATCCTCTTTCCTCGCGGACGAACCGTTTTGGACGCTGTCACCAGACGCCCTGTTTGTCCCACTTCAGAGCAGCCCGGGTGGTATTACGTCAGAGGAGGCAACAAAGCGCCTCGGACAATTCGGCCTTAACAGTGACGCCACTCCCAAGCATTCAAGTGTACTAAGAGCGGTCTTTCGCCGCTTGCTCGAGCCGCTGTCGCTCATTCTCCTAACCGCCGGAATTGTATCGGTAGCCACCGGAGATGGGGTGGCCGGTTCGATTATCGTAGCAATACTAATTATGTCCATCGGCCTGGACACGATCCAGGAAGGTCAAGCCACGCGAGCGGCGGAGGAGCTACGGCTGTCCGTTGCGCTCAAGGCCGAAGTGAAACGCGACAATGCGTATATTCAGGTCGCAATCGACACGGTGGTGCCTGGTGACGTGATGCGTGTTCGGGCGGGGGACATCATCCCTGCCGACGGCTTGCTGCTCGAAGGCTCCGCGTTCACCGCCAACGAAGCAGCCCTGACAGGCGAACCCTATCCTGTCGAAAAGCGGCCCGGGATGGTTAGCGGCCTGACGGCCGCAGATGCCTCAAACGCGCTATTCCGTGGGGCGGTCGCCCAAACGGGAGAAGCGGTCGCTCTCGTTGTCGGCACGGGACGGGCGACGCTGTTCGGCGCGGCCGCGGCCGCGCTCGCAGTGAGCGATGAGACATCGCCGTTTCAGCGCGATCTCCGAGCCTTCGGGCTACTGACCGCAAGATCGACCATGGTGTTAGTGGTGTTGGTGCTCACTACCCACGTTCTGCTCGGTCGCCCAGTGCTGCAATCGCTTATGTTTGCAGTGGCGCTGGCGGTGGGGCTAACGCCCGAACTGCTGCCAATGATTACGACCGTTACGCTCTCGCGAGGAGCGATGCGGATGGCCAAGCGCAAGGTCATCGTTAAACGCCTCGCATCGATCCACGATCTTGGCGCGATGACGGTACTTTGCACTGACAAGACCGGCACCCTAACTTCCGCCGAAATCACGCTTGCGCGAAGTCTGGGGGCGTCAGGTGCGGAGGATAGTCGACCCTCCACGCTGGGCGCCATCGCGGCGATCCTTGGCGGCGACCGCGGTGCCTTGGATGCCGCATTGGTCGCCCACACCCCAGACGCCGTCAAAGGATGGACTCTCGCCTCGCGCCACGCGTTCGATTTCGATCGAAGGTTGGGATCGGTGTTGGCGATCGGCGCCGAAGGTAAACTTTTGATCGTGAAAGGCGCGCCCGAAGCGGTGCTGGCGCTGTGTGCCTTTAGCCGCGCGGGCAGCCAAACTCAGCCGATGGGCGACGAAGAGCGCGCTGCTGCCCTGGACCGTGTGCGCGTTCTGGCAGAAGAGGGGTTCCGCGCCGTGGCGATAGCCACGCGCGCTTGGGCGGGTGAATCACATGAGGTCGCGCCTCCCGACGAAACCGACCTTATTTTCGAAGGCTTCTGTGCTTTCGCTGACCCTCCGAAGGCGACTGCCGGGGCGGCTATCGCAAGACTGGCGGCCGCCGGAGTCCAGCTGAAGATCCTTTCGGGGGATGATCCGATCGTGGTGAAGCGCCTGGCCGGATTGGTCGGTTTGAATGCAGAGCGCGTCCTTTCGGGGGCTGACATCATGAAGCTGACCGACAATGCACTGGCTGTCCAAGTTCAGTCGGTGGATGCCTATGGCCGATTGGCACCCGATCAGAAGTCGCGTCTCATAAAAGCGCTGCAGGCCGGAGGCGCGGTTGTTGGTTACCTAGGCGACGGAATCAACGACGCGCCGGCGCTCAAAGCGGCCCATATTGGCCTTTCGGTCGCGGGCGCCACGGGCGTGGCTCAAGCCGCAGCGGACATGATCCTGCTTGATTCCGATCTGCAAGTAGTGGCCGATGGTGTCGAGGAAGGCCGGCGCACATTTGCCAACATCCTCAAATATGTGCGGATGGGTGCCAGCTCGAATTTCGGCAATATGCTGTCAATGGCGATAGCCTCGCTGTTCCTGCCCTTCCTGCCACTGCTGCCGACCCAGATTCTGCTCAATAATCTTCTCTATGATGTCTCAGAGATGGGTATTCCGTTCGACACCGTGCGTCCTGAAGCCGTAGCGCATCCCCAGATATGGGACATGCGCGCGCTGATCCGGTTCGCCGCCATCATGGGGCCCTTGTCATCGGTGTTTGATCTTCTGACATTCGGAGGGCTCCTTTTCCTGTTTAACGCGTCGCCGTCGACCTTTCGAACGGTCTGGTTTCTAGAGTCGATGGCGACCCAAATTCTGGTGATTTTCATTATAAGAACCAATGACCGGCCGTGGAAAGACTTGCCGCACCCAATCCTTACGGCATCGTCGCTAGGAGCGTTGCTCGGCGCTATGATCCTGCCATTCACTCCGATCGCCCAGTGGTTAGGGTTCCAAGCACCGCCAATAGCCATGACCGCGGGCGTAGCCCTGCTGGTGGCCGTTTACCTGATCTGCGCAGAGCTTGTGAAGCAGGCCGCGATAAAGCCGTCTTTGCGCTTGGCAAGACATCGACCTTACCGATCCTAGGGTGTTTAGTCCCGCGCTGTGGTGATACGATCGATCACCACGAGTGGCGGGAGCAGCTATGGGCCAGGTTCCATATTCGGGCTTCCGCATAGGCACGAGCCTCAGCGGAGGACATCGTCCGTCCTTCGCCGTGCACGGTCACGCCTGTGTCCTTTCCGGGAGCAGTGACGAAGATGTCGCTCTCGGACTCCAATCCGCCGCCACGCCGGCGATCCGAGCGGATCGTTACGGAAGGGCGATCATCGAGTTTTCGTGTATTGGGCATCGGTCATTCTCCTTCGAACGCTGCTCGCGAAAATGGAGCAGCGACGAAAATTGCATTCGCGCCAGAATTGTTGTGGCTTCGGGTGTCACCGGCCCTGGAACCAACACGCTCCGATCGCCGCCGACGCTAATTTGTCGGCAAAGGGCGCTTCGTCAGGATCTCAGTCGCTCACTCGCGAGAATCTAGCGCTGCTTGTCGGCAAATCGGCGGCTCAAATCTCCCACACGCGGCGGCACGCGCGTGGCGACGCAGCGCGCTATCGGGGTCCATCGAAGAAGCTCGCGATATCCGTCGGCCGCCGCAACCGCGGAGAATGAACAAACATAGCAGTTCCAAGAGCCGCCAAACTGTGCGGAGCTTAGCTCCGCACAGCATTTTGTTCAGACATCCTCGATCGTGAACCCGTCGCTGTGCCCAAGCCCCTTGCTGTAATCGACGATCGAGACATACCTGCAGACAGCACGCATCATGGCTGCTTCAGAGCTCGCCGGAAGTAGAAAGTCGGAAAGATTTGGGTGCCGCTTCACGAGCAACCGCCACGCATGGTCCCGCTGCTTCGGATCAGTCACCTCGGACGCTTGCGCTCCGGCAAACACCGCTTTTGCCTCTCGAAGGTCTCGCGGCTCTTCACCGATCGCAACCGAAACTCGGTCGTCATGCTGGATATTGGCGAACTTCTGGCTCGTCCGCAGAATGAGGAAATAGATGACCAGGCCGTCATTGGCGTAACCGACGATCGTCGTTCTGCGGCCAACCGTCCGGACGCACGGTCGAGATTGCCATGATTCTGTGTGAAGCGAGGATCCTGATTGCCTTCTCTTCCATGAGAGCGTCTCCTCCAGAACGCGGACCCCCAGAAGGCGCATGCACTTTGTCCTGCGTGCCGACGGAGCCGTCTTTCTGTCCGGTCACCTGCGCCTGCCCAGCTCACTGACGACCTCGTTGCCATGTCCCTTTCCCCGCCAGGCGCGCGTCAGGCAACCCCCGCGGCCAAACAGAAATACCGCACCCTCTTTCCTGGGAAGCTGCTCCGGCGGATCGAGGCTCTCACCGAATGCCTTCCAGGCCCTAAGATCCGGATCATCGGCGAGGGTCACGCGGCTGGCAGGAAGGGTTTTGATGTCGTCACAAACGGCAATCATCCAGGCGTCATTGTATGAAAACTGATCCGCATGGCGACTATAGTCCGCCAGCTCCTGTGCAGCCGCGACGCGGTCCAATGGGCAAAACAGTACTACCAGCTCATGACCAGCGAAATCGGACGGATTGACTGTGGCGCCCTCGGGCAACGGCAGTTCGATATCGGGAATGCCATAATTAAGCTTAGCGCTCATGAACTGCGATCCTGGGTAGTTTCCGAGGTGCATTATCGTCAGAAAATGGCGCTGAGGGATAAGGAATAGCCCGTACAGGCTGCCGCGCACCAAAAGCTCGTCTCAATCAGTTGGCGCCCATCGCGTAACAGACGGTCGAAACCGGGAAAGCACAACAACAGCTATGCGGAAAGATGAGACCGATTGGTTAGGGAAGCAGCGCTGGAAGGCGCAGGGGTTCCGACCGAGAGGTCTCAAGGCGTAGGCGTCAGCCAATCGTGTCCGAAGAGCTTCAGCTGCGAGAGCAGCGACACCAGGAAAGCGGTCGACCATCCAAGCATGATAATGCCAGTTGCTCCCTCGATGGCGCCGAGCACCCGCCATGCGTGAGGCATCAGCACATCGCCATAACCGATCAACGCATAGGTGACGGTCGAAAAGTATAGAGCCTCTTCGAAGTGACCGAGCGCGCCGGGCGCCAGATAGAGCGCGACATAGAGCCATATATCAATGGAATGAATGGCAAAAACGCCGACCGTCGCCCCGAGCAGAACGGTTAGCGGCGAGAAATGCAACCTGTGAAAGAGTGGCGGCTGGGATCGGATTATCCGGATGATGATTACCAAACCGACCAAATGGATCAGCACCGTTATCATGACCATGAAGCTGGCGAACGCCAACTGGATCAGCATGGCTTCACCTTTGTTTGTGCCTTTTGCTCAACCTTCAGCGTCAGCGGTTAGGGGCGGCAGATCATAGGAGAAGGTCTTCCGGAAGGGGGTGGGGGAGCAGAGCTTCCGGAAGACCTTGATCGCATAGTGGCCAGACCGGCTCCCCTCGCAAATAGGTGAAGTCACGTAGCTCGCCCCTGGCATGGCGGCGACAGCTGCGCTCGGACGCAAATGCGCCCGACGCCTTCCGGCTTTTCTTGCCGCAGCTCATTGAGCCTCGGCGGCAAATGCGATCCGAAGCGCTTCTGAAAGATTGCGGACACCCAATTTCACCATCAGGTTCGCACGATGGATTTCGACGGTGCGTGGGCTGATTCCAAGGTCATAGGCAATCGTCTTGTTCGGCAGGCCCTTGGCGAGTCCGTCGATCACGTCGCGTTCGCGCGGCGTCAGCGCCTGGAGTCGGACGGTGGCTTCCTTGGCGAGGTCGCGCCCTGCTTCAACGTCTCGCAGCCGCTTAATGCCCTGCTCGATCGCGCCCAGGAGGGCCGCTTTTTCGAATGGCTTCTCGATGAAGTCGATTGCGCCCGCCTTCATCGCCTTCACCGCCAATGTCACGTCACCATGTCCGGTCATGATGATGATCGGCAAGGTCACGCCCTTGTTCTTGAGCGCCTCCTGAACCTCGAGGCCGTCCATGCCCGGCATGCGAATGTCGAGCAGGATGCAGCCCTGCCCCAGCTCTCCAGGGCTTCTGAGCAGCTCGACGCCTGATTCATAGCTTCTGACCTGGTATCCTGACGTCTTCAGCATGAACCCGACGGACCGGCGTACTGCTCCGTCGTCGTCGACCAGGTGCACGAGCGGCAGGTCCGTTTCCATCTTTCTCAAGCCCCGGCAGGTAGAGTGAAGTGAAAGATCGTGCCTGAATCCGGCGCTGGCTCAAACCAGATCCGCCCGCCATGGGCCTCGACGATCGTGCGGCAGATTGAGAGTCCGATTCCCATGCCACTTCTCTTGGACGTGACGAACGGCTGGAACAACTGCGCCGCCACAGCTTCGCTGATGCCCGAGCCGCTGTCTTCTATGCTTATGCGCACGAATTGCCCGGGCTCGAGATCGGTCCGGATCGATAAGCTCCGGACCGGGCCTTCGATCATCGCGTCAATGGCGTTGCGGATGAGGTTGACGAGCACCTGCTGGATCTGGATTCGATCGACAAAGACCTGTTCCGCTTTCGGATTGAAGTGCAACTGCACGTCAATTCCATGTTCGCGCGAACCAATGAGCGCGAGCGCGTTCGCCTCGGTCATCAAACGGGGCAGACTCTCAACCTTGCGATCCGTCTCGCCGTTGCTGACGAAATCGCGCAGGCGTCGGACGATCTGGCCGGCGCGGATTGCCTGTTGGGCGGCATCGTCCAGCGCCTCGCGGAGCATGACTAGCGTGTCTGGGTCAGGAGGCGAAGCCAGCAGGTCCCGCGCAGTCTCGCAATAGCTGGCGACGGCGGTGAGCGGCTGATTGAGCTCGTGCGCCAGGGAGGACGCAAGCGTGCTCATTTCGTTGACGCGGCCTATGTGAGCCAGCTCCGACTGCAGATCCTGCAACCGCAGCTCTGTCTGCTGGCGCTGCGTGATATCGTGGATGAAGCCGGTGAAAATGCGTTTGTCGCCGAGCAGCGCTTCGCCAATCGAAAGCTCGATCGGAAACGTGAAGCCATCGCGATGGCGAGCGGTGGACTCGTCCAATGCCGATGATCTTGCGCTCACCCGTCTTACGATAATTTGCAAGATAACCGTCGTGACGTTCACGATCGGGTGAGGGCATCAGCATGGATATATTCTCGTCCACCACCTCGGCTTCCTTGAAGCCGAACATCTTCTCAGCGGCCGCGCTGAACGACAATATCGTGCCCTGCTCATCGATGACGATCATCGCATCCGGCACGGTCGCGAGGATCGAGCGCAAATGCGCTTCGCCGTCTGTTCTAGATGGAGTGGAGTTGTCGGAACGAACCATAGCGGCAGTTCTATCAGCCCACAGCGAGAACGCTACTCTCTACAGCGCGTGGTCAGCTCAGCTTCGTCATGCTCGCGACGCGGAATGGCAATTCGCAGCCGCAGGGGTCCGTCATGACAATCTGCTCACCAATCCTAAGGGGCTGTGAGGTCAGCCGGAATGCCATTGTCTCATGGCCCCGCTGGCCGCATCGGCACTCCCACCCCGATGGGCAACGGACGATCCGGCCCGATGAGTCGGGCTCGGATGCCCAGAATCGCCGCACCGTTGCCCGCGATGGATGGAGCGCGACCTCCGCGTCGTCGATCGAGCCATTGTCGTGAAGGGGGAGCCGAAGCAGAATCGCCCGGCCCGCGGAGCCCGAAGGAAATTCGCGTGTCCCTGCTAGCTCCAGGCGGATGGTCTTCCAGTTCATACCGAAATCTTGGTCGAAGCCGGCGTATTGCAGAATACGCAATGCTACGCATCTGGCGGTAAGCACAGGCCTTGGCCGCCCGGCCTCCTCTGAAAGCCCCGTTGGGCAACAGGAACATATAGAATGGGGGTCCGGAACCGATTGAGGCTGCGACTATGCGAGGGTCGATGAGTTTGCAGACCTGCCCGAGCTGCCTGGAATAAGCGGTGGTCCCGCGCTGACCCTCAAGGCCTGTCGGACAGTTCGCCCGGTTTGATCGGCCCGATTCCCGCGCGGTTCGCCAGCTTGCGGCCCATTTGAGCGACCGCCCTTGGACTGGCAGCAACCGCCCTCCGGCTCGCCCAGCGTCCAATTCGGCGGATCGCTTGCCGGAAAGGACTCTTGTCCTGCCTTGTCTGCAATCGCCGAGGCCTTCCGCTTCGCACAGCAGCAAGGTTGGCTTGAGCTGTCAGCGCCCATCAACCGCCGCCACCAGCTTATAAGAGAGGGCAATGAGCGCGCCTGCGATCAGCCCGAAAGCCAGCGACCAGCACAAGCCCTGCCAGAGTGCCAAGCCGGAGTTGACATCCGCGCTTGTGAACAGTTGCAGATACATGTGCGTCGCAGGCCCGAACGGCAGGAATGCGCCAACCCAGCAAAGGATGAAGAATATCGTGGTTGAAAGAGCCCCTGTGAGCGCGAACCGCACAACATCAACTTTGCTGGGTGCGATATTCGTCTCGTTTGCGAGCGTGGCCATGCCAGATCTCCTGTTCAGATGACAAGGAACACTCCCTCCAATCGCCCTGGACCGCCATACGTAATTTTACCCAGCATCGACGAGCTAATGATTTTCAGGCCAGTTGCATCACCCACTTGGCCGTTTCGGTGACGACGATCGTGACTGCTGCGCCTGCGACACAATCGACCAGAAGGCTCAATCGTGAGCATATTCGAATTGCGCCGTCACGGTACTGGTCCGCGGCGTCCGGCCGGGTCGCTTGATATCGACCGAAATCATGACGTTCTGCTCGACCCCAAGCGAAGTATAGCCACCATAGGTCAAGGCCCCGTTGACCGTCATCGGGGTGAGCGGAACCGTCCAGCGGTTGAGATTGGTGCCGTGGATCCTTGCCGTCACCATCACATTTTTGAGCCGCTCACCGGTCGTCTTATTGAACACGGCAACGAGAAGGTGGACGTCGTGCATTCCGGGCCTGGCAATTCCGCCATGCATGGTCCTTTCCGCGTGGTCAGGCGGGTGCGCACGCGTCACCGCTGCGGGTACCACGCCGAGATAGACGGTGAGACCGTCAACCGTCCTGACGCCATCGACGACGCCGGCGCCCGCCGGGGTCGCCAAAGCGATCGGAACGACCAGAAGCCAGAAGACTTTCAAGGCAAGTCTAAAGAATGGAGGGCCGGGCGTCTTCATTTCACAAGCTCCGCAATGGTTTCCCTGAGCTACAGACGTCGAGCCTACCCTATTCCCTGAGTAACTGGGACCCGGGCGCGGGCCCGACGTGGCATGGACGTGCTATTCGGTCGGCAGCGTCTTCAACATCGATCGCCAATGTGGAATGAATGCCGGTACCTGGCTCATGTACGCCCTGTATGCGCCTCCGTACGAGGCAAGTGCCTCTTGCTCCTCGCTC
>JANLPY010000640.1:0-18217 GCA_031367505.1 Hyphomicrobiaceae bacterium | reverse complement strand
ATAACGCCTTTGGATTTCAATCATTAACTTTGAACACGACAGGGAGCGATAATATTGCGATCGGCCACACTGCACTCGCTTCTTCAAACGCAACAAACAACACGGCGATCGGCTTCCGCTCGATGAATTCGAATACTACCGGTGGAGACAATGCCGCCTATGGTCGCGATGCGGGTCGATTTAATACAACTGGAGGGAGTAATGTTTTGCTCGGCTCTCTTGCAGGTACTGGCCAATCCGGTCTCTCTACCTTTTCCAACACTACCTCTGTTGGCTACGGGGCGCTGCAGAATTTGACGACGGGAGCCAATAATACGGCTCTCGGGTATCAAGCTTTGAATGTAAACACTACTGGTGCACAAAACATAGCAATTGGTAATTCCTCTATGCAAGGAAATACTTCTGGTGCTTACAATACAGCCACTGGTTATTTTTCTCTCTTAGGAAACACAACAGGTGGAAGTAATTCTTGTTATGGTGCGCAGTCATTGCAGAGCAATACCACTGGGAGTCTAAACGTAGCAAATGGTCAATCGGCGTTACTGTCCAACACTACTGGTTCCAACAACGTTGGTGTTGGTTCCTCTGCGGGTTACTTTAACGCCACTGGCGGTAACAACACCCTTCTCGGCTCTCTTGCAGGTACTGGCCAATCCGGTCTCTCCACCTTCTCCAACACCACCGCAGTCGGCTACGGCGCGCTGCAGAATTTGACGACGGGAGGGTTTAACACCGCACTTGGATACACTTCGATGAGTGCGAATACAACAGGTATACAAAACACTGCTGTCGGTTACACCTCTCTTGCTGCTAACACCACCGGAAATTTTAACGTTGCTTTGGGTATGAATTCACTGCTTAGTAATACAACCGCGAGCAACAACAGCGCTTTCGGTTACAGATCTTTGGAAGCTAACACGACTGGGGCAAATAATACTGCAGTCGGATCTGTTGCACTTGTGGCAAACACAGCGGGTGGAAATAATACAGCAGTTGGGCGTCAATCACTCACTGCCAATACTACCGGAACTGACAACACCGCTCTTGGCGTAGGCTCACTCCTTGCAAACACGACAGGAACATCAAACACTGCAATTGGGGGAGGAACAGTACTCGGCTCAAACACAACTGGCACAAATAACACCGCGACAGGGTATGGGGCACTTTCAGCTAACACCACTGCAGGCTCAAATACAGCAAATGGTGTCAACTCCCTTCTCTCAAATACGACTGGAGCTAGTAACGCTTCATTTGGATTCAGCTCTCTATTCTCCAATACGACTGGCGCTACGAATTCAGCATTCGGCGCATTATCTGGTAATTTCAATACTACCGGTGGCAGCAACACCCTCCTCGGTTACCAAGCCGGCTACGGCCAATCCGGCCTCTCCACCTACTCCAACACCACCGCTGTCGGCTACGGGGCGCTGAAGAATTTGACGACGGGGGCCAACAACTCAGCGCTTGGCTACAATTCGCTAAATTCTAACACCACCGGCCAACAAAACACTGCGCTTGGTACGCAAGCACTGTTGTCAAACACAACGGCAAGTTTTAACACGGGCCTTGGTTTTCATTCATTGTTTTCCAACACGACCGGCGCAAGCAATACTGGTGCTGGCAACTGGTCTCTCTTCTCAAACACGACGGGGACTGGTAATACTGCAAATGGCGAATCCTCTCTTTACTCCAACACCACAGGAGCAACAAACTCTGGATTTGGCAGACAGACTCTGTTTTCCAATACAACCGGTAGTCGTAATTTAGCTAATGGTTACAACGCACTTTTTGCAAACACTACCGGTAGTAGCAACTCTGCTGTCGGAATTCAGTCATTGCAGGCAGTAACCACTGGTTCTTTTAACTCTGCACTTGGCGACAGTGCTGGGTATTACAATACCACTGGTAGCAACAATACGTTGCTCGGCTACCAAGCAGGTTACGGTCAATCCGGCCTCTCCACCTACTCCAACACCACGGCTGTCGGCTACGGCGCGCTGCAGAATTTGACGACGGGGACATCCAACACCGCTCTTGGGTATCAGTCATTGAACCTAAACGATACAGGCACCAGCAACACTGCCCTCGGCAATAGTTCGCTCGCTTTAAACACGTCGGGTGTAAGCAATACTGCGGCCGGAGCCAGCTCTCTTGCAGCGAATACATCAGGAGCGCAAAACTCTGCGTTCGGGAAAGGTGCGCTTCAGTTGAACACTACCGGTAGTCAAAACAATGCCATGGGCAACAACGCGCTCATTTCAAATACGACCGGCGGACAGAACAATGCGATCGGCTTTCAGGCGCTCTTTGGGAATACCACAGGCTCCGGCAACACTGGCGTCGGCAACCAAGTTCTCGTCTCAAACAGTACGGGGGGGCGCAATTCGGCGCTTGGATATCAGGCACTTCAGAACACTACGGCCAATGACAACTCTGCATTCGGCTACTCCGCTCTCGCCGCAGACACGACTGGTGGCAACAACACTGCTTTTGGTAGAAGTGCTCTTTCAGTCAACACGACAGGAGCGAGCAACATAGCACTCGGTTTCCAAGCAGGCCTCGACCTGACGACGGGATCTTTGAATACGATTATTGGTTATCAAAACGTCGCTGGCACCTCCGTCACCACCGGCTCCGACAACATCCTCATCGGTGACGACGTCCGCGCGGGTCTCTCCCAAACCGGCTCCAACCAACTCAATATCGGTAACCTCATCTATGGTACGGGCGTCGGCACCGGCGCCTCTCTCTCGACAGGTAATGTGGGCATCGGCACCGCCTCCCCAGATCTCAAACTCTCGGTCAACGGCTCGGCCGACAACACATCAGGCGTTTGGGCAGTCTTCTCGGACGCTCGCCTCAAGAACATCCATAGCGACTTCAACGAAGGCCTTTCCACCGTCCTCAAATTCAAGCCGGTGAAATTTAATTACAACGGAGCCGAAGGCATCAGCGATACGACCACCGAGCAAATTGGAGTTGTGGCTCAGGACGTCGAGCAATTCGCGCCGTACATGGTCACGACCACTCCAGGGCAAACGCTCCCCGATGTTCGCCACTTCTCGCCGCAAGCGCTTCCATGGATGTTCATCAACGCCATCAAAGAAATTTCCGCGACCATCTCGGGGTTTGCGCAGTCATTCACCAGTAAGAAAGTCACTACCGACGAGCTTTGCATTGACGATCAATGCGTGACACGCGATCAGTTCAAGGCGATCATCGAAGCCGCGGCTCATCCGTCTGTATCGACTCCTCCTCCATCATCATCTCCGAACCCTACCGACACCACCGCACCGGTCGTCTCGGTTTCTGGCTCCTCAACCCAATCCATCGACCTCAACGCCTCGTGGTCTGATCTCGGCGCGACCGCCACCGACAACGTAGCCGTGGTCGGCGACATCACCGCGTCAATCGACGGAAGTGCGACAGTCCCAGCCGGTCAAATAATCATCGACACGTCGATTGCTGCCACCCATACCATCACCTACGTTGCTCACGATGCGGCCGGGAACACCGGAACCACCAGCCGAGCCGTGACTGTCGGCACCCTACCGCCTGTCGAACAATCTCTCCCTACAAGCGACGACCATTAGAAAATTGGGCGCAAGAGGTTCGCCACATGCAGAAGAAGCCCAGCAAGGAGAAGCCGAAGTGCAAGAACTGCGAGGGGCAAGGCACCCTGAAGAAGGGTGATAAAGTAGTCCGCTGCCAACGCTGCGGCGGAACTGGCGTCAAGAGCTGAGGCAACAGCATTGTGCCTGCACGATCTGGCGCTCGGCGTGGCGCCAGCTTCAAGTCCTGCGGCCAACGTGCAAGACTGCCTGACCGCGGCAGCTTACCCACCTCACGCGCTGGAAGTACGTCATGGCCATGTACCACGAAGGCAATCGCGACCTGCAGGATCAGTTCGGAGCGCGTCGGCTGGCCGATCGCTTGGTCGAGCGCCTGTGGCGCGACAAATTCAAGGACGAGGATAAGGCCTTCATCCAAAGCGTCAGCTTCTTCTTCCTCGCCACTGCCGACAAGGACGGCCGTCCCGACTGTTCATTCAAAGGTGGCCCACCGGGTTTCGTCCAAGTACCGGCCCCCGACCTCCTTGTCTTCCCCGACTATGACGGCAACGGCATGTTCAAGAGCCTCGGCAATATCAGGGTGAACCCGCAGGTGGGCTTGCTGTTCATCACCATGGGCGAGAAACCGCAGAGACTGCGGGTGAACGGACGCGCCACGCTTCACTTCGATGACGCATCTACGCAAGCCGCAACAAGCGCTCAGGCCGTCATCCGCGTGGTTCCCGAGCACATCTTCCCGAACTGCCCACGCTACATTCCCGACCTGCAGAAAGGTCAGCCGTCACCGTACGTGCCGGTCGAAGGCGTGGCGCCGAAAGAGCCCGGTTGGAAAACCTTTGACGCCTTCAAGGATGTCGTGCCGCCACGCCGGCGATAGCGTGTCGGCGAAACCTGATCCGCTTTCTCTTCACTTTCTGGGCAACAGACAGAACCCCTGCGCCTCGGCGCCGAGAGCCCGATTGAGCTTGCTCCGGAAATTCTCGAAGGCAACGGCCGCGGCAAGCTCGACGATCTGCTTTTCGCTGCAGCCAAAATTGGCGGACAGTGCGCCAACACCTTGGTCGTGTTGAGCACGTGGCCGAAGGCCGCTTCTTCCCTCTCAAAGATCGGTTGGAGCGTGGCATCTCCCCTGCCGTTCTCAATTTCCGTAACATGTGCCATGGCTTGCGCCCCTCCGTCGAATACATTTTCGCGGCGATCGTAAGAGGCTGCGTACACGCGCAGAACTCGCGCCTGTGTTCAGATCCTCGTCCTCGCCGCCTACCATCAAGCTCTTTGCACCGCGCTCTTTCATGAACGGAACCCCGGTGCTTTCTTTGCCAAGGTCCATTGCTGTTATGCAATTATCACTTTTCGACAGGCGCGTCGGCCGACGAAAATTCTCCTCGCATCATGATCGCCAAGGGAATTGTCACCAATACGATCGCCGCCAGTGCGAGCAGTGCATGCGTGAGTCCGAAGGCGTCGCTAGCCAGGCCGAAGATCAGCGGAGCGCTGCCACCCGCGATACTTCCCAGCGTGTAGAACAACCCGAACACACGGGCTTGCCGATCTGGTCGCACAAAATCGGTGACGCTGCGGTAAAGGACGGAGGACGTGCCGTTGAGAGCAATGCCTAGCAGAGGCATGAGGAACATTGTCGGCGCAAGTGGAGCAAGTACGGCGGCCATCAGGATGCCGGCCGTCGCGACCTCGGTCAGGATCAGGGTGCGCAATATGCCCATGCGGTCTGCCAGCAGTCCGCAGGCGAGTTTGCCGACGGCTCCCCCAGCGAAGATGCAAGCAAGCGCGACGCCGACCGTGCTCGGCGAAGCACCTTTTCCGATCAGGACAAATGGGAGCAGGGTCAGGGTGCCGGTTCTGCTGGCACTATCGATGACGTGGATCGACGACAGCAGCGTGAAGCCTCGTGCATTCGTTACGCCCCAGTCCTTGGAGCTCGTCACGACCGAGGCCGCAGAAGGTGTTCGACTGGTCGCGTGCTTCGCTCCCAAGGCAAAGTGAGCCAATACAACGAGCAGGGGCAAGCTGGCGACGGCGACCAGTGCGCCATAGCCGACAACGGCAACTTGCCAGCCGACCAAGCCGGCCACCGCTGCGACGCCGAACGAGACCACCATCTTTCCGACATCACCGAAGAAATTGTAGATGCCCAGCGCCGACCTCCGGCGATCCGGGGAGTACCCGCGCGCGATGATCGACGATGCCAGCGGATGCTGAACGGCAGAGCCTAACCCGACCACTAGGATAATGCAGAACAGGCCGATATAACCGGGAGATGCCGCCATCGATGCGAAGGCAGCGCCCGTCAGCATCGTACCGGCTACGAGCAGCACTCGTTCCCCGTAGCGTTCAGCCGCAAGACCAGCAGGCATCTGGAACACGGCCATGGCAGCCGAGTAGGCCATCTTCAGGCTGCCGACCTGGGTGTAATTCAAGCCGAAGGCTTGCGCCCACAAGGGCAGCAAGACGTACAGACTGTCGGCGATGGCATCATGCAGAAAATGAGCGCTGGCCGTCGTTGCGAGGGCAGCCCGCTCATGCCTCGGTGATGCATGGTCGGCGTCGCCCTTTGCTGCGTTAGCCGGTGGGTCTTGGAATTTCTTGAGCATGTCCGGCGTCGCCTATCCTGCCGCACCCCGACGCGCATGCTGTGTTCACCCGCGCGCGCAACCACTGCCCCCATTCTTCTTATAAGGGGTGCAACGCCTAAGCTATCGTGGCTTGTTTTTCGTCTTATCTTCGATCCTGATGACCGTCGACGTCGTTGGCGGGGCGAGCGTTCCATGCTTCGAGGTATCTCGCAAGCGATCGCGTCCTGAGATCCTATCCAAGATGGCGTCGCCAATTCTGGATAAAACTGACCGTTGCTTTGGGCGCCAGCTCTGCCCTCCTCTGCATAGCTGGCTCCATGCCACGCTATGGTAGGTCAAGTGAACCTGACATTGGCCTCCGTTCCTGTAACGGCACGTGCCACAGGCGATCGGCAAGTTGTCAGGGTTCAGCGTCGTGGCGCTCGTCTCCCGAATGTCGTCGCTCGCTCGCGCCTCGACTGTGACTCCTAAATGTCGCACGGACAGGTCAAGCCGCGGGTGGCCGTCGACAGCCGGCAGTGGATTCGTACGAGGTGCGCGTGCCGTTGGCAAAGTCTTCGGCCATAGAGCAGATCAGTATGCCTTTGGCTCGATCCTTCCGGATCCATAACGCGACATAGTCGCGAGCCCACTGACCAGACTTGTCGGGAATTTCAAGACCGTACCGCTTGAAGGCGCGGTGAGCATAGGTTTCTGCTCCGTGCTCCTGAGCTTGGCTGATGGACGACGTCTTTCAGTGCCGCTGGCATGATTCCCGAGTTTGGCCAAGGCGTCTCCGGCGCAACTGCAGAACTATGCGTTGCTCGGCGACGGCGAAGGAGTCCATTGGCCAGACCTTGATGAGGATCTCAGTGTGGAAGGGTTACTCCGGGAACGCTATCGGGTCGCGCTGGGGGAGGCCCCGACCCCAAGCCCGGCGAAGCTCGCCTCGCTTCGACCATGACTCTTGGCACATCGCTTCAGCCGATTCTTGACACTTCGGGCAGATTGCGCACCACGAGTTGGGTTGTCGGAATCTCCATTGATATTATGTTATCGGAATAGGCATGCGACCGCATCGATCGCCTCCCCTGCCGGCCCGGTTTTGCCCCCGATTTGCCGGCTTGGGGTGTCCCCTGTAACTGTGTGCCTGAAATGCCATCGGCCGGTGCGGCGCGCCGGTCCAACGTCTGGCGCTGGCAAGACGCGCAGGGGAGAACATCATGCAGGCGGACTACGTCGTGGTCGGGGCCGGCTCGGCCGGGTGTGTGGTTGCGGCGCGTCTCTCGGAGACCGGCGCCTCGGTGATCCTGCTGGAGGCGGGCCCCTCCGACTGGCATCCTGATCCACATACCCGCGGGCATGCGCTCGCTGATCCGCAATCCGGCGGTCAATTGGAACTTCACCACCGAGCCTGAGAAGGGCACCGGCGAGCGGCGCATGGAATGGCCGCGCGGCCGCGTCATGGGCGGCTCCAGCTCGATCAACGGAATGCTCTATGTTCGAGGCGCGCCGGCTGACTTCGACGGCTGGTCGCAGATGGGCTGCCGCGGCTGGAGCTACGACGACGTGCTGCCCTACTTCAAGAAATCCGAGCACTACATCCAGGGCGGCGACGCGACCGTGCGGGGCAAAGATGGACCGCTGAAGGTCGAGGACTACCGCACCATCCTGCCGCTAACGCACCGGTTCGTCGAGGCGGCGCAGCAGGCGGGCTTTCCCTTCAATCCGGACCTCAACGGCCGCACCCGCTCGGGCGTCGGCTACTCGCAAATGACGCGGCGCGGCCGGTTCCGCGGCTCGACGGCGCGGACCTATCTCGCCGAGGCGAAGAAGCGGCCCAACCTGCGCGTCGAGACCAATGCGCAAGCTGGCAAGCTGCTGTTAGAGGGCCGGCGCTGCGTCGGCGCCACGTTCCAGCGCGGTGGCCAGATCCACGAAGTCCGCGCGAACCGCGAGGTGATCGTCGCGGGCGGCGCCGTCAACTCGCCGCACATCCTGCAGGTCTCGGGGATCGGACCGGCCGCGCACCTGCAGTCGCTCGGGCTCCCCGTGGTCCATGACCTGGCCGGCGTCGACGCCAACCTGATCGACCACTACGTCATCCGCGTCGTCCACCGCGTGCACGCAGCCGAGACCGTCAACGAGATTGCACGGTTCCCGCGCGTGCTGCCGGAGATCGTCCGGTTCCTGTTCACCGGCCGAGGCGCGTTGACGTTCGGCGTGACCACCTCGCAGGTGTTTGCCGACAGCCGCGAAGGCCTGGCCTCCCCCGACCTGCAGCTGCTGTTCTCGCCCGGAAGTACGCACCCGCTCAAATTCGGCCAACTCGACGAGCAGCCGGGCATGAGCTGCATCGTGTGCGTAGTGAAACCCGACAGCCGGGGCACCATCATGGCCGCCTCGCCCGATCCCTTCGCCCGACCGGCGATCCGCCCGAACTACCTCACCACCCGCTCCGACGAGGTGGCGCTGATCGGCGGCGTCGCGCATGTCCGGCGCATTTTCGCGGCCCCGGCGCTGGCCCAACACAGCTCCGGCGAGATCCAGCCCGGCCCCGACGTGCAGAACGATGCGGACCTGCTGGCCTATGCCCGCCGGGCCGGCAACACGCTCTATCATCCAGTCGGCACCTGCCGCATGGGCGAGGATCCCCGCGCCGTGGTCGATTCGCAGCTGCGCGTGCACGGCGTCACCGGCTTGCGGGTGATGGACGCCTCGGTGATGCCGACGCTCACCACCGGGAATACCAATGCGCCGACCATCATGATCGCGGAGAAGGGGGCGACGATGATCCTGGAGGATGCGAAAACCTGAGTGCGTAGCGCACGCCTGGCTCCGGCCGAACGACCTGCCGGACGCGGCGGATCCTCTCCGCCCAATTCCGCTACCGTGTCGGTTGGCGCGGCGGCGACATCCCGTGAAGTAGGTTCCTTCGAGGCCAAAGCTGGGGGCTCGACTACTGCTTTGCTTTCTCTCGCGCCCGGCGCTGCTGGAATGTTGTGCTGCTGACTTCAACGAGCAGCTCGCCTACCCGCGTCAGCTCGTCGTCCTGCAAGGTTTTCAGAGGTTCCTCACGTGTGAGCCCGCTTCTATCCTAGAGACAACTATAGCAGTCCGGTCATCCGAGAGTCCGCGAGACTCGCCCTTTCAGGTCAATGGTCGGCTTACGTGGCACGGTTGGGTAGAGGCATGCCAACTTGCACTCATTTGCGGTGCGTTTGGCGGGTTCGTCGGGCTCGCTGTGTGGCGAACCGCCTATCGCTGGGTGCCCGCGCAGAAATAACTCTTCACGCCCTCCCTGCCGTCGTCATCGATGCCACGAAGCATGACGATCCTATGCTAGGGTCCTGCATGAGAGTAACCCATCAGCGCGCTGACACGTGGTCGAAGCGTGTAAGGTTTCGCCGCAATGAGGCGGCACAACCGCGGACCCGAAATGAGCTTGTCAGACAACCACAACTTCCATGATTTCAGGGCACTGGCCAAACGACGCCTGCCCAGTCCGATTTTCAACTACATCGACGGTGCCGCCGACGACGAAACAACCTATCGCCGCAATACCGCGAGCTTCGAGCAATGCGACCTCGTGCCCAATGTCCTGCGTGGTGTCGAGACCGTCGATATGTCGGTCACCGTCATGGGCCAGAAGCTCGCAGTGCCCTTCTATTGCTCGCCGACAGCCTTGCAGCGCTTGTTCCATCACCAGGGCGAGCGGGCCGTGGCCGCCGCAGCCGCGAAGTTCGGAACGATGTTCGGCGTATCATCGCTCGGCACGGTCAGCCTGGAGGAGTTGCGCAAAGCACATGATACGCCGCAGGTCTACCAGTTCTACTTCCACCGGGATCGCGGCTTGAACCGCGCCATGATGCAGCGCGCCAAGGAGGCTGGCGTCAATGTCATGTTGCTGACTGTTGACAGCATCACGGGTGGCAATCGTGAACGCGACCTGCGTACCGGATTCTCGATTCCCTTCAGATTGACGCTCGGTGGGATGCTGCAATTCGCGATCAAACCGATGTGGGGCATAAACTATGTCACACACGAACGATTCCGGCTCCCGCAACTGGATGAGCACGTCGATATGAGTGGCGGCGCGATGTCAATTGGCCGGTACTTCTCTGAGATGCTGGATCCGTCAATGAACTGGGATGACGTGGCCGAGATGGTCCAGCTCTGGAACGGTCAGTTCTGTCTGAAGGGCGTGATGTCCGTGGATGACGCCAAGCGCGCCGTCGAGATTGGCTGCACCGGCATCATCCTATCCAATCACGGCGGCCGGCAACTCGATGGGTCACGCGCGGCGTTCGACCAGTTGGCCGAGATTGTCGATGCCGTGGGTGATCGCATCGATGTCATCATGGATGGCGGCGTGCAACGCGGCACGCACGTGCTGAAAGCACTTTCTCTCGGCGCCAAAGCGGTCGGAGTTGGTCGCTACTACCTGTTTCCGCTCGCCGCTGCCGGTCAAGCAGGTGTCGAACGGGCACTCGAGCTAATGCGGATGGAGATCGAGCGCGGCATGAAACTCATGGGCTGCCGCTCGATCCATGAGCTCTCGCGCAAGAACTTACGGTTCCGGTAGCTTACTCGCGCCCAAAGGCCACGCCGGAACTGCCACCAAAGAAATGGCGGCCTCTTCAGGCTGACATCTGCAAGCGCAATTGATTTTCCAGTTGCCGCCGGGCTTGTGTCACGATCCTCGCCGGGTGAAGATCGCAGCATCGTTTCGGGGCGGTGTGCTGCGAGGGGTGCCATGACTGACTTTTTCCCGGGGTTCGAGCGACGCCGTCTTGTAAGCAACGGCGTTGCCATCAACCTTGTGCAGGGCGGCAAAGGCGATCCGATCCTCCTGCTCCACGGATATCCGCAAACTCATGTGCTTTGGCACAAGGTCGCTCCCCTCCTCGCCCGACAATTTACGGTTATCGCGCCTGACTTGCGGGGGTACGGTGACAGTGAAAAGCCGACTGCACAGCCCGGCGATCACACCGTTTACTGCAAGCGGACGCTCGCCAGGGACATGACCGGCGTCATGGATGCCCTCGGCCATGGCCGATGGCATGTCGTCGGCCATGATCGCGGTGCCCGTGTTTCGCATCGGATGGTTCTCGACCATCCTGACCGAGTGGCGACATTCACGTCGCTCGATGTCGTCGCCTCACAGGCGGCGTTTGAAGGGATGGACTCAGCACTCGCCTTCGCATTCTTTCATTGGCATCTGATGCGTCAGCCGTATCCCCTCCCGGAGACAATGATCGGCAACAGCGCGCGCGCGTATTTCGACTTCCTCATGGAGCGCTGGTGCGCAACTCCTGGCGCACTGACACCTGAGGCCCATGCCGAATACGCTCGCTGCTTCTGCACCCCGGAGGGTGTTGCCGCGACGTGCGCCGAGTACCGCGCTGTCGAACTCGATCTTGTCCATGACGAGGCGGATCGGGGACGAAAGCTTAGCGCTCCGATGCTCGTACTTTGGGGCGCGAACACGACGAAGCGGCCCGGCTGGCAAACCGGCAAGAGCCTCGACATGGTGGCGACATGGCGGGAACGGGCGCTTTCTGTACACGCGCGCGGACTGGATTGCGGACATTTCCTGCCCGAGGAGAAGCCGGACGAGGTCGCAGCCGAAATCCTGTCCTTCGTCGGTCGGCATCGGATAAGCTGAATTGCCAATTCTAGGCGTCGTCGCGGGAGAGCAGAATGGCCAAATACATTTCGTCCGAAGCGGAACTCGCTGACATTTATGGCCCTCACGATACGGTCGTTGCCACGATTAAGGAAATTGATCACATCTCCGATCATTATCGGATGTTCATTGATCTCTCTCCCATTGTCATGGTTGCCACGTCCGGCCCCGGCGGGCTCGACTGCACGCCACGTGGAGATCCGGCGGGGTTCGTGCGGGTGGTGGACAAGCATACCGTCATGTTGCCCGACCGGCGTGGCAACAATCGCATCGATACTCTTCGCAACCTCGTGCACGATCCGCGCATCGCGCTGCTTTTTCTAATTCCCGGTATAGGGCGAATGCTCCGAATTAACGGGCGAGCAGCAATCCGGGTTGATAGCGAGCTTTGTGCCACTTTCACCATGGAGGGAAAAGTCCCGCGCAGCGTCATCGTGGTGACTGCCGAGCGCGTCTATACACATTGCCCGCGGGCACTTATCCGATCCAACCTCTGGGATCCCAAAACCCAACTTGACGAGAGCGCACTGCCAAGTCACGGCACCATGATGAAAGCGATCCAGCAGAGTTTCCCCGGTGAAGACTGGGATCGCAACTATGCACGGCGCCTCAAAGAGACAATGTACTGAAATAAAGCTCAGCGCTGTACGCTAACTTGGCGTGCACAGCACGCAATATGACTAACTGATTTGCACTGGTTCGGAGTGCCCCCATGAGCAAGTCGCAGGAAAAGAAAGTGACCCGCTTGGCGGAAGCCAAGGGATACCGACTGGAGAAGGTTGGCAAGGGGGCTCATCATGGCCGCTTTTGTCTCGTCTCAAGCGGCACGCGGGTTTCTTCCGGCATCGCTGGAGCCGAGTTTTCCTTCACTCTGGAGGAAGCCGAAGATTGGTTAGCCAAGCACGGGAATGCTGCGCAGTAATTGACGTCACTTCACGCGTACTCGCGCCCATGCGCGACACTCTTTGACTCGAAAGGTCGACACCATGGCCACTTTCGTCATCTGCCCAGGTGCGTGGGCCGGCGGCTGGGCGTGGAAGAAAATACGCCCGCTGCTTAGAGCCGCTGGGCACGAGGTGTTTACACCAACATACTCAGGTCTTGGCGAACGAGCCGATCAGGTGTCGGCGTCTACTGATCTCGACTCCCACATACAGGACATCATGTCTGTCCTCTTCTACGAGGACTTGAACCACGTCGTCTTGCTGGGCCACAGCTACGGAGGCATGGTTGCGTCGGGTGTTGCTGACCGCGCGCCAGACCGAATTGCACGTCTGATTTATATTGACGCGTTTGTCCCGCGAAACCGACAGAGCTTATTTGACTTTCTGCCTCCCGCCTTGCGTGCGCAGAGAGAACAGTCTGTCGCCGTTGGAGATGGTTGGCTCATTCAGCCACCCACTCCCCGTCGGACTCGTCACCTGAAGACCTCGCTTGGGCGACGCCTCGGCGCCGATGGCAACCAGCAAAGACCTTCACGCAACCGATATCGCTTCGGAAGGACGATCCTGGAATTCCGCGCTCGTACATTTACTGCACCCGCATCGCGCCCGATGATCGTTTCGGGCAATTCGCGCAACGCGCCAAGACGGAAGCGGGCTGGAAGTATTTCGAGATCGACGCCAGCCATAGCCCCAACATTACAGTGCCCGCCGTGTTGGCAGAACTCCTAGAGACAGTGATCAAATAACCACCGTCGCTTTCAAGCAAGGAAACATCCGATGCGTGCGGATTTCAGGCCTCTCGAAGGTATCAAGGTCATCGACGTAAGCCACGTCATCGCGGGCCCGTTCGCCACCTTTCAGCTGGCGTTGATGGGAGCCGACGTGCTGAAGATCGAAAGCCCTGCGGGCGATGTGATGCGTCGCGGCGCGCGAGGCGCCAAGGCGTTCGTCGCACTCAATGCCGGCAAGCGCAAAACACGCCTCGATCTTGCTGCGCCAGAGGCGCTCTCTCAAGCAAAAGCCGAGGTCGTAAAGGCAGATGTCTTTGTCGACAACCTGCGACCAGGTGCTTGCGAACGACTTGGCCTTGGCTGGGAGGCGCTCAGAGCGATCAATCCGCGACTCGTCTACTGTTCCATATCGGGCTTCGGGCGCAATGCGAGCCGATCGGCCTACGACCATGTGGTACAGGCGGCCACCGGCATGACGCTCGCGTCGGGAAGTGAAAGCGATCCGCCGGTGAAGATTGGTTTTCCACTCATCGATGCTGGCGCCGGTATCATCGCGGCTCTGGCCATCGTCTCAGCCCTGCGGGAGCGCGACCGACGTGGCGAAGGCATGCTCCTCGACGTCTCAATGGCTGGTGCCGCGCTGCAGCTCATGTATCCGATGACGTGCGACGCCCTGACTGACGGTATCCGCCCAGTCCGCCAAGGCAGCCAAGCCTTCTCAGGAAGCCCGGCCGCGGATCTCTTTCCGACACGTGATGGCCATCGCATCGCGTTCGCAGCCA
The DNA here is from genome assembly GCA_031367505.1 of Hyphomicrobiaceae bacterium. Classification (GTDB taxonomy): domain Bacteria; phylum Pseudomonadota; class Alphaproteobacteria; order Rhizobiales; family Hyphomicrobiaceae; genus JAKFWF01. Next base: position 3,926 of record JANLPY010000640.1, on the reverse strand, counting down.
ACACTCCGCGCCAGTTTCTTGCTTTGCTGCATGTCCTCGGCTTGAACGAAGTCGGCTCAGATCCCGAACTGTTTGATCCTCCATTAGCGGCGGAAGGCGCTGCCGCATTCCTGCGCGCCCGCGATCCGGCGGCGGTTAAGGCTCGCCTCGGTACCCGGACGGCGGACTTCGAGGGTGCCGAACTTGAACGGCTTTGCCTCGCGGCCAAGGTGCCGGCGGCGCTTGTCAGACCGCTCGACGAATTCGTTCGCGATGCCGTCGAACGCGGTGAACTGGAGTCTGAGGTGCTCGAAGACGAGGGTACGCGTGTTGTGTCGCCCGGGCTAGGATTCACCGTGCGCTGGTGACTGTCAATCGGCGCTCTCACGTCCGCGGGTCATCGGCATGCATCGGGTACGGTGCTATTGTAGCCTGATTGGAAGGGATGCCAGCGAGCTGGCGCGCAAATATGTGATTGACGTCGCGGTGATGTGCTTCGTCGGCGCGAACGACGAGGACGACGTCCCACAAGGTCGCATCGTCTGCGAGCTTCCAATAGTGCTTGGCTTATAGCGGGGACTGACTCATTGCCAGCCTCAAGAATGTCGAGGTTGCATTCATTGCTTGGTCCGCCGCACAATCGTCTCGACGTGCCGAGCCCAGCATATGACGGCTGGGCTTGTGTGTCGTCCTGTCCATCATGAAGGGTGAGGTCGGTCATGACCGTGCGGCTGGAGGCGGTTACGTTCACGAGCGGAGACGGGGTGACGCGCGTCCCGTCCTACCTGGCCACCCCGGATCGCGATGGTCCCCATCCGGTCGTGTTAATTCTCCGGGGTGTGGCTGGTCCGGACGACGGCTACACGGAGATCGCCCGTCGCCTCGCCGAGTGGGGCTATGTCGCGCTGGTACACGGCTGGAAGGTTCGCGGGGCCGATCCAACGGATGAGCCCGTGTATTCTGATCTGCAGGGAGCGATGTCCTTCCTGGCGTCGGTCGCACAGGCCGATCTCAAGAGACTGGCTGTCTTTGGCTTCTGTCGCGGCGGGGTGCACGCGGTCATGGCAGCCCGAGCGCACCCGGAGATCCGCGTGGTCGTCGTTTTTCACGGTTTCGCCTTCCGGCCGGCGGGGGCTCAGCCAGGTGTCGAGCCATACGACCTCGCCGGGGGTGTGAACGTCCCCATGCTGGTCCTGCACGGTACGGAGGACGAGCGAGCGCCTATGGCGGACATGCGCCGGATAGAGACGCGGATGAGGGGCCTTGGCAAGGACTGCACCTTCGTGTTCTACGACGGCGCTCGCCACGGCTTTGCCGTGCGCACCCATCCCGGCTTTGCCGAGGATGCGGCAAATCAGAGCTTCGACGAGGCTAAGCGCTTCCTCGCGAGATATCTGCCCGTTACTGACTAAGATTGGCAGCAGTGCAAGCGCGAAAGTCACAAAGGTTTGCCACCTGATGGCAGCTGATGAACCGAATGCCCAGCCCGTCTTGCAGGATATGGCTGCACGCACCGAACAGCATCCGATCAGCGCCTTGACGCTTTCGGATAAGCAGTTTTTGCGCGGTGATGCCAATGGGAAGGCAACGACCACCTCCGGACAGCTTCGCCTCGCAAGAAATTTGGGTCGGTTGCCGGTTGTGGTTCTACAGCATGGCTCCGCCGGCATGGCACCTAACGTCGAGATGCGGGCAAGGGAGCTTAACGCAATCGACATTTCGACATTTGCACTCGATGGCTTCACCGGACGTGGGCTCACTGAGGTAAACACCAAACAAGCCTTGCTCAGCCGCCTCAATTTCATGCCGGTTGCAGCCCGCCTCCTGCTCCACTCCGGACATGGACAGGATAGTCGGAACCCTCTCACAGCGTTGACGACATTCGCTGCTCTCCTTGCAGCCAGCATCACTGCCTAAGTCACTCCTCGACCCAATTTCTTGGCCCAACGTTCCACCGCCTCCCGCATCTCAGCTTCGTAGTCGTGCTGATTATAGATGCCGGCGACGCCGGAGAACGATCCAGAGACATGGTTCAGGATCTTCTCGATCACATGAGGCGCGATATTCAACTTGGCCATGCCGGTCGCCGCCGTGCGCCGCAGATCATGCAATGTCCAGTCCGTCACGCCCGACAGCCGATCGATCTCGGCCTTGCACTTAGAGAAGCCCGAAAAAGTCGTCGTCGAGCTGCCACGCGCCGGGAAGACCAGCGTCTCGCTCATGATCGGCAACGCTTTGATCAGCTCAAGGGCTTCGTTGCTCAAGGGGAGCCGATGATCGAGCCCGTTCTTGGTGCGCTCCTTCGGCAACGCCCATACCTTGGCATCGACATCGATCTCCGACCACCGCAAGCCAACGACCTCGTTGCGGCGTTGTCCCGTCAGCAGCAGCAACTGCACAATGGCGCCATAGGGCCAGATGCTCGCCGCCGTCGCTCGCCAGACCTTGGCCGTTTCCTCCTCACTCAGCACCCGCTCACGCGCTCTGGTGCGCCCCGGCTTGCGAAGCTTGTCGCAGGGGTCGGCGTCGACCAGTCCCCGCTCTATGCACCAGCGAAAGAACGTCCGCAGCCGGGACAGGATATGATTGGCGCCGCTCGCCTTGCCGGCCTTGACGTAGTCATCGAGCAGCTCGACGACGTCGCTCTTCTTGATGTCGTCGACGGCCCTGTTGCGCCACCTGCCGCCGCAGGTGTTGCGCAGCAGCCAACGCTTCTCGTTCTGCGTGCTCGGCCGATTGTGCTCGCTGGCATAGAGCGCCAGATAGTCATCGACCGCCTCGACGAACGTTTTTGGTTTCGCGAGCTTGGCCTTCTTGACCTCGGCGCCGGCTGCCGGATCTTCCCCACGCTCGAGCCCGACCTTGAAGGCAAAAGCTTGTTGGCGCGCGTCGGCAAGACTGCGTGCTGGATAGATGCCGAGCGACTTGCGCCGCTTCACCCCGCCGTGACGATAGACCAGGAAGAACACCTTGCGGCCGGTCTCGGAAATGCGCACCCCGAAGCCGTCCATCTGCGTGTCCCACAGCTCCTTGCGGGCACCGGTCGTCTGCGTCTTGCGCAGCACTAGGTCGTTGAGCAGTACGCGCGACATTGTCCCCTCTCCTTGGCTGCCGGCACCAGATCTAACGGGCCGACGCCGAGCGCCTTGCGCTGGAGATCACCGGAACCAGTTGGAACCCATGAAAAACCCTGCCAGTCCTTGGCGCTGGGGGTCAAGTTTGGGTTCCGTTTGGGTTCCAAAACGGCGGCGTCACGCGGTTCACGCATGTTCCCGCACGTTCGCTCAAGCACATGATTTCGTTCACGAATATGTGAACTATGGCGAATGCAGGTTCAGTGGTGGTTTCGCTCGAGCCTTGCCTGGGGGACTGGGGGTCGGAGGTTCAAATCCTCTCGCTCCGACCAATTAAATCAAGGACTTATGCGTTTCCAAAAAACTCCTAGACAGTACCTAGGCAGTGATGCTGGGGAGATGTCATGAGGCGCGGTGACGCATCTTGCGGATTCTCAACTTCGACGCAGACAGCTCCGGGAGCAAAGGGTCGGAGGTTTGAATCCCTCGCTCCGACCAAACATTTAAACACTTAGCCGAACCCTAGGGTCGGAACGCGCTTCAATTTCAACGGATCGCAGCGCCGGTGGCAGATTTAATCTAAAAAAGCGGGCCGTAGGGAGCGCCAAAAAACCAATGCATTTGAGTGCAACCGATCGGCTGCTGTCGATGCAAGGCATTTTTTGGGCTCCTTGCTCGGTGTGATACGGTGGGGTCGAATTGCGCCACTGAGATGGAAAGGGCGAAGCGGTTGACCAGCAGTTCTCATTTTGACAGTTGTATAGGGGGATTCACATGGGACTCGAAGTGTGGTCCACGCTGTGGATGGTCCTCGAATCACTCATCGTGGCGCTGAAGTCGCTTTGTGCGACCCTGCCTGATCGGCGGCGGGGC
>JANLPY010000170.1:0-2975 GCA_031367505.1 Hyphomicrobiaceae bacterium | reverse complement strand
GCCTTCCGGCGCCGGCGCCTCTGCGCAGCCTTGATGCCCTGCGGCAGGTCGAGCCGATCGAGCGGGCTCTCGACTGCCGTGATGTGACCCGTCGCCACCCGCGTATAGCGCGCCGTCGTTTCCAACTTCTCGTGGCCGAGCGGTCGCGTGTCATAGTGCACCTGATGTCAACTCATTGAAACTCAAAGGTCTGCTGCGCGGCGTTTGGTGTTAGCGGCCGAACAGCGCCTTTCTTGCCGGTGAAGCCGGCCAAGTCCGCAACCTTGATGACCCAGGGCGCGCCCGGACAGGCCTGCCGTCCCTTGATGTCGCCGCGTCGGAGCATGCGCAACGCCGTCATTGAGCAGACGCCGACGACCTTTGCCGTCTCTTCGAGCGTGATTTCGCCACGTTCGGCCCATTCGCCAGTGCGGAAGCCTTCGACGCCGTGGTGTGAGCGGAAACCGCGCACGCGCTCCAGTGTCCACGCGTTGCCGTAGCCCGTCTCGACGCCGACGCGGTTGAGCAGCCGCGCGATCTGCTGGTCCGGCATGAGTCGCGCCAGTTCACCGATCAGAGCTTTCGTTTCGTGCGGCATACGGGGATTGGGGCGCCCGGCAGCGTTCAGCCGTTGCTTCACTGTGAGTTCGGTGTGATCGCCGCCCTGCCAGTGCAGAACGGCGTGAATGAGCGCGCCGTCGCGACGTACGATGATCTCCGATAATGTCGCGCGGAGAATGCGTTTGCGCGTCGCAGCTGTCGCGGCCGGATGCGACCACGCGCGCTCGATATCGGCACCGAGTGCCATCAACTGCTTGCGCTCGACCTCGCCGAGCGGCGGCGGACGGCGCGCGATCGTGGTCGCGATCTCGGCTTCGATCCGCGCCACGGCCTGCAAGGCTTCGTTCCAGCGCCGCTCCAACTCGCCGGCGACGAGCCGGTTCGCGGGATCGACGGCGTCGTATTGGCGGCGCGCATGGCCCGCCTCGTAGCGAGCCTGTTGCAGCGAGAGTTCAAGTTGGCGGTCAGCCGCCGTCTTCTCGTTCGATTGCGCTTCGATCGCGGCCAGTGCAGCTGCGCTGCCGAGCGGACGCATGAAGCGCAACACGGTTTCGGTGACAGCGGCTTCGATGCTCAGGCCGCTGACCGTGATGCAGCGTTCGGTGCCTTGATTTGCGATCGCGCCGTAACAGTTATAGCGGCCGAGCTTGCCGCCGTAATGCACGTGCAGTTTGCGTCCGCAGTGGCCGCAGCGCAGCAGCCCGGCCAGCAGCAGCTCACCGTCGCGCGGAGCGCCCCTTGCGACAGCACTGCTCATGGACGTTGCATTGTTGGCGATCACTTTCAGGTTTCGCTCGTACTCGTCCCATGTGACGTAGGCAGCGTGATGATCCTTGATCAGCACATCCCACTCGGCCATCGGCTTGTGCACGCCGCGACGGATGCGCTTGCGACCGCCTTCCACGCTCACGCGACTCTTCGTGCGCCCGAATGCGTAGGCGCCGGAATAAATCGGATTGGTCAGGATGCCATGCACGATGTTGTAGGCCGGCAATCGCCACACGACACCATACGCTTCGCCCTGGCGTGATTTGACCGGCAGTTCGATCTTCTCGTCTCTGAGCCAGATGTGCACCTGGCGCGCGCTCTTGAACTCGGCGAATTTCGTGAACACCAACTGCAATGCTTCCTGCACGCGCTTGTCCGGGTTCTTCTCGATCCCCTCGCGACCGACCTTCACGTAACCAGCAGCAACGCCGAGAACCAGCGCGCCTCGACGCGCTTTCTGTTTCAATGCCTCCTGCGAACGCTGACGGAACAGAGACAACTCCAATTCGCTCATGGTGCCCTTCATCCCCAGCAATAGTCGATCATTGGGATGGCGAGGATCGTAGATTCCGTCTTCATCGACGATGATTGTTCCGACCAATCCACAGAACTCGATCAGCGTATGCCAGTCCCGGCCATTGCGCGCGAGGCGCGACACCTCGATCGCCAGCACGGCGCCGACGGATCCCGCGCAGATCGCGGCCAGCAATCGTTCGAACCCCGGCCGGACAATGCCGCCCCCGGAACGGCCGAGATCGTCGTCGATGATCTCGATCCTGTCCCAGCCCAGCTGCTTGGCGCGATCGGCAAGACCGTATTGACGGCGCCGGCTCTCGTGATTGTGCGCCAGCTGATCTGCCGTCGACTGCCTGATGTAGACGTACGCTGCGCGCGTCAGATGCTCAGCCGTGATCTTGCTCATGACCGGCCTCCGGTTTTGCTGGTTTTGCGAGTGCCGCTGCGATTTCGCGCAGCAGGGCGTTCACGGCCGCGGCAAGTTCGGCCTTCTGCTTTGGCTGCAACGCGAGGCGCGGCCGCTTCTCGTCGAACAGGCTCGATTGATCCTCGTGTTGACGCGTCATCGTCGGCCTCCATGGGCTTCGACTCGCACTGGAGGCAGCCTAGGAGCGCATCGATCTCGCGGCGCAGCGCGCGCAGGATATCTACCGAAAAGTGCGGTTCAGCGCCGATCTCGAAGCGAGACGCCGCCGGCGCCAGCATCCACGCCGGCAGGCAGGCGAACGAACCGTCGGGCTGATGCACGACGACGAACGCGACGCCGCCGCGCTCAAGGCGCCGTCGGATGCGCACCGTTTCGCCACAGCGCGGATGAAACCGATAGGTGATCCGGCCCTCGGCCGGCTGTTCGTTGGCAGTATGGCGTGTGTCCGAGAGCCACCTGTATCACGCGAATATCGACACCCTGCTCCAGCAGGTGCGTCGCGAACGAATGGCGCAGTGTGTGCGGCGACACGCGCCTGTCGATCCCAACCGCCCGCGCCGTATCGCACACAACCCGGTATAGCTGGCGCGTCGTGATCGGCAGCAGCGGATCGCGTCCAGGAAACAGCCTCGTCGTCGGCTGGCCCACCAACCACCACTACTCCAGCAGCTCCAGGAGCCGGGGCGTCAGCATGCCGTTGCGGTCCTTCTGGCCCTTACCCTGC
>JANLPY010000612.1:0-3487 GCA_031367505.1 Hyphomicrobiaceae bacterium | reverse complement strand
TACGCGTTGGCGAGTGCGTGTTCCCGGTCTACCGCGGCTTGCGTGTCATCACCGGTCGTGCCTGTGCCGACAGCATGAACCCGGCGGCGATCAGCCAGACAAAGCCGGGGAACCGCGTCAGGGGCACGAAATAAACCGCGCTTGGGATAGAGCAGGCTCAATGCACTCAATTGGCCGGCGATGCCCAGAGCAACGCCTGACCAGGCGAGCCATTTCGGCAGCAAACCCATGACACCGGCCGGGATGGCGATTCCGGCAATCAACAAGCCGAGCGAACTGGCATATCCGGGGCCACCATAAGTGAAGCTCAAGTAATGCAGGGCACGCGTGAGCGCCGCATCGTCGGCGATCCCGGGTTGCGCGAGTGTCCACAGCGTGAGCGCGCAAAGGGCGGTGAAGCAAGACGCGGCAAATCCGCCAAAAAGAGCGATGCTGACGCCCGTCTTCTTTGCGCCGTGGAACGCTAGCCTGCTGGTCATCGTTGCGGCGTACAAGCCCAGCGGAACCGCGGCGCCAAACTGAAGAAAGGCACTCAAGACAACTCTGGACGATTCAGCTTTAAAATAGGCGACAATCTCCCCGGGCGGCTGAAACGGTGACGGGAAATGCATGTTGCTCGCCAGCAACGTGATGGGAAGGAGACTGGCAAAAAACAGTGCGGTGAACACAAGTGCGATAAATCCCGGGTGGGGACCGACGTGCAAAGGGTCAGTTCCGGCTGAATCGCTGCGAGACAAGTTAATCATAAAGTCCCACTCCTTCGATTTTTCCGAAACCGAACAGATTTATATGTTCTTCGCGTCGTCGTCACCGCCGCGTCCGGTTAACGCGCGCCAGCAAAGAAAACGCGCCGGAGCCGGGCAAGTTCCAGTTGAGTCGCAACTATGGTCGCGTTCGCAGCGGGCGAAAAAACCTGCGAATGTCGGCGGCGAGCGGCGCAAAGGCCTCCGCTCCCAGCAGATGCGCATGCCACGCGATGAGCGCCTGACCCTCGCCGCCTGCGTCGAGATAGGATAGCTTCAAGCCGTCGATGAATAAGCTGGGGCTGATCATGTCAACGCCTGCTCTCAAAGCCCGACCAGGACCACGAAGCCGCAGCCGCCAAATAGAACAGCACGGAGATCACCTGACGCGATCTCCGTGCGTTGTCATCGCCGTCGAACCTAAATTGCGGCTAAGCCTTCAAGAATGGCTTTGCCGCAGCTAACACCTCGTCTTTGGATTTTGGCTCATCGAACGCACCATCCCATGCACTCTTGCCGCCGATGCGCCGGACAGCTGCCGCATGCCTAGCCTCGACCGAATGAATTTGCAGCGCCGCGGTCAAAATGTCACCGTTCTCGAGAAGATTGCCCGCTTGGCCTTTGTAGGCGGCCACGCCCAGATCTTCGAAAGTCTGCGACAGAGTCAGGAAGGTGTCGAAGTTGGAAAACACATCGGCGTATTTCCCACCAGCCGTAAAATCGGCTTGTGGCGCCTTGACCGCCGCCGCACCCAAAGCGCCGCTGAGGAATTTCACGTGCTGCGTTTCATGTAATGAAATTGTCGCAAACACAGTGCGAAACTTCTTCGGGATAAAGTTCTTCTTGATTGCCGTGCGATAGAACCCATCTTCGATGTATTCCAGCGTCAAGGCGAAGTTCAATGTGTCCTCAATAGTTTTCGGCAAACCCTTGCCGAAGACTTCGGTCGAGGCGGCGGCCAGCACCAGTGGCGCGGACGCCAATATGCCGAGAGACTTGGCTGCATTGGCAAACAGGTCGCGCCGGTTGGTCACCAGGCGGGTGGCCACATCGGGATCCAATTGGCTTAGGATGGATTGGACGTTGGTCATGATTTCACTCCTGGGATGCCGTTGGCGGTGACTTTGGTCTTGATGAACGGGCCCGCGGCCTTCAACACGGTCGCCGGCAGGTTGGCGGCATCCAAGCCATTTTTGTCGATGACATCGGATCCGGCGAATGATGCGCTCAAGGGCTGCAGCATATCGCGTATGGTGGCTGCGTGCCTGGCTTCCACGGATACAATCTTGCCGGCAACCAGCAGATAATCGCCGTTCTTGATCAGCCGGCCGGCACCGTTATAGGCCGACACGCCGAGGTCCTCGAAAGTCTTGGCTGTCGTCAGGACACTCTTCCTCGACGTGAAGTCCACCTGCGAAAAGTCGACATCAAGACCTGGGATTGCTTTGTCAGCCAAAGCCTTTTTCAAAAAATCGCGATGCTCAATCTCATGATCTCGGATTTCCATCAGGCTTTTCGTTTCTTCGTCGGAGATTTTGGCGTAAGGCTTGTCAATGACCGCGGTATAAAATGCAGCCTCAAGCTGCTCCAACGCATAGGCATAATTCAATATGCCGATGTCGCCTGTACCGAGATCGGCGGCGAGCGCTTGGCTGATGCCGAAATTCGGCAGGAAGCCACCGGACATCGCAAGGACGGCCACAGCGCCGCCGGACCATCTGAGAACTGATCTGCGTGAACTGCGCGTTTTGAAGACAGAACCGTTGCCTTCGACGTTCATGGCTGGCACTCCTTGTGCTGTGATGACTCTCTTGCAACACTGCGGGTCGCACAGAAAAACTCGCGTCAGCAATAAAGGCTTCGCCAATTAGGAAATATTCCGAGCCAACGAACTCGGAGAACGTCCTAGCTGCTCTTTCAGTAGTTGGCGCTTGAGTTCAACCGGCGGTAGAAATGTCGAAACGCGTTCGGTCGTGGTAGGTTCCTGGAAACCAGAGCCCCGTCAGCCCACCATGCCGCAATCAGTCGTGAGAGCTCCTGCTAACCGAGAGAAATTTTGGCGGCGGACAGTCACGTGCCCACAGTGCGTGGGACTGTCGAGGCGGCGGTGGAAGTTTAGACTCCGTCCAGTCGGTAACTCGTGTGGTAACGTGGCGTTCGGCAGCAAACAGCTCGGTTTTGCCGTTTGTTTCGACAAATGTACGAATTAATTGAGTGAAATCCGTACAGCAGCCCGATGGAGTTGCGGCGGCGAAATGCGTCCTGCACCGTGCTGCCAGGATGGAGTCGACCGCGCCGATGAACGGTCGAGCCTCGCCCGCCCGACTGGCTTGCTGCGCAGGTTGCCAGGCGGGCTAGAGAAGCGGCCTCCCGACAGCAGCCTAATGACGCACCGCAAGAAAAAAGCCCGCGATCACTTGCAAGGGATCGCGGGCTAGTAGCGAGACCGGAGCGGGAGGGGAGTTGTCCAGCCTCGGACTGATAACTCAGATCACGCCGGATTGTTCCACTTCGATGCATCGCTCCTGGTGTAAGAAAGTCGAATGGCGCCAGACGCCGCCAACGGTCCATCGTCGAAAGAGATCCCGGAACCGATCGCTGGCTCGAGCGTTTGCATCGCGGACGGTGAACCGTCCTTTAACCCCCCACTCATGACAGGAGTTGTACATGTTTAAGTCTCTCGCCATCGCCGCGATTTCACTGGGTTTTGCGACCTCGTCATTCGCGATGGACTGCACTCAGGC
>JANLPY010000597.1:0-1839 GCA_031367505.1 Hyphomicrobiaceae bacterium | reverse complement strand
AAGAGCTGTAGTGTCGATAGATTGTTTTCAAACCATCACAAGGAGCATCATTATGGCAGGTCATGGCGCAAAGCCCCTTCGCGGGCTCGTTTCAACGCAGCAATCAAGCGTTCAGACTGGCAAATTTGGACGCATGTTCCGATGGTTAGAACCGTGTTTCGCGATGCAAACCCCGGCGGACGCGGTGGCGATCGAGTCCGTCCTTACCGACCTCGCGAATCTCATGGTTTCATCGGAATTCAGCGACAACGTCGATGGCCCCAAACGACAGACGACGCCGGATTCGGACATTACCACGCCCGAACCGACCGACGAAAACTCAACCATCGCGGCCGGCTACACCTACTTCGGCCAATTCATCGATCACGACATTACGTTCGATCCTGCCTCGTCGCTGCAACAACAGAACGATCCTGATGCGCTGGAAGATTTTCGCACACCGCGCCTCGATCTCGACTCGGTATACGGTCGCGGCCCGGTCGATCAGCCCTATCTCTATAGCAAGGCCAATCGCAGCCTGTTCGTGCTCGGCGGAAATCGCGGCGTGTCGTCGATGGACCGACCCGACGTGCAACGCGTGCCCGACGGCACGGCTATCATCGGCGACAAACGTAATGACGAAAATAAAATCGTCGTGCAGCTTCAGGCACTCTTCCTCAAATTCCACAACAAGGTTTATGCGCAGATCGCGCCCACTTTTGGCGCTGGGCAGGAAGACGCACACTTCATGGAGGCACAGCGAATCGTTCGTTGGTGTTACCAATGGCTGGTCTTGCACGACTTTTTGCCGAAAGTGTGTGATAAAGCCATTGTGTCTGAGATCATGCCGAAGCGGGGCGAGCGTAAACCGACCTTCCAGTTCTACAGTCCAAACAACGGCGCCGCCTACATTCCGGTGGAGTTTTCGGTCGCGGCGTACCGCTTCGGGCACTCAATGGTGCGACCCAGCTATGCGCTGAACGACCTGGCAAAATCCATGGCGCAATTCAAATCGGAGGGCGGCAAAACGACCAAATTCGCACGCATCCCGATCTTCGTGGCGCACGCCACGGCATCCACCGACGCCATGAACGGCTTCGGTGAATTGTCGCCGGAATTGCCACCGGAGTGGGGCATCGACTGGTCTTTCTTCTTCGGCAAGCTGCTGACTTTGCCGAAAGGCCAAAAGCAGATTCCGCAACCGAGCTATCGCATGGACGCAACGCTGGTTGATCCGCTCGGCGCGCTTCCAGAGTTCGCGCGCAGTGGTGGTTTAACACCGTTCGCCTCGCTCGCCTTCCGCAACCTGCTGCGCGCTCACAACATGGCCTTGCCGTCCGGGCAGCGCATCGCCGAAATGATGGGCGCGAAGAAGGTCTTAAGCGACGCGCAGCTGTGGCAGCAAAAGGCCGACGGCGATGTGGTGGGCGAATGGCCAGAGGGCACGGCGTTACTCGCGGCCAATGCGAAATGGTTACAGGGAGCCGCGCCACTCTGGTTCTACATTCTCAAAGAGGCAGAAATCCTGCACAAGGGGCACCACCTCGGCGAAGTGGGTAGCCGCATCGTGGCCGAAACGATCATCGGTCTCGCCTGGTTCGACCATTTTTCGTACTTGTTCCAAAAGCCCAACTGGAACCCTTCACACGAGGGAATCTCAGGGCTCGACCAGCAACTCGACATGCTGGCCTTGACTAAATTTGTTGGCTAGATCGCAGCGGAATCCTCGGGTTCCGCTGGGCGCGCGCTAGGCATCGGGCGCGAATAATACTTGAATACTCGCATCTCATTGGTCGGATTGTTTGCGCCGCCAGTTTGGGTGCAAGCCCGCCGCGGAGCTGCGTGGCGCATAGACTGGAG
>JANLPY010000155.1:0-2157 GCA_031367505.1 Hyphomicrobiaceae bacterium | reverse complement strand
GCGGGTCGTCCTTGTCGGTCGTTGCCGACAGGTTGGCAGAGACAATGCCGGGCGCGTCGGCTGCGGGCGTGGGTGTGCTTTGATCAATCATCGTTCGATCCTGTGACGGCCATCGGGCATAACATAACCTCCGACCGCCTCCGGGTCGCCAGAAAGTGATTCATCAGTGTCGTCTGGCGTCCTGCGCACCCTTCCCAGCGCATACCGGGTTTCGTCGAAACAGTGGTCCTCCATGTCGGTATTCACGTCCTCGGGGTTGTTTTCGTCTGGCATCAGGGCTGGCACCGTGCGAATCCAGTGCTTGCAGCTTCGGAAAACCTTGAGCTTGCCGGTGCGCAGCATTTCGACGACGAGCTGGGCGCCGATCACCCGGGAGCGCGGCCCCTTGACCGACTCGACCCACTGCACGCCGTGCTGGCGAAATATCTGCCCGATGGACCGCTGCGTGCCGGTCTGGGCAAATATGGCTGAATCGGCCGGGTTCATCCGGTACTCAAGGCCCACCCTGGCATCGTGCTTTTCGCGCTCAATAACTTTCAAGGCGACGGCGCTAGCCTCCTCCCGGCTTCCAAGGTCGGGCTTCCCGCCGTAGCCGTACATCTCGCGCCAGATGTACACGCAGCCATCATGATCCATGGCGTACCAATGGATGGAGTAGGGCTTGGCAAATCCCCAATCCATAGCCCGCCAAACCCTCCAAGTTGACGGGATCGGGAACGGATCAACAATGTGCTGATCCTCGTCCCACACGCCCTCAAGGAACGACCCGACTACCGCATTCCAGTCTCCGCGCTCGAAGGCTTTGACCAGTGCCTCGTTGCCAAGCCCGCGAATTCTGGCTCGGTATGTCGGATCATCGATCTCCATGGTTGGGTTGTCGTCCAGCGTGGCCGGGATGTACTGGCGCAGCATGCCGCCTTCATCATCTGGCATCTGGCGGATTTCCATCGGCTTGACCGGGAACTCACCGTCCATGATGAACGTCGATTTCACGAATGCGTGCCCGATATTGCCTGGGTTCGATCCGCACAAGATGCGCGGGAACGCGCCATTGAACTGCTCGGGCAGGATGATGGATGTCATACGGACGCGAGTACGCAAGAAGCGGTAGATCGTTTCCGTGAAAAGCGTCAACTCATCGATTAGCAGCACATGCATCTCGGAGCCCTGGTACTTGAATCGGTGTTTCTCATGCTCGCAGTGACACAGGTAAATCTTCGACTCGTTCCAGAACCTGATTTCCGTCTCTACGATGTCGGCGTGACCCGCTGACTGCCACGGGGCCAGCATCGCCCGAAAGCCCTTGCTGCCCTCAATGTGGTTTTTGATCAGGTCATCATAGGTACGCCGGAACAGGTAGACCTGCAGGCCAGGAATCAGCGAACACCAAAGGATCGCAGCCACCCGCATGAAAAACGACTTCCCGCCTCCCGCTGCCCCGCCGTAGAGGATTTCCGTGGCCTGGGACCGATAGGCAAGGCTCTGCTTTGGATGCAGATGTATGTTGAGTGACCCACTCATCCCGACATGGTTAAATTGATGATCGGCGTGGCTGGTCCAGGCAAATCCTTACCGCCTGGCCCTGCGTGCTCAATTGCCTGCAGCCTCGGATGCACGTAGGGCGCAGCGGCCTTTGCTGCCTCAAATCGCATCGCCTCCCGGGCTACCTGCACTTTCGCGTCTTCGTGGTCAGATGGCGCATTCATAATGGCCAGCATGAATTCCAGCGGCGTGATCCCATTTGCTGCGGCTGCGTCGGCAATTTCCCTGGTTCTCCTGGTAGCGGAGCCTTTCTTGCGCCCGGCGCCAGCCCTGCGACCGCCTCGGGTGCTTGATTCTTTTGATTTCGACTGATTCATTTCTATATCACCTCCACCAGTTCCGGCAACAACAAAACGACATCGAAGGCGCGATTCGCCGGGGCGACGTACCGGCACACCAGCCAGATGCGAGGTCCGCGCCGCTTGCCGCGGTGGGCGATCACCATGGCATCCCTGCCCATTGGGGTCCGCACCAGGGTTCCGACCTGGATGTCCATAGCCTCGTTCGACCTGGAGCGGAATCGCAGCACACCGATGGGCGGCTTGGTGTTGATGCCTGCGGTTGTCATGCCGGTTCCGATTCCCTCTGTTGCATGGGATTTGTGGCCGGCGTACT
>JANLPY010000448.1:0-4185 GCA_031367505.1 Hyphomicrobiaceae bacterium | reverse complement strand
TTAACTTGCATCATATGCAGCGCGACCACACAGCCGAACGCTTAACTTGCCCGACGACGGATGTAACCCAGACCAGCAACGGCAGCAGCCAACAGCGGCAAGCTCGCCGGCAGCGGTACTGGTGCAACTAAGCTGTGGTCGAAGCCCTGCGCATCGAGCCGGTAATCGACGAGATCGATCGGCTTACCATTATTGCCCTGGCCCTTGCCTTTCTGCTTATGGTTTTCTTGTTCAGCCAAACCATCATCGTGGCGCTGCTGCGCATGCGACTCGGCGAGTTGCACTTCCACCGGGGTCGGCGTCGAAACGTAGTAAACGGGCGGCGGATTGACCGGCGGCGGGAGCGGATTCGGCACGGGAACGACCACGGTCGTGGGCGGAACGCCTTCATTGTAGTGGATGTTATCGATCGAGAAATCCCACAACGCCCCGGCATCCGAGGTCAGGGTCACCACCGTGCCGCTCGGATTGAAACCAATCTGCGTGGTGCCGCTGGCTAAATTCGGGGTCAGCAGGAATGAAGCGGCATTGCCTTGGTTATCGCTCATCGTATAGGTGACGTTAAACACTTGGCCGTTATAGACGTCCATGTAAAACGACGTGACCGTCGGCTGGAAAGTAAACGTCATGGTCGCGAGGTAAGGCCCACCGATCCCGAGCACATCATTTCTAGGGGTGGTGGTCCCAAAAAACGCCGTGCCGTACACCGTAGTGCGATTCGCCGGCAAATTGGTTTCCTGGGAAAACGGCGTGCCGCCAGTGACATGGACCGGGGTGCCGTCTGATGACACCACATCGAGGTCGCGGCGTGCGCCGGCACCGAAATAGGTGCTGAACGACCCTGCATAGGCTTCGAAATCAACCAAGGCCGCCTGCGCCGACGTGCCTCCGAACAAAGCGGCGGCGACAGCCGCGGGTAATAAATTCTTGTGAATGTTCATTCAAGTCCCTCACTAGTGGATGTCCATGTTATGGTTCAGCGCAATGGGCACTAGTTCACTCACGGCATGGAATAGTTCATTGACGCGGTTAGCACGGCGGTGGCCGCCTTACATCGGACCTGCCGTCACCGTGCGCAGGCAGATAAGCGTCGCGATCGGCATAGCGCTGGGGCTGATGCTCACACCCGCAGTCGCCGCCGATTTGTTGCCGGCCGGACTGTCAGCGCAAGGCGTCTACGATGGCGATTGGTGGGACAACGCCGCCGGTGGTATCCGTCGCGGCGCGGTCTATGCGGCGCATCTCGATACTAGCCTTTCCATTGATGCGGAGCGCTTGTTCGGTTTGCGAACGACACGCTTTTATTTTCGCAGCTTCTCGGATAGCGGCGCTTCGATTGGGCGGCGCGTTGGCAGTGCGCAAGGAGTGAATAATTGGGAGTCGGGTTACGCTGCAGCAAAGTTATTGGAAGCGTGGGTCGATCATCGTTTCCTCGATAACCGCTTGTCGCTGCGCTTTGGCCTATACGACACCACCACCGAATTCGACAAGAATAAATCGCAGGTGCTATTTGCCAATAGCGCGCAAGGGATGAATGCACCGCTGGCTTTATCGGGTGACAATGGACCGTCGACTTACCCCGCTACTTCCTTAGCGCTGCGTGCGCGCTACACCTTCAATGACTCTTGGACCGCCAAGCTCGCCATCGTCGACGGCGTGCCGGGGGATCGCAATGATCTTGCCGCTAGTGATATTCATGTCACCTCTGCCGATGGCGCTCTCATCATCAGTGAGCTGCGCTATCACCGATCAGATGGTCGCCGCTTCGATGTGGGCTATTGGCGTTATACCAATGCGTTTCCCGAACTCAACAGGGTCGATGGTACGGGCGCGCCGCAGATGACACACGGCAATCAAGGGTTTTATCTTTCTGGCGACACCATGCTTACCTCGACCGCAGACGATCCCTTTCGCGGGATTAGCTTCGGTGCGCGTATTGCGTATGCGGATGTGGGCTTCAATCAATTCAATTGGTTCGCCAGCGCATCGATCACTGACCTCGGCTTCTGGTCGCGGCGGCCCGACGATAAGATCGGCGTCGGTCTCCTCTTCGCCAGCACCGGCGCCGACTATTTGCACGCGCAACAGACCAGCGGCATGGTCGCGCGACCCAATGAGTGGGTGATGGAGGTCACTTGGCGCGCACCGCTGACGGATTGGATCAGCCTGCAACCCGATGTGCAATATATTTTCAATCCAGCGCATGCCAGCGCTCATCGATCAGCGCTCGTGCTCGGGTTGCGGATGGAAATCACGGCGAACTTTGGCGGCAGTTGATGGCGTACGCAATTGTGCCACCTATCCGTGACCGCAAGCGAGGGCATGGCAATCGATTCGCACTGGACCTCATTTACGCTTCGTTCCACGAGGTAATGGCACCATGATGACGCTGAGTTTGGAAAGATAACCACCCTTTTCGATCAAATCGAGCGTCGTATGCGTTGGCCTCCGGCTTGCGACGGCCGCGCTTGGCCGGCGTCACTTGGTCACGCAGTTGATGATTCGTCGCGAACACGACATCCGTGGTTGCCGTCACGGTACGGGGTCTTGAGACGGTAGCGAATATCCCCCGGGGAAGTGAGCGACAATCGCTTAGTCGAGACAGCCGGGCGCGTGATATATCGGCACAGGCGCTCTAGCTTCTCGCGTTCGTGTGGCTTGCTCGCGACCTCCGCATGCAACGAGCACCACTGCCAATCAATCTCTGCGCCGTTGTGTCCACGCGTTTGTGCGGCATCACTGCGGTGCCGGGTTAGGAGGATGCATCAATTGCAACCAGAGAAAACAGCATGCGTACCACCATCAATCTAGATGACCAACTGTTGATCGAAGCGCGGCGCATCACGGGCATGAAAGAGCGCATGACCGTGAACCACGAAGGGCTCAAGGTCTTGATCGAGCGCGAAAGCGGGTGGCGCCTGGCCCGACTCGGCGGCACTGAGCCCCGTTTGAAACCCGCGCCCCGGCGCCGTTCTCGACCCGCATGATCCTGGTCGATACCTCCGTCTGGGTCGCTCATCTGCGCAATGGCGCACCGCTGCTAGCCACACCGCGTTGGAGCACGGCGGCGTACTGATGTATCCGTTCGTGCCGGGGGAATTGACTCGCGGTAATTTGAAAAAGCGGCGCGAAGTACTGCGCCTGTTGGGTGATCTACCGAGTGCGCCGCAGGCGACGATTCCCGAGGTGATAGATTTCATTGAGCGGCGCGCGCTGATGGGTTGGGGCGTGGGCTATATCGACGTTCATCTGCTCGCTTCAGTGGCTCTCGCCGGCACCGCGCGGCTGTGGACGCTCGACAAGCGCCTCGCTGCGGTGGCCGCCGATCTAAAGCTCGCCTACTACGACAAGGGCTCTTCAAACGCATGATGGACTCAAACACCTCGTCGAGAAAGTTAGATGCTTGGTTTGAGTCCGGCAGACCGGTTCAATTCTTAACGTCGGACGTTTGACCATGACTGGCAGAGCGGGTATTGGATTTGGGAGAGGGGTCGGTGTCGGTGTCAGAGCTCACGCCGCTCAGGTTGTCGTTGCCGCCGAGGCGGTCGTTGCCGGCCAGGCCAATAAGCGCTCGATGATTTCGGCACTGGCTATTCATCGCTCAGCTATCTGCGCCGCTTTCCTATCGACACCCTCAAGATCGATCGCAGTTTCATCCTCGAGATCGACACCAACCATGAAGACGCCGAGATCGTCGCGGCCATCGTCGCGATGGCCCATACACTGGGGTTACGCGTGATCGTCGAAGGGGTAGAGACCGCAGCACAACTGCAGGTCATCGTCGCCAAACATTGCGACATCGTGCAGGGTTTCGTCTTCAGTCGACCGCTGCCGGCCAGTGAGATTCCGGCGCTGCTGAGCAGACCGTTGCGGCGCAGCGCCTGACTTACGTTCAGGTACTTCTCAGCACTCGAAACTGGGATGCATGTCGTTGGTGAGCGCGCCATCGCACCGACTCACGTGCATGCTGAGCCGATAAATAGTCACACCGTCCACCCACAGATCAAGGTCGCTCGACAGGATCGCGTCGTTGTTGCCACCTGTTCGTGGCAGTCAGCGAACCCAACTAAACAGGTGTTGCTGATGAAAATCCAAGCTTACGTAAGTTTTGGCACACCACCCGGCCGACGCCGAACGCCTGGCGCACGCTGAACCGCGCCTCGGTGCGAGCCCGGGCGGTGGCCG
>JANLPY010000439.1:0-35519 GCA_031367505.1 Hyphomicrobiaceae bacterium | reverse complement strand
GATCAACGCCTCGCACTGCACGACCGATAAATCACCCAATTGCGATACAAGTGCCTGAAATCCCCGGCTGTTCATGCCATCCTCCTGAGTGTCGAATCACACACTCAGAATGCCTCAACTTAATGGCGGAACAGAGCCCGTACGCTCGCATCTCTATTTTTCCGAATTCTTTGGTGAGACGAATGACATCAACGTCGGCATCCGCGCTCCTTTGAGTTTCGAAAGCAGCGCGCTTGGCATAGAGCATTGCAGCGAAGGCAATTCCGGTTGTGAGGAACAAAAAACCAACGCCGATCAAAGACGCCAAGGATTGCGAACCAGCATGGGCAGCGGAACGTTCGGCAGCTTGTGCAGAGCGCCATTGCTGGCACGCATTGTAATTCTCGCGTTCGGGATTGCCATCGCTATTGGTTGCGCCTTGTGTGCTGGCTTTGTCATCGCCAGTGGCGAGGCTTTTGCCGGAATTGCAATATTGCTCGCTGGAGCGATCTTTCTCGTAGGTTTGCTGGTGGTAGTAGAATATGCCGCGACCTGCGGTCCAATCTGAGAAAACGGATGCCAATCCGAATGCTACAATCAGCGCTGCGAATATGACCACAGCATCAATCCAGTCGTGAAATGGCTTTCGGCCACGGTCCATTAATCTATCAATCTCACCTGTTGCGCCCCAATCACCTCCAAGCACATCACGAAAAACCCGGCAGTGAAAGCCCCGCGCGCGATCTTGTTTGACAGGTTGCGCGCGTTTTCGTGCACGCCAAGTTCCCCAAGCTTCACGGCTAGGTCTTCGTAATTCAAGTTCCGGCGCTTGATCTCTGCCCGTAGAAGGCCTTTGGCCTTTTCCTGGAATTTGAGCGAAATTTCGTCCATTAGGTCCTCACATGTGCGATTAAATCATCATATTTCATGAAATATCCCTCGACACGATGATAGTCAATCCTCATATTCGGTGCATGTTGATCGAATATGGTGATTATCATGACCCAACACTTCCTCCTGACCCGCCAAGCCAAGACTCTGAGTCTCGCAACGGTTTTCCGCATGTCGGACGCCGACGCTGAAACTGCGTTCAAAAAGGTTCGTTGGGTTGAAACCAACGGTGAGCCGGTGTGCCCGCATTGCGGTTCGCTGGATGCCTACGATTGCCGCCGTCCGAACGGTGCCGCTCGGTTCCGGTGCCGTGGTTGCGGCAAGGACTTCTCGATCACGTCGGGCACGCTGTTTGCCAGCCACAAGCTGCCGCTGCGCGCCTATCTCGCGGCGATCGCGATCTTCGTCAACGAAGTGAAGGGCAAGAGCATGCTGGCGATGAGCCGCGATCTCGGCTTGTCGTACAAGTCGGCGTTCGTTCTTTGCCACAAAATGCGTGAAGCAATGGCCGAGGAAATGAAGGGCCGTCAGATTGGTGACGACCGTCTCGAAGCTGAAATCGACGGCGCTTATTTTGGCGGCTACGTGAAGCCTGCCAATCTGAAAGAAGACCGTGTTGATCGGCGTTTCAAGGAAAACCAGAGCGGCAAGCGTAAGGTCGTCGTGGTGCTCCGCGAGAAGGGCGGCGAAACGCTTCCTGGCGTGTTCAAGTCGGAAAGCGAAGCGCTGGCGTGGATCAAGCGCCGCGTCGTCAAGGGCACAGTATTGCACGCCGACGAAGCCCCGTCATGGAACGACCTGCACAGCCGCTTTGAAATGAAGCGGATTGATCATCAGCAAGCCTACAGCCTCGACGGCGCCTGTACCAATTGGGCGGAAAGCTTCTTCTCTCGCCTGCGTCGTGGCGAAATGGGCCATCACCATCATATCAGCGGTGCCTATCTGGTTCGCTACGCTCAGGAAGCCGCTTGGCGTGAAGATAACCGCCGTATGCCAAACGGTAATCAGGTCAGCCGTGTTGCCGGTCTGGCGCTCGGCAAGGGTAAGAGCGTGGATTTCACGGGATACTGGCAGCGCCACGAGAAGGACATGTGATCGCAGCGCATGGTGAGGTTGTAGGGAGTTTATCTTAACGGGATAAACTTGCTATAACCTCACTATGGACCCTGTATTGAACCCTTTCGCCCCAGGCGCTGGCCACAAGCCGCCGTTCCTCGCTGGTCGTGACGCAACGATTGACGGATTCAAAGTAGCGCTTAATCGGCTGGTGGTTGGGCACCCCGAAAAAAATTTCGTTCTTTCTGGCTTGCGTGGCGTGGGTAAGACGGTGCTTTTGCGAACGGCGCAAAACATAGCGACACAAGCAGGCATACAGTCTGCAATGCTTGAAGCTGGGGATAATCGCTCATTGCGCGGACAACTTGCCTCGCGGCTCAGGCAGATGCTGTTGCGGCTTGATCTATCTGAGAAAATAAGTGACCACGTTAAGCGTGGTTTGAGCGTTGTTGCAAGCTTCGCTAGCGCGATCAAGATAAAACACGGCGAGTACGAGTTAGCGCTGGATGTTGACCCAGCAAGAGGTGTGGCAGACAGCGGAAATCTGGAAGATGATCTGGTTGATTTATTCGTAGCCGTTGCGACCGCTGCGCAAGCCAAGCGATCTGGCGTGGCATTGATCATTGACGAAATGCAGGACTTGCAACCTACTGACCTCATTGCTTTGATCATGGCGATGCACAAAGTCGCACAACACTCATTGCCGCTTTTACTGATAGGAGGTGGATTGCCACAAGTGGTGGCTCAAATGGGCGCGGCCAGAGGTTACTCCGAGCGATTATTTCAACGAATAGACGTGGGAGCACTCGACGACACCGCCGCACGAGAAGCGATCAAAAAGCCGCTTGCAACAGCTAAGTCTTCAATAAGCGCCAGCGCTCTCTCTGAATTATTGAGCGCGACGCAGTGCTACCCCTACTTTTTGCAGGAATGGGGCAAGCACTCGTGGAATTGTGCAAAAGGTAAGATCATTGATATTGGAGCTGTTCGGTCAGCGCATCCGCTCGCTAAATCAAGTCTTGATGAGAGTTTCTTTCGTTTCAGATTTGACCAACTCACGGAGAAGGAAAAGCGCTACGCTAGGGCCATGGCAGGCCTTGGCGATGGACCGCAAAAGTCTGGCGACATAGCTGCTGCGCTCGGTGTCGGCGTGCAGTCACTTGGCCCAATCAGGAAGAGTATGATTGAAAAAGGAACGATCTATTCGCCGGTATACGGCGACACGGCGTTCACTGTGCCTATGTTTGATGAGTTCATGTGCAGGGTGATGCCAAACATTGGCAAGTGACGTGCTGCCCTAGGCTGCTAGCAGCCACCGCGCTCCATGCCCCTTGCCCTGCATCTCAACTTTCTTCTGTTGCCTGAGATAACGAAGGTTCGCCCGTACTCTAACCAGCATCGTTCGCCGTGCCGGTTCGTCCTGTCCGCAGATCACCATCACGCCAGAGACGATTTCACGAACCGGCAACGGTTGTTCGGCTCGTCGCATAGTGTCGATGATGGCCCGGCCTAACTCTCCCTGCTTGAACAAGTGAACGCGTCTGCTTGTAGTGGGGATCTTCTCTGGATCGGCGTCGGGATCAAGCAGTCGGATCGTGGCGTCGAGATGGATCAACGAATCTCGACGGAACCTAAGTTGCCGCTCTAGGTGCAGGATCTCTGATGAAATCCCGCCTCGCTTCTTTTTGAGCGCCGCCATCGCATACTTGTTTGATTTCTCGTTCATCCCCGTAATTTAAGCGCTCTGGGGATTCACTTCTAATGGCGTTTGCGCCATAATACCGCGGGTGAGCCAGCTCGCTTGTGCATTTTGGATTGCAAGGCTCGCTTGCACACAGACGACCTTCTCGCCGCCGGCATCGAACGCGGCAACTGCCTTGCGCAGCTGTCGCGGGTCGGGAACATCTTCTGCGTCGAAGACACAGACGAATTCGCCGCGTGCCAATTGCATTGCGTAGTTGAGGGCTTTCGGTTTCGTCTTGGGCTCGCAGTCGGGCACCACGACGATGCGCATGAATGCCGGCAGGTTGAGTTTTCTTGCCAGCAGTACGGTTTGCCGGTCGCTCGCCTCCAGAACGAGCATGCAATCGAGTTTGGCTGCCGGGTAGTCGATGCGCGACAAAGCCTCGATGAGATCGGGTAGTATTTCAGACTCACGAAATAGCGGCACCATGATCGAGTATACCGGCAATTCGCTGTCGGTTCGGGGCGGCCGAGTGTCCTGATTGCGCGGCCCGGGACCACGCATTGCGAGTGCCAGTGCTACGGTCCGGAATAGGACGACGAGGAAGAAGGGGACGGTAATGCAAATCATCAGTGCGCTGCGTGTCGCGGCCGGCGCCACTACGGAGCCGCCGATCAGTAAACCGATCCCGATTAGAAGCGCGACCAATTGCCAGAGCATGATCGGTCCGGCAGCGGACAGTCCATGATCGAGATGGCGTAGTCCGCGTACTGCACGGTTCAGGCGCCGGTCACGGACATGTCCGGCTTCCAGACTTTCCAATGCGTCAGGCGTAGTGAGTGCAATCTGCGCGCCCTGATCGAAGTGTTTGGCCGCGATTTCGGTTAAATGCAGCGGAGTGTGCTGCGTGCCGTCGATCAGCGTGATCGCGCCGGTGGGGATACATCCGGGTTGTAGGAACGGAATTCCCAGGTGCTGCGCGACAGTTGCGACATACGCTCCGCGGGTGACAATGCCTTCCGAGAGAAGAACGTCGTGCGGGTATACGTTCTGTTTCTCAGCGCAGTAGACGGCGCGTGACAATGCAGAGTGATCGCACAACGAGCCTACGAGAAAGCGGTATTCGTGCATTAGCCCCGAGGAGATCGCGCCGTCGCGATGCGATTCGCGCGCCGTCAGGGGTTGTGGACGCACGATGGGACGCGATGAACGCACGGAAGTATACTTTGCCGGAGAAACGACGATACCTACGTGCCACGCACGCATAAATCATTTGAATGACACATTAGTTTTTGTTTCTTGTTGCTGGATAGCAAGGTATCCGCCCAGGTGGGTGCAGAGAAGCTTCGTTCGGAACATGCAATGGCCAGGTTCAACACGATCACCATCGGTAGGGGTGCCATTCGTGCAGCGATGCGCGGTGTATTGTTGGCGACCGCTTGTCTCGTCGCCGGCCTGAGCTCAGCGGGTGTTGCGCTGTCGCAGGACGTTCGTGCGCCCGACGCCGCAGCTCCGGTTCAGTCGGAGCGTCGGATTATCTTGCGCGTTCTGACGGAAGCCGATTTTCCGCCCTTCAATTACTACGACGATGAAGGCATCCTTACTGGCTTCAACGTGGATCTGGCCCGTGCTTTATGCTTGGAACTGACTGTTACGTGTGACATCCAAGTTCGCAACTGGGACGAACTGCTGCCGGCCGTGGCGAAAGGCGAAGGCGATGCCGTCATCGCCGGGCACGTCGTCACTGCAAAGGCGCTCCGGAGCATCGACTTCACCGATCGCTATTTCCATACGGCTGCCCGCTTTGCCGGTCGTCGCGATGGCTCCAAACTGGAAATCACTCCGGATGGAATTGAAGGCAAACGAATCGGTGTGGCGAAGGGAACCGCACACGAAGCATATCTTACCGAATTCTTCCGTTTGGGCCGCGTTTCGGTTTTCGATACTGCCGAAGCGATGCTCGATGCTCTCGTCCAGAACAAGGTTGATCTGGTGTTCGACGACGGCATTGCGCTGGCGCTTTGGATCAATGGAACGGCGTCTAAGGAATGTTGCGAGCTGCGTGGCGGTCCGTTCTTGGAGCCGCGTTATTTCGGCGAGGGAATAGCCATCGCCGTTGCAAAGGGAGACCCAGATCTCAAGGTTCAGCTCAATGGCGCATTAAAACGCGTACGGGCGAGCGGAAGATTTGACGAGCTCGTATTGCAGTATTTTCGAACGCGCCTGTACTGATCAGGCGGGCTTTTTGAGCTCGACTTCGATGAAGACGAACTCGTAGGCATTGGCGTTGACGACGTTGTGTTCGACGCCTTCGGATTTGAAATATGGCTTGCCTGCAGTGAGCGATGCTTCACGCGTGCCGCCACCCGGCTCTTCGAGCAGAAGCGTGCCGGTCGTCATCGGGACGACGACGTAGTCCATGCCGTGCCGATGCCAACCCGTCTCGGCACCTGGCGCGAACCGCCATTCGGTCGTCACCGTCTGCTCGTTCTGGATTAGCGTTGTCGGGACTGCTTTCGGTCTTGGCGTCGCCATGGCGGAGGAACCTTTGGTCGTCGAAATATTTCGATCATCCTGCCGCACGAACTCGATCTTGTCGAATTTTAGTGAGTCGCCAGCGCCAGAGTGTTTGTCCAAAGGGCGAGTGCGACGCTTTGACGATGTTTTAATTTGTATACGGATTTATCTTTCAAAAAGGCCATCGGCAGGCCGTCACAGCCGACATGAGACGGTGGCGTTAACTGCTTGTGAACACAGCAGCAGAAATAATTTTGGGAGAGGGACTTTTTTTACTTGCGTGGGGGGGGAGTTAGCCTCATATGCACCCCGTCCGTTCGTTCGACTGCCCTTAAGGTCAAGGTCTGCCGGAAACCCCAAAGGTAAGGATCGAGCGGGTCACATCTATCTACTGGTTGGGGAGGGTCCTATGGCTTACGCCGATACTCTCTTCCAATTGGGGATGGACTTGACTCGTTCAAGCACCGCCCAAGAGGAAGATCATACTGTAAATGCGTCAGTGGCGCATGATTCTGGCTCCGTGCAGTCGCATGAAGACAGGAAAGACTTTTTTATCGAACGCGATGGCGTTCGTTTTGCTGGCAACCATCTGATCATCGATCTGTTTGGTGCCCGCCGGCTTGATGACCTCAAGCACATCGAACGGACGTTGAAGCGCTGCGTGGAAGTCGCAGGCGCAACGTTGTTGCATATTCACCTTCATCACTTCACGCCCAATGGTGGCGTGTCGGGCGTGGCGGTGCTGTCGGAGAGCCACATCAGCATTCATAGTTGGCCGGAAGCAGACTACGCTGCACTCGATATCTTCATGTGCGGTGAAGCGAAGCCTGAGCTGGCGATCGAAGTGCTGCGTGAGGCTTTCGAAGCTCGCGATGTGGTTGTTAAGGCGCACAGGCGCGGCGAGGAGCTCGACCAGTTGAACTGGAAGGCTGCGAGTGAGCGTAAAGCGCCGGTACGTGTTGGCGCTACCAAGACAAAGGCTCGTAAGGCCGCATAATCAGATCCCTATCGGCGCGCAGATGCCGTAGGTGAATTCAGAACTGTAAAGCGCGCGCCGTAAGACTACGGTGCGCGCTTCTTCTATGTTGGCCTAACGGCAGGCCGATTTTCTTTCAATTTCTGGAGCAACCGACATGAGTAAGGAACGTTGGGTCGAGGAGACCTTTCATCCGCATTGGCGCGTCAGGCTGAAAGCCGACAAGGTGTTGCACGAGGTCAAGACCGCGCATCAGCATCTGGTGATCTTCACCAACGAGACCTGGGGTACCGTGTTGATGCTCGACGGGGTGTGCCAGCTCACGACGTCGGACGAATTCGTCTATCACGAGATGATGTCGCATGTGCCGCTGATGGCGCTCGACAAGCCAAAGCGCGTGTTGGTCGTTGGCGGTGGCGATGGCGGCGTGTTGCGCGAAGTCTTGAAGCATCCGACAATCACCAAGGCGACCTTGTGCGAGATCGATCGCACCGTCGTCGACACCGCGCTTCAGCATTATCCAGAGATTGCGAACGGTTGTTTCGAAAATCCGCGAGCGGACATCGTCATCGCCGACGGTCTGAAGTACGTCGCTGAAACGGATGAGAAGTTCGACGCGATCATCGTCGATTCGTCCGAACCGATCGGTCCGAGCGCTGTCTTGCACACTCGCGAGTTCTTTACGGACTGCAAACGCGCGCTCAAGGACGGCGGCGTTCTGGTGACCCAGAACGGTCTGCCATTTTTGTTTCCCGAGCACCTATTCGGGACGACGGAAATCTTCGCTTCGCTGTTCAAGCGCGCCGCGCCCTACATGTGCACGCAGCCGTGCTACTTCGGTGGTCCGTTTGCGCTCAACTGGGCGTCGGACGACGAGAGCTTGCTCGACATTTCCGCTAAGAAGCTTGCAAAACGCGCCGATAAACGCGGCATCAGTGGCCTGAAGTATTGGACGCCGGCCGGCCACAGTGCAGCCTTCGCACTGCCGGCCTACGCGCAGGATGTGACTGACAAAGCAATCAAGGCGGCCCACGAGCCGGTCGCCAAGAAAGCGAAGATCAAGGCTAAGGGTTGATCGACCTTAGCTCCACGTGCGCCTCAAATCTGATTGCTTTGAGTGAGGGCTTCAGCCGCGGCTGAGGCCCTTTTTCTCGAGCTCGCCGAGGTATTCCGCCCAACGCTTGTCTTTCTCGAGTCCGAGCAATCGCAAGTAGGACCAAGCAAAGAGCCCCGTCGAATGGCCGTCGTCGAACATGATGCGAACGGCATAATTGCCAACCGGCTGCAGTTCGTTGATGCGCACGTTACGTTTGCGGCCGACGGTCACCCGCTGATCGGGCGAATGACCCTGCACTTCGGCAGACGGGCTCATCACCCGCAGCATCTCGGCAGACAGTTCGTAGACTGTCGCATCATTGAACTTAACGCGAAGTAAGTCTTTCGCCGGGCTAACCGTGAGCTCGGGCGGGTCGATGCGTTGGCCGCGTGCGGCATGCATCTCATCCCAGGCTTTGACGGCGATGTCACGATAGATGCCAGCGTGCAGGCCATCAGGTGCGGTCGCGGTGATCGGCTTGCCGGCGTCCGAGGTGGAGCGGATGTCCATGTGCAACGGCACCCCACCGAGGAACGGGACGCCGAGCTTGGTCGCTTCGTCGCGCGCCCCGCCGTGTCCGAATATGTCGGACCGTTCGCCGCACTTCGGGCACAGGAAGTAGCTCATATTCTCGACGATGCCGAGGATCGGTACGTTGACTTGGCGGAACATGGCCAAGCCCTTGCGCGCGTCGATCAGCGCTAGATCCTGAGGCGTAGACACGATGATCGCGCCTGACAAAGGCACCTGCTGTCCAATGCTCAGCTGAATATCGCCGGTACCTGGCGGCATGTCGATCACGAGAACGTCGAGTTCGTCGCCGGGTGAGCCCCAGGCAACATCGCGCAACATTTGATTGAGCGCGGATACAACCATGGGGCCACGCCAAACCACCGGTGTTCCCTCGTCAACGAGGAAGCCCATCGACATGACCTTGAGGCCGTAGCCTTCCATCGGCTTGAGCGTTTTGCCGGAGGCCATTTCGGGGCGGCCCGACAAACCCAGCAATCGCGGCTGCGATGGCCCATAGATATCGGCATCGAGAATGCCAACCTTCAAGCCGATTGCCTTGAAGCCGAGGGCGAGGTTGACGGCCGTGGTGGATTTGCCGACGCCGCCCTTGCCGGAAGCGACCGCTATCAAATGCTTGACGCCTGGAACATCCGTGCCGCGCTTAGTCGGGGCTGCAGCAGGGGCCGCCGATTTCGCTGCACCATCGCCCGCTGCTCCGCGCGCTCGCGCTTGGGCAACTCGCGCGTGCTCGGCTGGCGCGCTGGTGCGCGGTCCGGATGTCTGAGCTGTCAGAACCGCCGTTACGCTGGAGATTCCGGCAATTTCTCCGACGACCGTCTCGGCGGCTTTACGCAGCGGCTCAAGCTCGGCGGCGCGCTTCGGGTCGATAGTGATGGAAAAATAGGCACGCCCTTCCTTGATCAGAACGTCGGAGATCAAACCGAGATCGACGATGTTCCCGTCCAGATCCGGCCCCTTGATGCGGCGCAGGGCCTCAATAACGTCAGCTTGTGTGGCGGCCATGCAAACCTGCTCCGTAACTTGGTATCGATGTGTCTTTCGCGCTTCATATGGTGACGATCAACGCCGCTGTGAACCATTTTGAGATGTTTCACCTGTTGTGCGCCAAAACTTCGTCACATAGTTGGTGACGAGGCGCTAGCAGTCATTATGCTGCGCAGTCTATACGTTATGCCGATACACAATCACCGCGGGCGAACCGTGAATGTACTTTCGGGGGAAACATGAAAGCTGATGCGTGGCTCTTGCAGAACCTTACCGGCGGTGCCGGTATACCGGCTTTCACGGCCTCGTGGCTCCTGATTGTAGCCGGGCTATTGGCACTTGCCATGTTTTTTCGGCCAGCGCTCGGCCTCAGCCAATCGATCGATAGTATGAATGCTTGGATCGGCCGGAATGTGGCGTGGATGATCCTGGTGGCGGTGCTCGTGTCGGCCGCAAATGCGATTGTGAGAAAGGTTTTCAATACGTCGTCGAATTCCTGGCTCGAGATCCAATGGATTTTATTCGGAGCAGTGTTTCTGCTTTGCGCGCCATGGACGTTGATGTTGAACGAGCATATTCGCATCGACATCGTGAATTCCATGCTCTCCAAGCGACTGCGCAATTGGATCGATGTGATCGGCCATTGGTTCTTCATCGTGCCAATCTGCTTAGTGATGCTCTATACGGGCGTGCCTTTCTTTTATCGATCGCTCATGCAGAACGAACAGTCGACTAACGCAGGCGGGTTACCAGTGTACCCGGCTAAATTTCTTATTCCGCTAGCGTTTTTGTTGTTGCTCGCACAAGGAATATCCGAACTCATCAAGCGTCGTGCGATTATGAAGGGCATGATGGAAGACACCAGCTCAGGGGGGGGGCACCATGCGGCCGCCGAAGCTGAGGCCGAACGTCTCGTCAAGACGCTGGCGGAGGAAGCCGACAAGCTGGCCGCCACCAAAGCGGCAGCAGCCTTGGCAGCAAAATCCTAATCATTTCCATCATCCTATTATCGTTGGAGCTACGCCCTCATGGCTGAATTCATCGCGCAGAACATGGCGCCGATTATGTTCGCCTCACTCGTCCTGTTCTTGCTGCTGGGCTATCCAGTGGCATTCTCGCTAGGCGCGTGCGGACTTTTGTACTTTATCGTCGGCGTCGAATTGGCACCTCTTTCAAAGGGCGCGATCAATCTGTCGTGGCCGCTCCTGCAGTCGTTACCTGAACGCATTTACGGGGTGATGAGTAACGACACGCTGCTGGCAATTCCCTTCTTTACGTTGATGGGATTGGTACTCGAACGCTCCGGCATGGCAGAGGATCTGCTCGATACGATCGGCCAGTTGTTCGGAACGATCAAAGGCGGTTTGGCCTATGCCGTGATTTTCGTCGGCGCCCTTCTTGCCGCGACCACAGGTGTGGTGGCTGCTTCGGTGATCTCGATGGGGCTCATTTCGCTGCCGATCATGCTGCGCTACGGCTATGATCGGCGGGTCGCGTCCGGCGTTATCGCGGCATCCGGAACGCTTGCACAAATTATCCCGCCCTCACTCGTTCTGATTGTCATGGCCGACCAGCTCGGCAAGTCGGTCGGCGATATGTACGAAGGCGCGTTCGTTCCGGGCGTCGTACTGGCCTGCCTGTATGCGGTCTACATCTGGTTGATCACCACCCTATATCCGGCGACCGGCCCTGGTTTGCCGGAAGAGGCACTGCTGTTCAAGGAACCATCGCCACGGATGCGCGATATGCTCTCGCGCGGGAGCAGTCTGTTGCTGATTCCATTGGCGGCATTCGGCGCGTTCTTTCTAGGCAAGGATTTGTTCTGGTCGACGATCGGCGGCGGCTTCAAGCTCGACGTCTTCGAAATCATCGGACTGGTGATCAAACTCATAGGGTTTGCCATTCTGGTGATGGGTTTGGTGCGGCTACCCCAGACGCTTTCCAAAGGCGGCGATGAGCGTGGTCTAACGTCGCTCCTCCTACTCACTGTCGTCTGCGCAATCATCGGCGTGACTGTGATGAAGCGCACAACTTACGCCGGCGCCGAGTTCGTTATTTTGTGCATGGGCATTGGCATCGTCATCGCTTTCGCAGCGGCGTGCGTCAACTGGTTGCTCGGTAAACTGACGGGTTTCCGTTTCCTGTCGTTGATGGCGCAGCAGGTCACCTTCGTTATGGTGCCACCGCTGTTCCTGATCTTTCTCGTCTTGGGCACGATCTTCATCGGCGTGGCGACGCCTACAGAAGGTGGCGCGATGGGGGCGACGGGCTCGATCTTGCTGGCGATGTTCAAGCGCTGGCTCGACAACGATCCGAAGCGTTTCAACATTCCACTACTGCGCTCGGCCGTCGAGGCGACCGCCAAGCTATCCGCATTCGTGGTGTTCATTCTAATCGGCGCACGTATCTTCTCGCTGTCATTCTACGGCGTGAATGGCCACATCTGGGTCGAACATCTGTTGACGTCGTTGCCAGGCGGCCAAGTCGGCTTCCTGATCTTCGTCAACGTCATGGTCTTCTTGTTGGCCTTCTTCCTCGACTTCTTCGAGTTGGCGTTCATTATCGTGCCGCTGCTCGGACCGGCCGCTGAGAAGTTGGGCATCGACTTGATTTGGTTCGGTGTCATTCTTGGCGTCAATATGCAGACGAGCTTCATGCATCCGCCGTTCGGCTTCGCGCTGTTCTATCTACGATCGGTGGCGCCAAAGGAGCCGTACAACGACAAGGTCACCGGCATTAAAATGGAGCCGGTGACGACGGGCCAGATCTACTGGGGCGCCGTGCCGTTCGTCATCATCCAATGCATCATGGTGGGCTTGGTGATTTCGTTCCCGCAGATGGTCATGCATTACAAATCGACCGCACCTGAAGTCGACACGTCGAAAATCGAGATCAAGATTCCGACGTTTGGCGGTGGCATTCCGGGCATGCCGGGTATGCCAGGTGGGCTCGGCGCACCTGGTGGTTCTTCACCGTTCGGTCCGCCGCCATCATTTGGGATACCGCCGAGCCTGGGGGCTCCTCCAGGATTGAGTGCGCCGCCGGCTGGGTTGACGGCACCGCCGAGTATTCCGGCACCACCGGCTGCAGCTGTTACGCCGCCGGCAGCCGTAACTCCGCCGCCGAGCGTCCCGTCACCTGCACCGGCGGCACCTGCGCCGGCGCAGTCCGCGCCTTCGCCTGCACCATTCGGCGGTATGATCGACGTAACCAAACCACCGCCTTCGCTGCAGGAGTTGGCGCCTAAACCGAACTAGTCATCGTTTGGGACGTCATTACGGGCACGAAAAAAGGGCACCACAACTTATAGTTGTGGTGCCCTTTGTCATGCCTAAGAGCGTGCGCTGGCCATTGCTAGCAGTCTAATAATCGCTTGGCGCAATGGCTGCCCAGCCCATGCGCCAAACTTCGAGGATCAGTTGGCAACTGACCGGCTGATGACGCGTGCTCGCCACGGTTTCAAAACGAATAGCGCGAGGAGCGCCGCCAAGATATTGGCACCGGCGGCGATGATGAAAACGCTATCCCAACTGCCGGTATTCTTCTGGATCGTGCTGGCGTAGGGGACCAGCAGTGCTGCCGTACCTTTGGCCGTATAGAGGAGGCCCGCATTGGTGGCCGCGAACTTGGATCCGAATGTATCGGTGCACGTCGAGGGGAACAGTGAGTAGATTTCACCCCATGCAAAGAACACGAAGCCCGACAGCAGCACGAACCAAACCGGGTCGTTACCCCAGAGGTAAAGAAGGTAAATGCCGACGCCTTCCATAAGAAAAGCAATGAACATCGTGTTTTCGCGGCCGATGTTGTCAGAAACCCAGCCGAAGAACGGTCGCGTCAGACCGTTTAGGATACGATCGATGGTGGCGGCAAACGTCAGGGCACCCATCGTCAGGCCGAACAGCGACACGGGGATCTCGGCAATTTTGAGATCCTTGGCGATCGGCGACAAGTTCGCTGTCACCATGAGCCCGCCGGCACCGACCATCACGAACATGAAGTACATGAGCGTAAAGACCGGTTCGCCACGAGATATCACAATGGCACCACCGGCACCGAAGATCAGTGCGGCCAACGCCAGCGGGATCCAGAACCCGAGGCCCGAGTAATACATCGCGAGCCCGCCGGCGAGTGCGACGATCGCACCAGCAACGTAGGCCCACGTTGGTCCGATAATCTCGCTAGGGGCGTATTGGCGGCGCGTCTGGATTACGTTCGCATTCGCTGTCACCGCAGGCACTTCACCGGTTCTTGGACCGCGGATGAGGAATGCCAGCAGGCAGATGATGATCCCTTGGCCAATGCCAAAATACAGGAATGTATCTTGGAAGCCCTGGGCCTTGATCATGTTTTGGATTGGCGCAACCGTCAGCGCGGAACCGGCGCCGAAGCCAGCGGCCGTGATGCCAGCCGCAAGCCCGCGCTTGTCAGGGAACCATTTCAGAGCATTGCCGATGCAGGTGCCGTATACGCCGCCGGCGCCGATACCGCAGACGATCATTGCTGAATAATAACCGTCGATGCCACCGAGCGTCGTGGCCCGGCTCGTCATCCACCAACCGATACCGCACAGAACGCCGCCGATGAAGATAACGACCTTGGGGCCGTACTTGTCGACGAACCAACCTTCAATCGGCACGAGCCATGTCTCGAACAGGACGAACAGTGTGAAGGCGATTTGGATTTCGGCGCGGCTCCAACCGAATTTCTTCTCAATATCGGGGACGAAGAATGTCCAACCGTATTGGTAATTGGCGATCATCACCATGGCGATCACGCCGATCGCCAGCTGCATCCATCGATAGCTATTGCTTACCCGCGCGCCCGTATCGGCGGACCCGATAGAAGTTGCCATGCGTTTCCCCTTGCAAGATCCGACTGGTGTGTCCCAGTCTTTGTCTTGCGTTGCTGTTGCTACAACCAGGCGGCGCACAATTCCGCGCCGTGGGATACCATATACCCGTCCAGTCGAGTGTCGCAATCCTGTCGTCTCGCACATGCGTTGGGAAATCGCGGTTTTCTGCGAAGTGTGTCTACCATTGCGTCTTTGAACTTGGGTGCAGCATGCCTACTCCGACTGTGGGACGGGACTTGCGCATCGATTTTGCTGGTGTATGGTATGCCAGAAACCACGGGACGCGGTGTCGGGCATGGCGCGTTGATCCTCAGATATTAGAGCGTTCGAAAGGCTGCCTTCGATGGCGGATACACAGCTTCAAATCGAGCCGATCGGCGAGGCCCAGAGCCTCAAAGTGCGCGCGTATGAAGCGCTCAAGACTGCAATCATGCAGCTCAATATCTATGCCCCAGATGCTGAGCTTCGGCTGGATGAGCGCGCACTTTCGGCAAAGTTCGGGGTTAGTCGTACGCCCCTGCGGGAGGCGCTAGCGCAGCTCGATCAAGAAGGTCTAGTTCGCATCGTTGCTCGTCGCGGCATCTATATCGTGCGCAAGACCAAGATTGAAGTTTTGGAAATGATCACGGTATGGGCCGCTTTGGAAAGCATGGCCGCCCGCCTCGCGACTAAAGAAGCGTCCGACGAGGAACTCAGCCGATTGCACGATTTGGTCGATACATTCTCGACTGATGGCGTTGGTTTGCAGATGGGCGAATACTCAGATGCAAATATCCGCTTCCATCAGGCAATCATCAGTCTGTCGAAGTGCCAGCTGTTGGCCGACATGACCGAGAAGCTGTTCTTTCATGTGCGGGCAATCCGCCAACGCACGATCGTCGAAAACGATCGCGCCAAGCGTTCGATTATCGATCACAAGGAAATCGTCGCCGCCTTGGAGGCTCGTGATACCGAGCGGGCCGAGCGGCTAGTGCGCGAGCACACGCTGAAGCTTCGCGACCACGTCGAGCGCTTCGTCGAAATCGATTGACATCAAATGCAGCCAGATCAACTGGCGCAATATTAACGGAGGAACGAACATGCCGGCCCAAGCAGCGCCTAATGCCCCATCGGTCACCGCCAGTAGGCCGCTCACTGACGGCTTTCATCTGATCATTGATGCCCTCAAAATGAACGGCTTAAACACGATCTATGGCGTGCCGGGTATCCCGATCACCGATTTCGGCCGCCTCGCGCAGGCAGCCGGCATCCGCGTCATTTCGTTTCGTCATGAGCAGCACGCGGGTAACGCTGCAGCGATTGCCGGCTATTTGACTCAGAAGCCGGGTGTTTGTCTCACCGTCTCGGCGCCAGGCTTCCTCAACGGTCTGACGGCGCTCGCCAACGCAACGACGAATTGCTTCCCGATGATCTTGATCAGCGGCTCGTCCGAGCGCGAGATCGTCGATCTGCAGCAGGGTGACTACGAAGAGATGGATCAGTTGGCGGTTGCCAGGCCGCACTGCAAGGCCGCCTATCGTGTGCTGCACGCCGAAGATATCGGCGTTGGCATTGCGCGCGCCATTCGCTCGGCTGTTTCGGGACGTCCAGGCGGCGTCTACCTCGATCTACCGGCCAAGCTATTCGGCCAGACGATGGACGCGGAAGCAGGCCGCAAGACGCTGATCAAGGTTGTCGATCCGGCACCGCGTCAAATTCCGGCTCCGGATTCGGTCGCTCGCGCGCTGGAGCTGCTGAAGGGGGCTAAACGTCCGCTGATCATCTTGGGCAAGGGTGCTGCCTATGCGCAGGCCGATGCAGATATTCGTAGCCTGATTGAAAAGACCGGTATTCCCTATCTGCCGATGAGCATGGCGAAGGGACTGTTGCCCGACACGCATCCACAGTGCGCGAGCGCGGCGCGATCGACGGTCCTCAAGGAAGCCGACGTCGTGATGCTGATCGGCGCCCGATTGAACTGGCTGTTGTCGCACGGCAAAGGCAAGACCTGGGGCGAACGAGGCACGCAGCAGTTCATTCAAGTCGACATCGCACCCACCGAAATGGACAGCAACGTCGCCATTGCTGCACCCGTGATCGGGGACATCGGCTCATGCGTTTCCGCGTTCCTTGCCGGTATCGGCAATCAGTGGCCGGTGCCATCGAGCACGTGGACTGGCTCGATCAATGAGCGCAAGGAGAAGAACCTCGCGAAGATGGCAACCCAACTCTTGAGCAACTCGTTGCCCATGGGATTCCATAGTGCTCTTGGTGCGCTCAAGAAGATCATCAAAGAGCGGCCGGATGCGATCCTCGTGAACGAAGGCGCGAACACGCTCGATTTCGCCCGCAGTATTATCGACATGTACCAGCCGCG
This sequence comes from Hyphomicrobiaceae bacterium, assembly GCA_031367505.1. Taxonomy (GTDB): domain Bacteria; phylum Pseudomonadota; class Alphaproteobacteria; order Rhizobiales; family Hyphomicrobiaceae; genus JAKFWF01. The sequence goes on along the minus strand of JANLPY010000439.1, from coordinate 18,591 downwards.
CAAACGCCTCGACGTTGGCACTTGGGGCGTGATGGGCATCGGCATGGGTTATGCCATCGCTGCCGCCATCGAGACCGGTAAGCCGGTGCTCGCCGTCGAAGGTGATAGCGCTTTCGGATTCTCCGGCATGGAAGTCGAAACCATCTGCCGTTACAACCTGCCGATCTGCATTGTCGTCTTCAACAACAACGGCATCTATCGCGGCACCGACGTCAATCCCTCCGGCGGTTCGGATGTCGCCACTACGGTATTCGTCAAGAACGCGCGCTATGACTTCATGATGCAAGCATTCGGCGGCGTTGGTGTTCATGTGACGACACCGGGCGAACTCACCGATGCTGTCAATGCCGCCATGGACTCGGGCAAGCCGACGCTCATCAATGCGGTCATCGATGAAAAGTCTGGCACCGAGAGCGGCCGCATTGGCAATCTCAATCCGCAAAGCGTGGTCTCCAAACCAAAATCCGCCGAATAAGCTCAAACGAAAGCAGGAGCACGCCATGAAAGCCCTGGAAGGCATTCGTATTCTCGACTTCACGCACGTGCAGTCGGGTCCTACATGTACGCAGTTGCTGGCCTGGTTCGGCGCTGACGTTATCAAGGTCGAGCGCCCCGGCGTCGGTGACATCACGCGCGGTCAGTTGATGGATGTGCCCGACGCTGACGCGCTGTACTTCACGATGCTCAACCACAACAAGCGTTCGATCACGCTCGACACCAAGAACCAGAAGGGCAAGGAAGTGCTCGAACGCCTGATCTTGGCGTGCGACGTGCTGGTCGAAAACTTTGGTCCAGGCGTACTCGACCGGATGGGTTTCACCTGGGAGCGTATCCAGCAGATCAACCCGAAGATGATCGTGGCGTCGATCAAGGGCTTCGGCCCTGGTCCCTATGAGGACTGCAAGGTCTACGAGAACGTCGCGCAGTGCACCGGCGGCTCAGCCTCGACCACGGGCTTCCGCGATGGACTGCCGCTCGTCACTGGTGCCCAGATTGGCGATAGCGGCACGGGCTTGCACCTCGCGCTGGGTATAGTGACGGCGCTGTTCCAACGCACCCAAACCGGCAAGGGACAAAAAGTGACCTGCGCTATGCAGGACGGCGTTTTGAATCTCTGCCGCGTAAAGCTGCGCGATCAGCAACGCCTCGAACATGGCCCGTTGAGGGAATACAGCCAGTTCGGCGAGGGCATCCCTTTCGGTGACGCGGTTCCTCGTGCCGGCAACGATTCGGGCGGTGGCCAGCCCGGTCGTATCCTTAAGTGCAAAGGTTGGGAAACCGACCCCAACGCGTACATCTATTTCATTACGCAAGCGCCGGTCTGGGAAAAGATCTGCGACGTGATCGGCGAGCCCGGCTGGAAGACCGATCCGAATTACGCCAAGCCTGCCGCTCGGTTGCCGCGTCTCAACGAGATCTTTTCTCGCATAGAAAAGTGGACATCTTCGATGACCAAGTTCGAGGCGATGGAAATTCTCAACAAGGATGACATCCCCTGCGGCCCGATCCTGTCGATGAAGGAAATCTCCGAGGATAAGTCCCTTTGGGCCACGGGTACGATCGTCGAGGTCGATCATCCGAAGCGCGGCAAGTACCTGTCGGTCGGCAATCCGATCAAACTTTCCGATAGTCCGACGGACGTTGTTCGCTCGCCGCTCCTTGGTGAGCACACGATGGAAATCCTTTCTGACGTACTGCGCTACAACGCCGATGAAATTGCGGCCATTAAGGCGTCCGGTGCGACTGAGCCGCCGCCCAAGAAAGCCCCGGCTCACTAAGTGGGCCTCATAGCGATCAGAGATAATCAAAATAGAAAACGACCCGGAGCGCTGCATCACGCGCGATGGCATAGGGAGAGTTGAATAATGCGCATAGTCGTCCATGGGCAAGAAGCCTTCGGTAAGGCTGTCCTCGAGAAGTTACTGGAGCGTGGCGAGAACGTCGTTGCCGTGTTTTGTGCACCCGATAAGGAAGGCCGGCCACAAGATCCGTGTGCAGTATTCGCACGCGAGAAAGGCTTGCCGGTCCATCAACCAAAAAGCTGGAAGACGCCCGAGGCGTTGACCCTCATGCAGTCGTTCAAGCCTGACCTGTGTGTCATGGCCTACGTGACGTTGTTCGTACCCCAGCCTGTGATCGATGCGCCGACGCACGGCACGATACAGTATCACCCTTCGTTGCTGCCGTTGCATCGAGGTCCGTCGTCGATCAATTGGCCGATCGCCTGGGGTTCGAAGCAGACAGGTCTCACGATCTTCTGGCCGGATGAAGGTCTCGATGAAGGCCCGATCCTGTTGCAGAAGACGGTCGACATCGGTGCGGATGAAACGCTTGGCGATGTGTACTTCAAGAAGCTGTTCCCGCTCGGCGTTGATGCGATGATTGAATCGCTGGAGCTTGTGCGTGCGAGCAAGGCACCGCGCGTCGCGCAGGATCATTCGAAAAAGACCTACGAGAGCTGGTTCAAACGCGATAACGCCCAAATCGATTTCACCAAGCCGGTCGGTGAAGTTTACAATCTCATCCGCGCAGCCAACCCGGCGCCTGGTGCCTGGGCTATCGTCAACGGGCTCGAGTTGCAGTTCTTTGACAGCGCCAAGGTAGCCGGCAGCGGCAAGCCCGGTGAAATTCTAAAGATCAGCGCTGAGGGCATCGTCATCGCCGCCAACGGTGGGGCTATTCTCGCTAAGCGCGTCAAAGCCGCCGACACCAAGAAGATCACAGCGGCCGAATACGCAGAGTATGCCGGTCTCAAGGCCGGCGATACTTTTGCGGCCTACAAGCCGGCACCACCACCCGCACCAAAAAAACCAAAAACCGGAGAAGCAGCTGTGTCGCAAAAGTCAACCAAGGCAGTCGGTAGCGATATCGAGATCGCACGCGAAGCCAAGATGAAGCCGATCGCCGAAGTCGGCAAGAAGATCGATATTCCAGCCGACGCTCTGCTCAACTACGGGCCGACCAAGGCGAAAATCTCCTTCGAGTTCATCAACAGCCTGAAGAGCCGTCCCGACGGCAAGCTGATCCTCGTCACCGCGATCAATCCAACGCCCGCTGGTGAAGGCAAGACTACTACGACGGTCGGTCTCGGCGACGGCCTCAACCGCATCGGCAAGCGTGCCATGAGCTGCCTGCGCGAACCGTCGCTCGGTCCATGCTTTGGCGTCAAGGGCGGTGCGGCAGGTGGCGGTTACGCTCAAGTTGTGCCGATGGAAGATATCAATCTTCACTTCACCGGCGACTTCCACGCCATCACCAGCGCCCACAACTTGCTGTCCGCGCTGCTCGACAATCACATCTACTGGGGCAACAGCCTCGGGATCGACCAGCGCCGCATTGCTTGGCGTCGCGTACTCGACATGAATGATCGAGCGTTGCGCTCGATCGTCAATTCACTCGGCGGTGTCGCCAACGGCTTCCCGCGCGAAGATGGTTTCGACATTACGGTCGCGTCCGAGATCATGGCGATCTTTTGCCTGGCGACCGATCTCAAGGATCTGGAGAAGCGTATCGGCAACATCGTCGTTGCTTACACGCGCGAGAAGAAGCCGGTGTATGCCCGCGATCTAAAGGGTGACGGCGCGATGACGGTCCTGCTCAAGGACGCGTTGATGCCAAACCTGGTGCAGACACTGGAGAACAACCCAGTGTTCATCCACGGCGGCCCATTCGCCAACATCGCGCACGGTTGCAACTCGGTGCTGGCGACCCAGACCGCGCTCAAGCTGTGCGACTATGTGGTGACGGAAGCAGGCTTCGGTGCTGATCTTGGCGCTGAGAAATTCTTCGACATCAAATGCCGCAAGGCTGGCCTCAACCCATCGGCTGCCGTGATTGTTGCGACCGTTCGTGCGCTCAAGATGCATGGCGGCGTTGCCAAGGACGGCCTCAAACTCGAGAACGTCGAAGCGGTGGCCAAAGGCTGCGCCAACATGGAGCGGCACATCGAGAACGTGCGCAAGTTCGGCGTGCAGCCGATCATTGCGATCAACAAGTTCATCACCGACACCGATGCCGAGATCGCGGCAGTCAAAGCCTCGGCAGAGAAGATGGGCGCGAAAGCCTTCCTGTGCACGCACTGGTCAGACGGTGGTGCCGGCATCGAGGAGCTTGCTCGTCATGTCGTCGAAGTCTGCGAGAAGGGCGAAGCGAAGTTCAAGCCGCTTTATCCCGACGACATGCCATTGCGCGATAAGGTCAAGACCATCGTCACCGAGATCTATCGCGGCGCCGACATCGCATGCGATCCCTCTGTTGAATCCCGCTTCAAGGAACTGGAAGCGGCCGGCTATGGGCACTTGCCGGTTTGCATGGCGAAGACGCAGTACTCGTTCTCGACCGATCCGAACAAGCGCGGCGCACCGACCGGGCACATTGTACCGGTTCGGGAACTTCGTCTGTCGGCTGGCGCCGAATTCGTCGTGGTCGTCACCGGCGACATCATGACAATGCCAGGTTTGCCGCGTGTTCCGTCGGCTGACGTGATCCGTTTGAACGAAGATGGCCAGATCGAAGGTCTCTTCTAGAATTCATCAAATACATGGCTTCATTCGCCTGTCACAGGCTTATGCAACCAATGTTTCGCTTGCGCTCGATCCGTCCTATTGGCATGGGTCAGGCGCAAGCCGTTTCGGCGGATGGTGGCGGGGACCCGCGCACCATCCGCTTGCGTTTTGGCGCTTGCCACAGACCTAACGAGGATTTCGGACTATGAGCGGACACGCGCCACACGAGCACGGCGACGGCAACAAGACCGTCGCGCTGATCATCGCAATTCTGGCTCTCATGCTGGCGGTGTCGGAAATCTTTGGCCAGAAGGCACAAACGCACACGCTGCAGTCGAACATCGAAGCGTCGAACCTGTGGGCGTTCTATCAGGCCAAGACCATACGCAAGACCGTGACTGAAGGCTTTGCCGACGAGGTCGAGTTGGTTCAACTCGGAGTAGCCGATCCGGCGCAGAAAAAGTCGATGCAAGAGCGCGTTGCCAAGTGGCGCGCGGCTGCCTCCCGCTATGAGAGTGAGCCAGGCGAGCCGATCAAGGATCCGAAAACCGGAAAAGAGACCGGTCAATCCAAACCCGGCGAAGGTCGCAAGGAACTGATCGAGCGCGCCAAGGAAGCCGAGCACGAGCGCGACAAGTACGGCCGCAAGCACGTTCGCTTCGAGTTCGCGACCGGCGCCTTCCAGATTGCGATCGTGCTCGCTTCGGCTTCGATCATCACCGGGATAGCAGCACTCGTGTGGGCTGCAGGCGGTCTCGGCGCAGTCGGACTACTCCTGTTGATCGCTGGTATGTTCGCGTAAGCAGTCTTGGCTCGATAGCACTTCCCATTGTTCGTCACGCATGGCAAACTCATTGGCATGCGTGCCTCATCTTCACGTGTGACGTTCCAACTGCGGTCGCTGCTGGCATGTTTGGCCATCGCCGTTTGCGCGCAACTCGTGTCGCTAGCAGCCTTAGCGCAAACACGTGTTGATCTTGAACTCGTCCTTGCGGTCGATGTGTCCTTCTCGATGGACCTGGATGAACAGCGACTGCAGCGCGATGGCTACATCGAGGCACTGCGCGATCCTGAAATCATGCGGGCGATCCAGTCGGGGCAGCACCGGCGCATCGCCATTACCTATATCGAGTGGGCTGGCTGGTCGATCCAGCAGATCGTTCTGCCGTGGACCATCATCGATGGGCCTCAATCGGCTGAGGCCGTCGCGGTTAAGTTGACCGAGGCACCAATCTCGCGACATCGCCGCACGTCTGTGTCGGGCGCGTTGGATTTCTCGGAACGGCAATTTGGTTCGGGCGGCGTTATTAGCGATCGCCGGGTCATAGATGTCTCAGGCGACGGTCCAAACAACTCAGGTCCACCGGTCGGCCCGATGCGCGATCAGCTGGTGGCCAAAGGCATCGTGATCAATGGCCTGCCGATTGTGCTGAAACCAGGCGGTCCCGGCAGCATGTTCGATATCGCCAATCTGGACCAGTACTACGCTCAATGTGTGATCGGTGGGCCCGGCGCCTTCATGATCCCCATCAGGGAAAAAGCTGAATTTGTCTCGGCGACGCGCCAAAAGCTGTTGCTGGAAATCTCTGCGCTCGATTCGCCGCCGGTATTGATCCGTCTGCAGACCGCACCGAAGATGGACTGCATGGTCGGAGAGCAGTTATGGCGGCAATACTTTGATGATCGCATCCGCGAGTAGCCGTGTTTTCGCCTTATCTGCGGCACGAATTCGCCTTCAGCCGGTCCGTCGTGGTGCCGCAAACCACATGCAAAATGGCTTGCAATCAGCGCTTGGTTAACGTGCCGTTTACCAATTTTAGCGCATCATCGGGTCATGTGGGTGTTCAGTCGCGTTCGTATCGGATTGGCCGTTGGTGCAGCCGCTCTCCTCGTCTGGGGATGCAGCACGCAGCCGAATTTTGTCGCCAAGAACGAGCCATGGCGCGCCGACGAAGAGCAAGCTTGCCTGACGTCCGGCACTATCCGCGAATCGTCCTTTCTGCAGAGCCGATCGGCACTCGGCGGCCCCAGCGTTTGCGGCGCGCAAAGACCATTCGAGATGCTTGCGGCAGCTGACGGTCGCGTCTCGATGAAGCCCTCAGCGATGCTCCGTTGCCCAATGGTGCCGGCCGTGGAGCGTTGGGTGCAAGGCGTTGTCGAGCCCGCTGCTCGCACGCATTTGGGCTCGCCACTCGTCGAGGTGAAAGTGGCGGGCTCTTACTCGTGCCGGCCGATGAACCACGTCTCGGGAGGGCGATTGTCCGAGCACGGACATGCCAATGCTCTGGATATTTCCCAGTTTGTCTTGGCCGACGGGCGCATCATTACTGTGAAAAACGGCTGGAACGGAGACGTTCGCGAGCGCGGTTTTCTGCGCGCAGTGCACCGCGGTGCCTGTTCGGAGTTCACGACTGTCCTCGGACCTGAAGCCAATGCCATGCACCACGACCATTTTCATATGGACCTTGCCCGCCACGGGCGCGATGGCTTCAATCGAATCTGTCAGTAAAGGTTGCCTATTCCGTCGCAGCTCGTAGCCGAAAACGGCGGTTTCAAAGCCCGGCGAACGAGACTACACCGTCGGAGCACACAAGCGGCCGGCGCGCACATGATCGATACAGCAGTTAGATACGATGTTCTCATTATCGGCGGCGGTAATGCTGCGCTGTGCGCGGCGATTGCGGCTCGTCGTGCTGGCGCATCCGTCATCGTGCTGGAAGCTGCGCCCAAATTCTATCGCGGCGGCAATACCCGCCACACGCGCAATATGCGCTGCGCCCATGATGAAGCGACCGCGACGTTATCCGGGCCTTATACCGAGACCGAATTCTTCGACGACTTGATGCTCGTCACCGGCGGGCAAACGGATGAAGAACTCGCCCGGCTGATGATATCGCAGTCGAAGGACATGCTGCCCTGGATTGCCGGCCAGGGTGTCCGTTTCCAACCCTCGCTCGGTGGCACCCTGAGCCTTGGACGCACGAACTCGTTCTTTCTCGGTGGCGGCCGCGCGATGTTGAATGCGCTGTATCTAACGGCCGAGAAACTGGGAGCCGTGATCCGCTACGATGCGGAGGTCACATCGATGAAAATCGAAGATGGGATGTTCGTGTCGGCGACCGTCGGTCGAGGCGAGACGGCGTTCGAGATTCAAGCTGGAACTTTGGTTGCAGCGAGCGGCGGCTTCGAGGCCAACATCGAATGGCTGAAAGAGAGTTGGGGGGCGGCTGCGGATAACTTTCTCATTCGTGGTACGCCCTACAATCGCGGTACTGTTTTGAAGATGCTGATCGGTGCCGGCGTGAAGTCGATCGGCGATCCGACGCAATGTCACGCTGTTGCCATCGATGCGCGAGCGCCAAAGTTCGACGGCGGCATCATCACGCGGCTCGATTGTGTGGTGTTCGGCATAGTGGTCAACAAACAAGCCCAGCGTTTCTACGACGAAGGCGAGGATGTCTGGCCCAAGCGATATGCCATCTGGGGCCGCCTGGTGGCAGCCCAACCCGATCAGATCGCCTACATCATCTTCGACGAGCCGTCGCTGCGGATGTTCATGCCGTCGCTCTATCCGCCGATCAAGTCCGACACGATCGCAGGGCTTGCGGCCCAGTTCCAATTGGATCCTGTAGCGCTGGAGAAGACGGTCGCGGACTTCAACACGGCCGTTCGCCCCGGCACGTTTGATCACACCATCCTGGATGACTGCCGGACTGAAGGTTTGACGCCACCGAAAACGCATTGGGCGCGGCGCATCGAAACGGCGCCATACTATGCCTATCCCGTGCGGCCGGGCATAACATTCACCTATCTGGGGACGCGAGTGAACCGGCAATCGCGCATCATCATGCAAGATGGACGGCCATCGGCCAACATGTTCGCGGCCGGAGAGATCATGGCCGGCAACGTTTTGGGTCGCGGTTACGCCGCCGGTATCGGCATGACGATCGGCAGTGTGTTCGGACGCATCGCCGGAGAGGAGGCAGCAAGACATGCACGCAACTGAAGCTCTGGCGGAAGCCGACCGCCTTATGACGGTGTGCAACTCGTGCCGGTACTGCGAAGGACTGTGTGCTGTGTTCCCAGCCATGGAGATGCGAACCACATTCAATGATGGCGACCTCAATTATCTAGCCAACCTGTGCCACTCGTGCGGTGCCTGCTTTCACGATTGTCAGTTCTCCCCGCCACATGAGTATCTGGTCAACGTCCCAAAGACGCTGAGCATCGTGCGGGCACAGTCGTATCGCGCTTACGCTTGGCCGAAAGCACTAGCGCCAATGTTCGATCGCAATGGCTTGGCGATCAGCCTCGCGTTGTCGCTGGCGGTTGCAATGTTCGTCGCCGGGTTCGTCGTCTGGCATGACTCGCGCGTTTTATTCTCGGCCCACACAGGCCCTGGCGCATTCTACAAACTGATGCCGCACAATACGATGGCCGCGATATTCGGCTTGGCCTTCGCCTACGCAGCTCTCGCATTGGCGATGGGGATGCGCGCTTTCTGGCGCGACATCGGTGAGCCGGCAGCGACTTTGCGGCAGCCGCAATCCCAATTGCAGGCCGTCAAGGATGCGGGATCGTTGCGCTACCTCGATGGCGGTGGCGTTGGCTGCATGAATGACGACGAGCGCCCTACCGATCAGCGGCGGCTTTATCATCACCTGACGTTTTACGGATTCCTGCTGTGCTTCGCCTCGACGTCGACGGCAACGCTCTACCACTATCTCTTGAAGCTCGAAGCGCCGTATGCCTGGTATGACTTGCCCGTGGTGCTGGGTACACTTGGCGGCATTGGTTTGCTGATTGGTCCAATAGGCTTGCTTGCTTCCAAGTGGAGCCGCGACCCTGAGATCGCCGATGAGCCGCGCTTCGGCATGGACGCGGCATTCTTGGCGACGCTGTTCTTGACGGGCCTAACTGGTTTACTGCTTCTTGTGCTGCGCGCTACGCCGGCCATGGGCATCTTGCTCGCAGTGCACCTTGGCGTGATTTTCGCGTTCTTTCTGACCATGCCCTACAGCAAGTTTGTGCACGGGCTGTATCGCTACCTGGCGCTGGTGCGCTACGCGCGTGAAAAGCGAGCGCTCGACGCTGGATAAGCCCATGCCAAGCGTCGCGCTTTAGACGCCTTCCGCGACCGGAGCACCGGTTTCGTCGAGGAACGCCATGCGAACCATATTGGTGGCGCCCGGCGAGCCGAGCGGCACGCCGGCGGTAATGAGAATGCCATCGCGAGGCTTGGCGAATTCCTCTTCGAAGGCTATGCGGCATGCCTTGCGCACCATGTCGGCGAGGTTCTCAGGATCGCTTGTCAGCACACAGTGCGTCCCCCAAACGATCGACAGACGACGGCCGGTTGCCAATACTGGTGTCAGGCCAATCACAGGTAAGTTGGGCCGCTCACGGGCGACTCGAAGCGCGGTCGATCCGGTTGCCGTGTAGCAGATGATGGCCGACAACTTGACCGTATCGGCAATCGCGCGGGCAGCCGCCGCAATGGCATCGGCACCCGTCGCCTGCGGTTTGGTTTGCGTGGTGTGAACGATCGCTTCGTAGCTCGGATCTTTCTCGACCTCGATGGCGATGCGATCCATCATTTGGATTGCTTCCATCGGGAATTGGCCCACCGAGCTTTCGGCCGACAACATGATGGCATCCGCGCCATCGAAGACGGCCGTGGCGACGTCGGATACTTCGGCGCGGGTTGGCACCGGAGATGATATCATGCTTTCCAGCATCTGCGTCGCGATGACGACAGGCTTGCCGGCCGCGCGGGCTTTGCGAGTGATTTCCTTCTGCAGGCCGGGCACACGCTCGACGGGCATCTCGACCCCGAGATCGCCGCGAGCGACCATCACGCCGTCAACGGCTGCAATGATGTTATCGAGGTCGGTGATCGCCGATGGTTTCTCGATTTTGGCCATGATGGCGGCGCCCTGACCGATCAACTGACGGCCCAAATGAATGTCTTCGGCGCGCTGAACGAACGATAGCGCGATCCAGTCGACGCCGAGCCGTAAGGCATAGTCGAGATCGGCCCGGTCCTTCTCAGTGATCGGTGAGATCGGCAGCAGCGTGTCGGGCATCGCGATACCCTTGCGGCTGGCCAGAGCACCACCGACCACCACTTCGGCGGTAATCCGCGACGCCGATCGCTCAACGACGCGCATGCGCAATTTGCCATCATCGAGCAATAACGTGTGGCCCGGCTCGATCGCTTCGAAAATTTGCGGGTGAGGCAGGAAAATGCGGTCAGTGCTGCCGGCCGTCTCTTCGCGGTCGAAGTGGAACATCGCTCCTTCGGCGACGAAGGCGCGCCCTCCACCCATTTCGCCCACGCGAAACTTCGGGCCTTGAAGATCACAAAGAATGCCGATCGGGCGCTTAAATTTGACCTCCGCATTTCGCACGGTCGCGTGCAGTTTGCGCGCTACGTCGTGCGAGGCGTGGCTCATGTTGATACGGAAAACGTCGACGCCGGCCTCGAACAGCTTCTCTAGCATGTCGGGCTCGGAAGACGCGGGTCCAAGGGTCGCTACGATCTTGACCCGCCTGTTTCGTCTCATTTCGGCTTTGCTCCGCCATCTTCGGGATCTGTAAGGCGGACCGTCCAGTCCTTTGCCTCGCCCGTATCTACTTCAAAGAATCCTGAACGCTTATACCCACGTTTAGGACAATCTTTAACATCCCTGATGACAAATGTCCTTTCCGACGTGCACATAAAATTGCCGCCGCCCCACTCGCCGGAACGATCGTAGTCGACCGCGTGCACATAGACGTAGCGGCTGGGCATGACTTTTAACAAAGTTTCGCACGTTTGCGATGGAATGTTCCACCAGCCCTCGGTCGCCCAGCCTTTAGCGTCCTGGTAGCCGATCGCGACGCCCAATCGGCTGGTCGTCGCATTGCACAACTTGAAATCAGCCCAAGCCGGTGCATTCGGTAGCAAGAGGGCGGTCAAAATGAGGGCGCGCAACCCAAGTCGGCAGCGTTGGCTCGTCATGTATGATGGATGATCCGTCGGCACGATTGTCAGGGTCTCTCAACATTTCTTCAACGGATATGTGATCGGCAATCAGGCGACAATTGGATCAATCAGAATGATACGGAAATCATTCACATTTGTTTGTGTTGGCCCCACCCGGACCAAATCGCCCAATGCTGCGAAGTAACCCGAAGAATCGTTGTTGGCGAGGAACGTGGCCGCATTGAGGTTCAACGCCGATGCCCTCAGCAGTGTGTCAGGAAACACAAATGCGCCAGCCGGGTCGTCCGCGTTACCACCACCGCCGTCGATCCCGTCCGTGTCGGCTGCAAGTGCGCTGATCCCCGGCGCGCCAGCCAGACCCATTGTTAGCGCCAAAGCGTATTCCTGGTTAGGCCCGCCCATGCCGTTGCCGGTGACGGTAACAGTGAACTCGCCTCCCGATAGGATTGCGACGCGGCGGCCTTGGCGTTTGGCTTCGATCGCGAGTTGAGCGTGTGCATAGCCGACCTCGCGTGCCTCGCCTTCGAGACTGTCGCCAAGGAATTCAATCTCGTAGCCGAGTGCGCGGGCCTGTTGGGCTGCGGCATCAAGCGAAGCTTTCGGTGCGGCCACAATCTGGAAATCGGAATTGCGCAGCACTTCGTCGCCCGGTTTGATTGTCTCATTGGCACAGTTGTTCAAAGCTGAGGCAATCTCCGGCGAAGGCACGATGCCCCAGCGAGCGAAAACCGCGCGCGCATCGGCGAGCGTTGTCGGATCGGCAACCGTTGGTCCCGAACCGATGCTTGTCGGCTCGTCGCCCGGCACGTCGGAAATCGCCAGTGTCAGCAGTCGCGCGGGAAAGGCTGCCGCCGCCAGTTTGCCGCCCTTGATACGCGATAGATGCTTGCGCACGACGTTCATCTCGCCGATCGGTGCGCCAGCGCGCAATAGCTGCTTGGTGAGCGCCTGCTTCGCTGCAAAACTAACGCCAGCGACTGGTTGGCACCACAGGGCCGACGCCCCGCCGGAAAGCAAAACAAGCACCAGATCGCTGGAATTCGCTGATTTTGCAGCGTCGATGGCTCGGCTCGCGCCGTCGATGCTGTTTTGATCGGGCACTGGGTGAGCCGCTTCGATGATTTCGATGCGGTTGGCCGGAAGCTTGAAGCCGTGGCGCGTTGTAACGAAACCACCAACGCGGTCGCCGCCGATCGCTGCCGCGTAGAATTTTTCCGCAGCGATCGCCATTGCTGCATTTGCTTTGCCGGCGCCTATGACGATAATGCGCCCATCGTTCGGCACCGCTGGCAGATGAGCCGGCAAACAGGTGCTCGGATGGGCCGTCGTGACGGCTGTCTGATACAATGCCAACAGCCGGCTTCTCGTGATGTTATTTTTCATCGTTTGGGCGGGTTCGATACTGTGACCTGTAAAGCTTTTGCCATCTGCTGGACACCGGATGTCCACGTCAAGATGGTCAACCACGCGCGGGCAGCATATTCTGTGCTCAACGCCCAACTGTGCGATCTCAGCAGGACTGCAAAGCAACACTATGTCAGTCGACTGGATGCCCAAACCACTGATTGCTAGCCAGATCGCCGACAGCTATTCGGTGGTCGGGGGGGCGGCAGACGCTGGTCTCGTCATTCTGTGTGATCACGCGCGCAATGCGTTTCCCCCTGGCTACGGCACGCTAGGGCTACCAGAGGCGCAATTGCAGCGGCACATCGCCTACGACATCGGAGCTGAAGCGATCACGCGGTATCTGGCAGCCTCGCTTGGCGTACCGGCAGTGCTGACACACTACTCCCGTCTGCTGATTGATCCAAACCGGGGCGAGGACGATCCCACTTTGATCATGCGCCTTTCCGACGGCGCCATCGTGCCGGGCAATCGTCACCTTGGTTCGGCCGAGCGCGAGAAACGGCTGCAACTCTACTATCGCCCGTATCATCAAGCGATTAGCCGTGTCCTCGATGCCTGCTTGGCAACCGGAATTGCGCCGGCAATTCTTTCGGTGCACAGCTTTACCGAAAGCTGGAAATCGGTGCCCCGCCCTTGGCATGCAGGAATTCTTTGGGACCGCGATCCGCGCCTTGCCGTGCCGCTGCTCGAGGCTTTGTACGCCGAAGGAGATTTGATCGTCGGCGATAACCAGCCCTATCATGGCGGGCTCGAGGGCGACACGATGTGGCAGCATGGTTCGCAGCGTGATCTCGCGCACGCTTTAATCGAAGTCAGGCAAGATCTGATACGAGCCGGCAAGGATCAGGAAGCATGGGGCAAGCGTCTGACCCGGCTGATGCGGCAGCTGCTCGATCGGCCGGATCTACAACTCGCATTCCGCAAGGCTCGTGCCCATGTTCGGTCGTATGATTAGGAAAATAAGGAGTGTTGGCCATGTCAGCCGATGATGCGCAATCTCGTCTCGAATTCGAAGCCGCAGCGTACCGGCGCTTGGTTGAGCACTTGCGTCGCCGTACCGATGTACAAAACATCGATCTGATGAACCTTGCCGGTTTCTGCCGGAACTGCTTGTCGAATTGGTATCAGGAGGCAGCGAATGCCGCCGGTAATCCGTTGACGAAGGATGCAGCGCGCGAAGCGGTCTACGGAATGCCCTACAAGGAGTGGCAGGCCAAACACCAAGTCGAGGCGACGGCTGAACAAAAAGCAGCGTTCGCCAAGGTCGAGCCGCACAAGCACTAACGCATTTTGCCGGCCAATCAGCCGGCGACGCTGGCTAGGGTGTTTTTGACGCCGGCCATCAGCAGCGCCGGATCTGTGCCGGTGCCCAGCATGTTGAAGCCAAGCGCTTTATACTGGTGGGCTAGCTCTGGGGTCGCTGCCATGAAGCCGAGGCCCTTCTGGTGCTTGCGACCGGCGGCAACGATCCGTTTGACAGCGTTGACATAGACCGGGTTGTCGAATTGTCCGGGGATGCCGAGAAAATTGGTCAAATCGAAGTGGCCGAGCCAAAGCACGTCGATGCCGTCGATAGCGGCAATCTGTTCGACGTTTTCCAGCCCCCGCTCCGTTTCGATCTGGGCAATGACCAGTGCGCGCGCGTCGGCGGCTTGCATTTTCGCGAGCGGCTCACCGGCCGCATAGTCGTCATGGGCGAAGGCGAAGGCCGCGCCACGCCGGCCGCGCGGCGGATAGTGAGTGGCCTCGACGATTGCCGAGGCCTGAGCCACGCTTTCAACCATCGGTATCATTACGCCGTGACATCCAATATCAAGTGCGCGCGCTAGAAAATGATATTCGCCGCGTGGCACCCGGACCATCGGCGCGATATCGAGCCCCCGGCAATGCGCGACTTGCGTTTTGATCGTCTCGAAGCCGATCCCGGTGTGTTCCATGTCATAAATGACGAACTCGGCGCCCGCGTGTTTCAGGATCTGCGCGATCCCCGGCGAGAAGAACTCGAACAACATCGAGCCCAGCACAAGCTCGCCGCCAAGCGCGCGTTTGCGCAACGATTGCAATGCCATTTCAAAACTCCACGAACACCGCAAGTGATCTGAGGACGTTAGAATGACGCAAGTTGTGTTGGTGTGAAAGGGGGGCGGCGCAAAGCCTCAGGTCATCCTCAACAGGACTTCCGCAATCGTCTGGAATCTGCCGATGCGGATGCTGAACCGGCGAATGCCATCAACGCCCACCCAGCTTGAGCAACCGTTCTGCCGCTTGAGTGGACCCGAGTTCGCGCGCTTTCTCGTACCACTTCTGGGCGACGGCGCGGTCCGGATCGACACCGCCCATCACTCGCAATCGGGCGAGTTCGGCTGGATCGTATGTGCCGGCCAATGCCAATGCTCCGGGCGCCCATCCAGCTTCAGCCGCTCGCTGATAGAACAGGCGTGCCATGGTGACATTGCCGGCGCCGAGGCTGTCGTCGCCCCGTTGCATGTATTTGAGGGCACGTTCCCGGTCCTCAGTTTTGAATTGCGGATTGGACGTCGGATTTGGCGGCGCAGCCGCCGGGGCCTCGCGTTCAGGTGTCAGGCGTGAAGGCGGCGTGGACAACATGGATGCTGGCGGATTAGACGGCATAGCCGGTGTCGCGCCAAGCGATGCGGAATTGACCTGTCGCTGTGGGGGTAGCGTTCCGGTGTTCGGTGCCGATATCACCGCCAAAGTAATTTCGGTTTCACGCACGACTGCGCCGTCGACAAGTACCAGAGCGACGAGCACCTGAAATCTCCCTTCGGAGCCAGCCGCGACCGTGACCTTCAGATTTTTCAAACCGGCCAACGGAACCGCCCAATTGCCCGCTTTGATCGCATGGCCTTCACTGAGAACTGCTGCCGACGGCAGTCCGCGAATACGGACAAACGCTTGCTTCGGCACACTGCTCGTCGCGCTGAGTTCGATGGGAAATGGCGTCTCGACTGCCGGTTCGACCAACAGAATAGCCGAAGCGCTAATCTCAATCGCTGTTGATTGGCCCCAGGCCGCCGGAAACGTTAGCGCGACGGAACCGGCGATCAGCACCGAAAATACGAGCGCGTGGACAGTTTTTGGCCCGGGAATAGTGACGGCATCGCTGCCATCGTGGAGAACTGGCCGCGGCCTAGTTGCCGGCCATTTGTACTGCCACATGCTTGACTCCTCGGGACCTTGCGGTTGCCGTTTCCCCGATCGGGCTGATTGACGTCACTATTTTTATCGACCGCTCTTATTGCTTCTTTTCGCGCTTTGCCCACTCGAGGAATTGGCGAAATAGCCGCTCCTGCTCGTCCTTGTTGTTAGGAGCAGCTTGTGCTGCCTGAACACGAGCGAGATTTATATCGACCGCACTCGTTACGGTGTTCGCGGATGGAGATGCGGTCGAGGGTGCAGGATCGCGTGCGTTAGCATTCGCTTGGTTGAGTAATTCTTCGGCCACCCAATAGCGGTTCCAGCCGGGAACTTTCGCTGCCAAATTTATCTCCTTCCATTTCGGGTGGAAGGGCGGTTGCTTAAGTTTCTCGAAGCGAGAGAAGTAGTTTTGTATGAAACGCTCGACGCGGCGAAAGCGATCGTGTTCCTTGGGCCAGTTGTAGACGGCGAGAACCACCGGGATGCCAAGAGTTTCGACTTTCTCGCCAGGCTTGAAGAGATTTGGATAATCTTCATGGCCTAACGTTGAGGGTACGTAATAATCAGCAAATTTGTCGGTATATTCGACCGGGAGAAAATGAAATCCAGGTTCCGGCTTTAATTTAGAAAATAGATCGTTCGGTTTGCCGACCGTATGCAAAATCGCCGCGATCTCACCCTCTTTCATTTTCTCGATTGCCACCGCATTGTTCATGAAGACCGGCTCGACTTTGATGCCAAGACGCTCGAATAAGATTGGACCGGTAACCGTCGGCCCGGCGCCCTTAGTGTGAAAGCCGACCTTCTTGCCTTCAAGGTCCTGTAATGTCTTGATTTCCGGCCGCGCGTATATGTGGAGTTCGCCGATGTACATCTGCGATATGTAGTTGACCCGGCGATCCACGTTTGCTGCCTTGCCGGTGCGCTTGAATTCATCGAAAACGTCGGCGTGAGTGATTGCAACGTCGATGCCCTTGAGATAGAGCAAATCGCCCACGTTTTCAGCGGCGCCAAATGTTACGACCGGCAGTACGCGTAGGTTGTCACCATCGTCGAGAACCTTTGCCAGTTCAGCGGCAAAGCGGATGAACGTTCCCTCGAGAAGGCCACCCGCGAGCCCGACGGTCCAATTGTTGACGCGCGTTACAGCGCCAACCTCACCCGATGCGGCGGACGTGGGGGCATGTCGTACTCGTCGATCCGTTGACTGGGCAACGACTATGGAATTGTCGCTTGTTTGCGAATGAGCCGGCACTGCCGGCATAAACAAAGAAATCAGTGCGCTGCATAATGCAGCCGCCGAGAATTGATACGTACGCATACAGCCTCCCCAAACCCATGTTGTCGCCGTGTAGACACGTGCGACCCGAAATAGGATTTGGGGGGATGAAGTGAAAAATAAAATCTTCTGAAGAAGTTATGCTGGGTGATTAAAATTCTTGTGCGTCACTGTAAAATTCTACCCAAATCCTTCGAAGATTTCCAGTTTCGTCACAATCGATAACAAAAAAGGAGACATTGTGGCCTTGGTGCATATTTGTGATTCAGGGTCGAAATTTTCCTTTCAGTCAAACCGTCAATATTGCGGTTCGCCAACGTTCAGGCCAAGGGCAAGCCGACGTAATTTTCTGCCAAATTGGTTGCGGCCGACCGCGAGCTTGTGACCAGATCGAGTTCGGCCAACTGGCGGCGGTGGTCGAAATCGTTTCCGTCGTGGAACGTATTGAGCATCGAGGTCATCCACCAGGAGAACTGCTGGACGCGCCAAACGCGGCGCAGGGCAGTGGTCGAGTAGGCTTCCAAGAGATCACTCGAGCCGGATGTGAAATAAGCGACGAGTGCGCGCGCCATGAGATGAACGTCGGCTGCCGCCAGATTCAATCCTTTGGCGCCGGTTGGTGGAACCGAGTGGGCTGCGTCCCCGGCAAGCAATAGGCGGCCATACTGCATCGGCTCGCACACGAAACTCCTGAGCGGAATGATGCCCTTCTGAAAGATCTCCCCTTCCTTCAGTTGGAACCCATCACTCTCAACCCTCGTCTGCAGCTCCGACCAGATCCGGTCGTCGGACCAGTTGTCGATCTTGTCGTTGGGGTCGCACTGAAAATACATTCTCTGAATTTCAGGTGTGCGGGTCGAAATCAAAGCAAAGCCTCGATCGTGGCGTGCATAGATCAACTCATGTGACGATGGTGGCGCCTTGGTCAGAATGCCGAACCATCCAAATGGGTAGATTCGGAAATAATCCTTACGGATGCTGCCTTCTGGGATCGACGCCCGGCTGACACCGTATCCACCGTCGCAACCAGCGATGAAATCGCAATCGAGGATCTGCGGCCGGCCATCCTTGCCGGTAAAGTGGATACGTGGCTTGCTCGTCGTCACACCTTCCAGCGCCGTCGCCTTCGCTTCGAACAGCAACTGTCCGCCGGCGGCAATCCGCACTGCGGTCAAATCCTTCAAGACTTCGTGCTGGGGATAGACCATGATCGAGCGACCGCCGGTTAACGCCGGTAGGTCGATTCGGTGGCC
>JANLPY010000322.1:0-2334 GCA_031367505.1 Hyphomicrobiaceae bacterium | reverse complement strand
CCACGGCCGGCCGCGCGAACTTCGCCGGCGGCGAACAATCGCCTGCGGCGCTCGTCGAGCTTGGAGCCGACATCGTCCCATCGTTGGCGAATCGCTTGCATGTCGATCATGCCGACCGGCATACTGCCGACACATGCGCCTCGGAATCCCGCCGCCCCGAGTCACATCACCACATGGCGCCACGGCACGATCCGATTCAGTTGTTTTGGCGGGTGTCCTAACTTGACGAACATCTCCAATTGCGTCCGGTATTTAAACCGAAGTTCCCCGGCCCAATCAGCGAACGCTCGCCGCTTTCCTCAATTGCATCATGAGTTTCGCTGATTTCCGGGTATGCCAGATGTAGGCATGGGATGCGTCTGGATGACTCATGCGCCATTGGCGCAAATCATGGTTTATGAAGGCATGCACATCGCAGCCATCCCGAACCGCGGCGCACGCCCAACCTATCTATTGCGCAAAAGTGTGCGCGACGGACGGCACGTGACGACGCAGACGCTGACCAATCTGTCGGCGCTTTCGATCGAGCAGATCGAGGCGATGCGGCGGGTGCTGAAGGGTGAGAAGCTCGGGCCGCTCGGCGGCGATTTCGAATGCATCGGATCCAAGCTCCATGGTCACGTCGACGCCGTGCGGACGGCGATGGCGCGGCTCGGCTTCGACAAGCTGATCGATGCCAAAGCGTCGCGCTCGCGCGACCTCGTGGCGGCGATGGTCGCTGCGCGGATCATCACGCCGACCGCCAGCAAGCTCGGCATGGCCGGCGCTTTTGCCGACACAACGCTGGCGGACGATCTTGGTCTGCGCGGCGTCGATGAGGACGAACTTTACGAAGCGATGGATTGGCTGTTGGAACGCCAAGGCAAAATCGAGAAGAAACTCGCGAAACGGCATTTGAAAGAAGGTGGCCTCGTCCTGTTCGATCTGACGTCGAGTTATTTCGAGGGCGTCACCTGCCCGCTCGCCAAACGCGGCTACAGTCGCGATCGCAAACCCGGTACTTTGCAGGTGAATTACGGGCTCTTGACCGATGAGCGCGGCTGCCCGGTTTCTGTCTCGGTATTCGACGGCAATACCGGCGATCCAAAAACGCTGTTGCCGCAGATGGAGAAGACAAAGAAAGACTTCGGCATCGACAAATTGGTCATGGTCGGCGATCGCGGCATGATCTCCAATGTGCAAATCGATGCGATGCGAAAGTTGGACGGCGTCGACTGGATCACGGCGCTCAAGAGTGGCGCGATCGCCAAGCTCATCGACGACAAGACGCTGCAGCCTGATCTGTTCGACGAGCGCAATCTGATGAGCTTGGAGAATGCGAATTATCCCGGCGAGCGGCTGATCGCATGTCGAAATCCAGCGCTGGCGAACCGGCGTTGCCAGAAGCGCTTGGACTTGCTCGCTGCAACCGCTGTTGAACTCGACAAAGTCAAGTCGATGGTCATGTCGGGAACGCTCTTGGGCGCGGCCAGGATCGGCGTGCGCGTCGGCAAGGTGATCGCCAAATTCAAAGTGGCCAAGCACTTCAAGCTCGATATCGAAGACGGCTCGTTCCGATACCAAGTCGACGACGCCAATGTCGCAGCGGAAGCGGCACTCGATGGCATTTATGTGATCCGGACGAGCGTCGAGACCGGGGTTCTGACACCGGAGCAGGCCGTTTTGAATTACAAGAAACTCGCCGACGTGGAACGCGCGTTCCGAACGTTCAAGGGAGTCGACCTGCACGTACGCCCGATCAGGCATCGGCTCGAAAACCGTGTCCGGGCGCATATATTCCTCAGCTTGCTGGCGTATTATGTGCAGTGGCACATGATCGAAGCCTGGGCGCCACTGACCTTCAAAGATGACATGCCGGCCGGGCCCGAACGCGAGCGCGATCCCGTAGCGCCGGCAAAGCGTTCGAAAGCGGCGCTCGACAAAGTGCACTCGCGCACGCTCGCCGATGGCACGGCAGCGACGAGCTTCGGCCGTCTGCTGGCCCATCTCTCGACCATCGTGCGCAATACGATGCGTCCGAAGGGCGCCAGGCCCGGCGAAGCGACGTTCATGCTCACGACGACACCGAACCCAAAGCAGCGGCAGGCCCTCGATCTGATCGCCGCAATCACGGTGTAGGCAGTACAGCGCAGGTCGATTCGATCGTAATAGATTGAAAAGGCTCGCGCTTTGCTATTCGAGGCCGGGGAACTTCGGGCTAGGCCGATGCCGTGGCATCCGACCGGCCTCGAACCGCTCGATGATCTCCATTTGCGCACCGCAGCACGGACAGGGATGGGCCACCGGTTCGACCGGCCGGCCGGCAGCATCCACGACGGGCGGCTTGGGCCTGCG
>JANLPY010000315.1:0-3153 GCA_031367505.1 Hyphomicrobiaceae bacterium | reverse complement strand
CTAAGATCATCAATGGTTTGGTCAGCGCTCATCATGTTGAGGATGCCGTGGATCACCTCGTCGCCGCCCGTGCCCAACACCACGGCGCCCGCAATTAACTAACGAGAGAGAATAAGTCCTTTATAATGAATGGCTCCACCTCGTGGACGCTTTTAGAACTTTCTTCTTGGTGCCCGGCATTCAAGAGAAGGTGCTTCTTGCTAGTGTCAAAGAAATTGCGTCTCTATCAACAATGGCGGCCCTCTAGCAAACGAGGCACGTGGCTTGACGAGTGTGACAACGCCTTTGAAAAACTGGGGGGACCCGGCAACAAACGTTGGCATTCAAGGACAACCGCACCAGTGCCATCGAAAACGAAAACTTCTTTGCGCTATTTATCAGAACGCCCCTTTTGCCTAACTACTTAGGGAGTTTGGCCTTCAGAAATTCCCTCGCAATGTCGAAGACGGGCCGATGTTCACGCTCAACGGCGGCATTCATCCCGCGCATGTCGGCGTCGGAAATCAGATTCGAGAGCTCCGATAAAGCGTTACGCAAGCCCGGGGTATTGGCGAGCGCCGATTCTCGGACAACCACCGCGCATTGATAAGGTGGGAAGAAGGATCGGTCGTCGGCCAGCGCGGTGAACTCGGCACGGGAAAGCTGAGCGTCGGTGGCGCTTGCGGCACCCATTTCGATCCGTCTGCCTTCGATGGCGGTATACAGCAAGCCCAGGTCCATTGCCACCGGAGCGCCCTCCATTCGGAGGCCGTAAGCATTCAGCAATCCGGGTAAGCCATCAGGCCGCTCAATGAACTCATACCCAACCCCCATTTTCCAGGGTCGTGGCCGTTGCGCTGCTGCGCTCAAGGTGTTCGCAGCAAGCTCTCGGGCAACTTCCGTTCTGATCACCATCGCAAAAGTGTTGTTAAAACCGAGCGGATCTAGCCAAACTAGACCCCATGACTTATAGCCTCGCCGGACTTGTTCCATAACCACCGAAGGATCTTTCGCGCTGGGGAGTTTCAGGACCGCAGTCAAGGCGGTTCCAGTGTATTCCGGATATAGATCCAGGGAGCCTGCTTTCACCGCTTCATGCGTCAAAAGAGTTCCACCCAGGTTCAACTTCCGCTGTACAGTAACATCTAGCCGCCGCTCAATTTGCTGTGCCAACAGTTCGCCAAGTATCACCTGCTCTGTGAAGTTCTTTGATCCGACGACGATTACCGGCTTGTTCGAACAAGCCGAGAGAACCATCAAACTGAGCGAAACTATACCCAAGCCGAAAGCCGGTGTTCTATCCATCCTAGTACCTCATCTGCCAAGATTGCGATTAAGGCCGCGGGGATCGCGCCCGCTAGTATGGTCACCGAATCGACCATAGCGATGCCCCGAAATATAAACGTACCAAGCCCGCCGCCGCCGATGGCTGCGGCAATCGTTGCGGTGCCGATTGTGGTGACCGTTGCGATGCGAACTCCCGCGAGTATCGACGGAACGGCGAGGGGCATCTCCACCTGCCAGAGAACCTGCCGATCTGTCATTCCCATCGCCACGGCGGACTCGCGGACATTTGGATCAACGCCCAGAATCCCGACCAAGGTATTTCGTAGGATCGGAAGAAGCGCATAAAGGATCAAAGCTACAATGGCTGTCCGCCTGCCGATGCCGCCGATGAGAGGAACGGGAATCAAGAAACCGAACAGAGCAAGGCTTGGCATGGTTTGAAACAAGTTAACGAGCCCCGTGACCCATCGTCGGAGGCTTTCTCGATGGGCCAAGAATACTGCGGCGGGGATAGCAATCGCAACAGCGACTGAGATCGAGACCAGCACCAGTACCAGATGTTCGCCGGTGAGCGAAACGATCTCCTCCCAACGAATCCGACTCATGGCTCCCTCCTATCGGATTCGAGTGTCGCGAGGAACATTCGCGCCTCTTCGGAGCGTGCCTGAAGAAATTCTCGCGGTAAAGACACGCTATCGATTTCGCCATCGCGAAGTAAAGCAATGCGCGATCCAAGCATGAGCGCTTCCCGAATGTCGTGGGTCACGAAGAGCGTGGTCTTGTTAAATTCGCGGCTCAAGGCCTGAAACATCTTCTGGAGTTCAAAGCGAGTCACAGGGTCAAGCGCGCCGAACGGCTCATCCATCAGCAGAAGAGGTGGATTGGCCGCAAACGCCCGAGCTATTCCAACGCGCTGGCGCTGCCCACCGGAGAGTTGACGCGGGAGGCGGGTTCCAAAGGTCAATGGGGATAGGCCAACCGCGTTCAGCACAACGGCCACGCGAGCTTCTATATCGGCTTTTGCCCAATTCTCAAGACGCGGAACTGTTGCCACATTTTCCTCTACTGTCAAGTGAGGTAGTAACCCGTTTTCCTGGATGACGTAACCGGTAGTGCGACGCAGGCGGATGCGATCCCAATCGCGAAGCGGTTTGCCTTCGTACCAGATCTCGCCGCTAGTGGGCTCCGTCAGCCGATTCACGCACTTGATCAATGTTGTCTTGCCGGAACCGCTACGGCCCAGTAAGACTACGGTTTCGCCCTCTTCCACCGACAAATTGATTTTGCGGACGATTTCGCGCGCTCCAATGGAGTACGAGACATCACGGAATTCAAGGAGTGCCATTTGGTTGAGAACCTACCAGTTGTAGAATGTCGGCCACTCTCCGCGAGATTAGTTTTCCATACCAAGTACCGCGATATGGTGTGCGCTGGCGATGACAGCCGAGCTCGAAGCTTGTTGTCAGCAGATTGGCACGAGACTCCACGAAAAAGTCCTCCCTTAAAACGCCGAGCGAGGGCCTCATCCTATCAAATGCCCTGGAGCTTTCATTCAAACGAACATAGTGCGTAGTCTACCACCTTGTGAACGAATGGCAAGTACTGTTCTTGAAGCACCCTGCGGTTCACCCTGTGCAGCTTACAGGGTGAGCCATGTGCGACGCGGAGAGCACATGTCGTCGGATTGGTCCACAGTATTCTCGATCTGAGCGCACTGGTAAACGTAGCTTCGCGATTCGCGAATAGCGAATCAACTCGCGATTGAGATGGAAAGTTCCGTGGCGATCGAATTGAAGGGATTGGCATTGGCTGACGCTCAGCCCTAATTTCGACAAGAGGGAAGGGCGGCAACTACTCGACTATAAAATATTTTGGCTCCCCGTACTG
>JANLPY010000307.1:0-3995 GCA_031367505.1 Hyphomicrobiaceae bacterium | reverse complement strand
TTTGTAGGCACAGAGCAGCGGATCAACTGGCTGGAAGGTCTGCGCGCAGCCAACGGGCAGGCCGGATTGTTCGGCGTGACCTATCAACTGGAACCCCAAAAACCTTTTCCTTTGATCGCGGATAATCCGATGTCGCAGTATCTGCGTCATTCCAAGATGAAGCTCACTTTCGGTCTGGTGCACGAGGGCGATCTGATTCGTTTCTTCCGCGCGCTTGCGGCACAGCAGACCGGCATGTTCATGCTTACCGGCTGCGCTCTGAATCGCGCCGGAGGAGGCGACGCGCCGGCGCCGCGGCAGGCTAACCTGAGCGCGCAATGCGAATTATCCTGGCTTACGATCGAACCCGGAAAGGGAAAAACGTGAAGCGCGGCTTTTATGTTCTTATGGTAATGGCGGCAATACTTCCGTGGTGCGCATCGAATTCTGCGGAACCTTTGGGAAGGCTGTTCTTCACACCGGCGCAGCGTAATACGCTTGACGCAGGCAAGCAGCTTGCCAAGCCCCGCCAAGCTGCGCCGAACGGACCGCGCGCGGCAACGTTAAACGGGGTAGTCACGCGTAGCGACGGCGAATCCACAGTTTGGGTCATCGGGCATTCGGTAACCCGGTCCGGCTCACCGAATGCATCCGCATCACATTCCGATCCCGCGACAGCTAGAGTAGAACTGCAGGGCGCCGGAAGTAGGGTCAAACTGAAAGTAGGTCAGCGATTCGATCGATCCACGGGCAAGGTGGCAGAGTCGTATGAATCGGCGCCCGTTGAGACGATGCAGTCCGCATCCGATACGGCAATACAAAAACCTGTGGATCGACCACTGGGCGAAAGTCGTAGCCGCATTAGAACTTCGCGTCCTTCCGATCAGGACAGCGACGGCCCGACCAACGACTAAGAACCATCAAGGAAGTTGCCGTGGTGGCGGGAGCAATGGTGCGAACAGCCCGGTGCGAAAATCATTACCAAGCCAATCGGCAAAGCGGCATTGCCCTGATCGTCGTACTGATTTTGCTCGGCCTGCTTGTCAGTGTTCTGGCAGTTGGATTTACGGGTGATTTGGCGCGGCAGAATAAGAAACAACAACAGAGTGCGGACGCACTTGCCAGAGTAAAAGATGCGCTAATCGGGTGGTCGGCTTCCCGGACTCAGACAGGAACGACCCCCAATGGCCGACCGGGAGAACTGCCGTGCCCGGATATCGACAACACCGGCACTGACGCTGGTGGCTGTTTGGCGGGGGCAATCGGGAGGGTGCCGTGGAAATCGCTGGGAATTCCTGAGCCAAAGGACGGCGAAGGCGAAACATTGTGGTATGCCATAGCGGGGCCCTTTCGCAACTACAGTATGACTACCGCTCCGATTACCAGTGATACTCTCGGCAACCTTACGGTATACGTCGGCAGTAGCGCATCTACGATCACACCTCAGGCAATTGCGGTTATCTTTGCGCCGGGCGCCGCGCTCGGCACGCAGAACCGAGACCCCTCCTCCACAGCGGTCTGCCCTACTACGGGAGCAACGATTGCGCGCAATCTGTGCGCGGCCAACTATCTGGATGCAACTGGCAGCGTCAACAACGCGAATACGGGAGGACCGTTCATCATGGCGCAGCCCTCGAGTACGTTCAACGACCGCCTACTTGCTATAACCAATGCAGACCTTATGCCGATTGTCGAGCAGCGCGTGGCACGCGAAATTAGGGCGTTACTTCAAAGCTACAAATCAGTGGCGGGTGTCTATCCGTGGGCCGACAGTAATGGCAATGGCATCAGTGTCCTCGGTAGCAACCGTGGGCATTTCCCTTGCGATACCTTTCTTACCCTTCCTGTGCCATGGGGCAACCCACTCGTGCCATCATTAATACCTGTGCTGCCCAAGTGGCTCAAGAGTGGCTGCGGAGTGAACGGCTGGGCATCCGTGATCTACTACACCGCAGCGCCAAACCAGCTTCTACTAAGTGCCTGCCTGACATGCACGCTCAGTGTGAATAATGTTCCCGGCACCGCTCTTGTACTTTTGACTCCCGGAGCCGCGACTGGTCCTCGCACGTGGGTGAGCGGCTATTTCGAAGACGCGGAAAATAATGGTAACAATGACGACAAGTACAGCACTCCGACATCAACAGAGTACAACCGTGACCGAATCTATACCGTTCCGTAACGCCGGCTTTTGTACAGCCGCAGTGGAAGGATTCACGCTCGTCGAATTGGCGATCGCGATGTTCGTCATCGCCCTTTTGCTGGGTGGCCTCCTAGTACCGCTTGCCACTCAAGTTGAGCAACGCCGCATTTCCGACACTCAAAAGTACCTGGAAGAAATCAAGGAGGCGCTAATCGGCTTCGCGGTTGCAAATAGCTACCTCCCGTGTCCCGATACTACAGGGGACGGGGTAGCAGACCCGACAACGCCCGGAGTGTGTTTTAGCGCCGAGGGCTTCGTCCCCTGGGCCACCCTAAACGTTGCTCCAGGGGATGCATGGGGAAACAGGTTCCGCTATCGGGTGAGTCCGGAATTCACCAATACCCCAGCGTCCGGCGCCTGCAGTTCCACCGATGGACGCATCGGGCTCTGTGACACGGGAAATATCACCGTATCCACACGTACTGCTTCAAAAGCTACACAATCAATTGGAATAAAACTGGCCGCGGTGATTATTTCGCTCGGCAAAAATGGCTACGGTGCGACATCGACATCCGGCGATTTAAGGACAACAGTGCCCCCCGTAAATGTCGATGAGGCGACCAACGCAAACCCTGCAAGAACTACGTTTATGAGCCGAACATTTACCGCCGCTAGCGATAGCACGCTTTGCAGCGACACAGATCCGGCGAAGCTGTTCTGCGAATTTGATGATATGGTTACTTGGCTGTCCACTTTCACCCTCTTCAATCGCATGATAGCCGCGGGCCGTCTGCCCTAAAGTGCTCGAAGACGTAGGATGTTGTTAACGGGCTAGCGTAATGCGGCTCGTTTAATCTTGCTGCCGAGTCGGACTTCGAATTCCTGCTTTTTTCCCAATGCCCTACTAGCATATAGAGTCCGGTCCCGAGCAAAGTGTTGGGCTGCACTGGCATGACGAACGCACCCGGGTCTATGAAACCGAATCCAAGTAAAATGCTGTTCGTTTCAACCGCACATATTCGTTCTTAACGACATCAGAAATGGAGAACTCCGGCCGCACCCTGGTTTGCAGCGTGCTGTTCCTCGACATCGTAGAGTATTCGAAGAATTCGGTTGACGATCAGATCAAACTGAAGCAATCGTTCAATCGCACGCTTTCGAAGGCGCTGGAGACTGTGGCCGCGCGTGACCGTGTGATCCTCGATACCGGAGATGGGGCGGCAATCGCCTTTCTTGGTGACCCCGAAGACGCACTTTTCGTTGCACTCGCCATCCGCGACAACACCGATTTGCCGGTGCGCATGGGCGTGAACCTCGGTCCCGTTCGCCTAGTCAAGGATATAAACGGGCAAGCGAACATCATCGGCGACGGCATCAACGTTGCCCAGCGGGTGATGAGCTTTTCCGAGCCGGGCCAGCTTCTTGTGTCGCGCTCTTTCTACGAAGTAGCGTCCCGTTTGTCAAACGACTACGCCAACCTGTTCACGCACGAGGGCTCCCGCTCCGATAAACATGTGCGCGAACACGAGGTTTACTCGGTCGCAACGGATTTTCGCGGGCCAGGCGGCACGACCGAGAACGAATCGTCATCGGCGCAAAAAAGCGATGTCTGGCGTGCGGTCGATCTGCCCTCGGCACGTGCGCAATCCAAAGCCCATGACGAAAACCAGCCTGCGCAAATTTTCGATGCGGGCGCTAATCTGATAATTTCCGGATACAGTAAATCGGGCGTTGAGGAAGCACTGAATAAGCTTGCCGAGTCCGGCTCCCGGATCATTTCGTCGGCCACCCGGGTCAGCGACAAGTGGATCGCAAGTTGCGAACATCCCAAGGCCGGGCCCAGCACCTGCAAGGTTGCGACTATCGAAGGCAAACA
>JANLPY010000127.1:0-4488 GCA_031367505.1 Hyphomicrobiaceae bacterium | reverse complement strand
TGCGGCGGCAAATAATCATGCTGTCGGTATTGCCACAGGATCGCTGGTCTGCCTGCTGAACGACGATGTCGACCCCTTGCGGCACGATTGGCTGACAAATCTGGTCGGGCATTTCTCCGATCCCGCGGTCGGCATCGTGGGTGCCAAGCTCTATTATCCCAATGACCAGGGACAACATGGCGGCGTCATTCTGGGGCTGGCCGGACTGTGCGACCACATGAACCGGTTTCTGCCCAGGGGCGCGCCTGGCTACGCGTTTCGAGGCATCCAGGATCAACAACTTTCGGCGGTAACCGGCGCCTGCCTGCTGATCGAACGTGCACTTTACGAGTCCGTCGGCGGCATGGACGAGCGATATGCCAGTGCGTTCAATGACGTCGATTTGTGCCTTAAGGCTGGGGCCGCCGGCCGGACTGTGATTTTTTCGGCTCAGACGGAGTTATATCATTACGAATCTTTGTCATTCGTGCAACATTATACCAATGCCGAGGTCGATCGGTGGGCACGGGACGTCGCACTGATGCGCACCCGCTGGCACGACGTCGTCGCCAACGATCCCTTCCACAATCCTAATCTATCTCTGCAGCGTGGGCACGAATGGTTACCCGGATTTCCCCCGCGGTTCGATTACCTGAGGACCAACGTCCCTTGGTTCGGACAAAATGAGGGGCCTGCGTAGGCATAAAATCGATGGTTGGTAGCTGACCTATGCAACGACGGAGGGCATGAATGGTCCCTCTCCCTTCCGCCTCGCTCGACCCATCTTGAACCGGCTGAAGAAACGGAGCTAATTGATTTTCTGACGGCTGCGAACGTACATGGTCGGGGCGTTACAGGGCCCCGATAGCCGATGTCAGTAAATACGAAGTCTTGATGGATCGAACATGCGCCACCTTAACCTGATCAACCGGTACCTCAACCTGTTGGAGGCAGCTCTAATTGGGTCTCTCTATGGGGATCCTCCGGATGACGGCTAGTCCGGGGGTGAGTACAACGCTGTCACTCGCACCCTTGGTCTCGACTGGCCGCGTTCCGCCCAAACCATGATCGGTTCCGCAAGGATGCGAAATTTGCGCAACCTGTGCGAGACGGTCATTTTGGATGGCATTCCCGGCGACTTCATTGAAACCGGGGTCTGGAGGGGTGGTGCCTGCATTTTCATGCGAGGCATCCTTGAGGCATACGGCGAGGCCAGCAGACGGGTGTTCGTTGCCGACAGTTTTAAAGGATTACCTGCGCCAAACGCGGCGGTCTTCCCCGCGGATGAAGGCGATGTCTTTCATACCTACCGTCAGCTTGCGGTGTCGCGTCAGGATGTCGAAGAGAATTTCAGACGATACGGGCTTCTGGATAACAGAGTGATTTTCCTGGAGGGCTGGTTTAAAGACACGCTCCCCGGCGCACCGATCGAAAATATTGGGATTCTCCGCCTCGATGGCGATATGTACGAATCCACGATCCAGGCACTCAGCGCATTATATCCAAAGGTATCGCGGGGCGGATACGTGATTGTCGATGATTATTTCCTGCCCGGTTGCGCCAAAGCGGTAAACGACTTTAGGCAGAAATACTCTATAATATCGCCCTTACTCCCGATCGATGGTATCGGGAGCTGGTGGCGGGTCGATCACCCACCCATCCCGTGAAAAAAATGATCGGGCCGACAAGCGTTACCATTAGGACTGCAATATTGGACTTTCACTTAGCGTACCACCATCTGATGATTGTACGAACGACCTTCGTGGCGGCACGATGCACAATCGGGAATCGAGACAGGTGTCGTACTGCCACACGCCTCCTCCGATTAGCAATCGTCTGGCTATCTGTTTCCGACTGCTGATTTGGTTGAGCTGTTGGTGATCGTGCAGTCCAACTCTCCGATGAAGCGCGCGAGCGCCCGGCCTTCACGCGCTTCGTCGCTTCCAGGAACTCACGGCCGTACTTGCGATCTGGCTCGAGGTGGCAGCCCTCAGCCCACTCGTTCCAAGCATTGATAAACACGAGCCGCTGTTGCGGCTCACGTTCGGAAATTGTGAGATTGGATGCTTTCTCTAACCAATGTTCATACAGTTCCGGTGTAGCATCCTTAAGCACATGTGCCCCGGCCGGCCGACGCGCCGTGTTGTCCCACGATGGGACGACGCCGCGATATACGCATTTTTCCGAATAATTTTTACTGAGTATATATTTAGCGACCTCACGGTAATCCATAATCGCGGCGGGCGCACCCGAGGCATTTAATTCGGCAGCGTAGTTTCGTACTGTTCCCCACGGAGCATTCGACATATTGTTAGGTGGGAATTCCAATCCCGCATCAAAACCGAAACTTCTAAATTCCTCATTCGCATGCGTGAGTGCTGCAACGAGATGTATTTCTCCAATTCCAACATCGCGGCAGTACTGACGCCAAACCAGGGTCGTGGCATGGGCATCCGGCATATGCTGCGGGCAGTACACGATCAGCATTGGCATCGTCCCAACACGCAAATATCGGCGATCGCGAAAAAATGGCTCGATGCTATTTATGAACTCCAGGTCATTCTCTTTAGTGTATACCTGCTCCATAAGGACCTCCTTCTCGGACCCATCCCAGGCTCGAGTCCAGTTTTCGTTCGCCCAGCAAAGGCAGAAATCGATTTCCGCTTTGGCATCCGCAAGAAAATCGAAAACAGGTCGTTCCAGCAACCGTCGGCCACCGAACCAATAATAATGAAAGCAGAATGCATCGATGCCGTGGGCACGAGCTAGACTGATTTGCTCATGCCGCACCTCAGGAATCCGGAGGTCATAGAAACCCAATTCAGTGGGCAGGTGCGGTTGATAGTGACCCGCATATAACGGAGATGCCTTGGTGACATTGGTCCACTCGGTGAAACCCTTGCCCCACCATTCATCGTTTTCTGGGATTGGGTGAAACTGCGGTAAATAGAATGCAATAAACCGGAGCTGGCTCAACGAACGCACCGGGCGTTCGGACACGAGTTGGAGCGGCACCGTGCCAGGACGCGACATAGGTTCGGCACGCAGCACAACTTGGTAAACGTTCGAGTATTCCAACGCCTCGATGTTGGCGCGAATGCCCGACGACAATGCCGACCAAACGTCGGAGAATTCAGTATTCTTAGGGTGCTGCAGGATGAAATCGAACCCCGTTATCACTAAACCGGCACCCTCGACAAGGGATTGAATGTTCTTCATGCCGAAGAACCGAATATGCGTACGATCGAGCAATCCCCAATCGCTATAGCGAAAATCATCATTAATTAGACAGGCCAGAATCGATGCGTGGGAGGCGTGCGGGAGTGAAATGATAATGGCCCCTGTATCATTTATTAATGTTTTAGCGCTTTCTAAGAATTTCCAGGGGTCGTAAAGATGCTCGAGAACGTCGGCGAGCACCACCGCATCGAACGCCCCCGAAGGAATGCCCTGATTCCATTCGCTGCTGTTCAGGTCTCTCTGCCAGACATCCTTGCAAAAACCACGTAGAATTTCGACGCAGTCACCGTTGATTTCCACTGCGCTGACATTGCAGGCATTCACGTCGATTAACGGCTGCGACAGGGAACCAGGACCAGCACCCAGGTCTATGACTTCCCGATTTTTTCCGACAAATCGCATAACGGATGCCTGAGCGGTATCCGAGTCTGGATCCACGGATACACGGTAGACATAGGCTGGATTTATCATGGCGTTCGTGGCTTTCAATATCGCCGACCGCGTCGGTCGGCCGATTGATCGAAGGGGTGATGACATAGTCCCGTTTCTTTAGTCAACCCGATCTCTTTCCGGTATTTGCGGCTCAATTTAGCCTGAGCGTTCCGCATGTCCAAACTATTCGCGTTGACACTCCCTGTTCGCCCGGCCATGCAATGCGCAGATGACTGTCTTTACTCACGCCCTCTGGCGCCTTCTTCCCCGGAATGCCCGCCGATCCGCACTGGCGCACGGGACAGCCTGGATCGCGCCTCGTCCGGTTCGCGTGCCGCCACCGGCCGCCCACGGCCTCGCCGTCGCCGGCGAGTTCGCCCGCGCGTCCGGCATCGGCGAAGTTGCTCGCCTGATTGCTACCGCCGCCGAACGTCTCGGTGTGGAAGTCTGGCGTACCGACATCCCACCGCCCGTGGACGCACAGGCCGAACTGCCTAGCCCCTCCTCCAGGCCGCCGCCTTCGGGTAGTCCATTAGTGGCGCATATCAACCCACCGCTGTTGCCGTTGGCCCTTTTACGTCTGCGCCGGCTCATGCCTATGGACCGCCGTATCATCGGTTACTGGACCTGGGAACTCCCGGCCGTACCACCGGACTGGCGACCGGGAGCGCGATTTGTCCATGACGTCTGGACCCTCTCCCGCTTCACCGCCGACGCACTGGAACCCCTCAAACCGGGCCGCGTCCGCGTGGTCCCCCCTCCCCTCGCCGACGCCCCGCCGATCCCCGCGCATGCCGACCGCGCCGCGTTCGGCCTGCCGGACGACGCCGTCATCAC
>JANLPY010000263.1:0-1833 GCA_031367505.1 Hyphomicrobiaceae bacterium | reverse complement strand
AGGCCGACCGCAGCAGCCGCCCCGGTCTTGGTCGGGATCATGTTGTGCGCGGCGGCGCGGGCACGGCGCAGGTCTTTGTGAAATACGTCGGTCAGCACCTGATCGTTGGTGTAGCTGTGAATGGTGTTCATCAAGCCATTCACGATGCCGACCTTTTCGTGCAGCACTTTGGCCAGTGGCGCGAGGCAGTTGGTGGTGCAGCTCGCGTTGCTGATGACCGTGTGGCTTGCCTTTAGTACGTTGTGGTTGACGCCATAAACCACTGTGGCATCGACGTCCTTCTCACCCGGTGCCGAGATGATGACCTTCTTCGCGCCGCCGGACAGGTGACCGCTTGCCCGCGCTTTGCTGGTGAAAAGGCCGGTGCATTCGAGCACCACATCGACACCGCATTCACCCCACGGAATCTCCGCCGGATTGCGAATTGCGAACACCTTGATGTGATCGCCTTCGATGACCAGATGATCACCGTCAACAGCCACCGTCTTGCTGAACTTGCCGTGCGTGGTGTCGTAGCGGGTCAGGTGCGCGTTGGTCTCGCTGTCGCCCAGATCGTTGATCGCCACGATCTCGATATCGGTGCGGCCCGACTCGTATAACGCACGAAGAATGTTGCGACCGATGCGGCCATAACCGTTGATGCCTACTTTGATTGCCATCGTGTTTCCCTGGGCTTTTTTGTCCCCCTCTCCCCCGGCGGGAGAGGGTTGGGGTGAGGGGGCTCGTTGCATGCGAATCAGCATGGATTAGTGTGCAGCCAACCCCCTCATCTCAATTTTGTCCCGATCCCCCTGAGGCGGCCGTAGTGCCGCAAGGGGAGATGGGACCCGAAGCTAGAGCAGCGCTTTCGCCTTCGCCACCACATTCTCAACCGTCAATCCAAAATGCTTCATCAGCACCGGAGCCGGTGCCGATTCACCGAACGTGTCGATGCCGATGACAGCCCCCGGTGTCTGTCCGCCGTGAACGTACTTCCACCAGCCATCCGTCACGCCAGCTTCAATCGCGATCTTCGGCAGATCGGGTGGCAGTACAGCGAGTTTGTAATCAATGGTTTGTTGATCGAACAATTGCGTGCAGGGCATGGAGACGACGCGTGCTTCGACGCCATCGGCTGCAAGCGCCTTCTGCGCGGCGATGGCAAGGCCAACCTCAGAGCCTGTCGCGATCAGCACCAGCGTCGGCTTCAACACTTCCGACACGATATAGCCGCCACGACGAATCAGCGCTTCATGTGACGCATCGCGCTTGATGACCGCCGTGTTTTGCCGTGATAGACAGAGCATCGTGGGGCCATCCTTGCGCTCGATGCCGCTGGCGTAGGCGACCGTCGATTCCATTGAATCGGCCGGCCGCCATAGATGCAAGCCGGGGATCAGACGGAGCGAGGCGACATGTTCAACCGGCTGATGCGTCGGGCCGTCTTCGCCGACGCCGATGGAGTCATGGGTGAAGATGTAGATCACTCGCGCTCTCATGAGCGCTGCCATGCGAATGGCGTTGCGAGCGTAGTCGCTGAAGACGAGGAAGGTGCCGACGTACGGAATCACGCCGCCGTGCAGCGCCATGCCGTTGGCAATGGCGCACATGCCGAACTCGCGCACGCCGTAGCCGATGTGGTTGCCAGTGCCGTCGGCGAGTACCGCCGTGGATTGCTTGTGATTGGTGAGATTGGAGCCGGTCAAATCGGCTGAGCCACCAATCATCTCCGGCAGCGCCGGGCCGAAAAATTCAAGTGCATTTTGTGCGGCTTTGCGGGTGGCGACTTCTTTGTCGACGGTGATCGCGGCGTCAATGGCGGACTTCAAAATGTCCGCGTAATTCGGCGGCAAT
>JANLPY010000255.1:0-1880 GCA_031367505.1 Hyphomicrobiaceae bacterium | reverse complement strand
CAACCAAGCCACGTCTCAAACGCCGTCTGATCCATCGTGGCCCCCTGCCGAAAGGCCACGTTAGCCGATATCAACAAATGCCGCTACAAGAGCCAATTTTATATTCCGTCGCATGGGGCGGAAAGGCGTTGCACTTCATCTCTCGTGTCCACATTCCTCTGCAGCTGGGGGAGAGAAGCACTAAAGCTGCCGAGCGCGGCGTCGAGGAGACTGTTGACGTATTGGCGCAATTCGTCAGGTGCGCCCTGTTGCGACTGGATGTGCTGCTCAATCTCCAGTTCAAGTTTTGTCTGCAACCCGGCGGCGAAGCGATGCAGAGCGAGGCTGGCTGCGCCTGCATGATGCCGATAGTGATCGAGTGCGGCTCTCAACCGGCACGGTGAGCCGACCAGGTCGCTGGCAATCGCTATGCGCCGGTCAACGGCCACCAAATCCGCCTTGAGCCGAAAGTCGGGACAGGCAGGAGCGCTACCCGACTGGGCGTCCGCAGCCTCAATGCCGCTCAAGGTGTATCCGAGCGTCCCAGCGTAGAAGCCGAGTACGGGATGAGCGGGTAGCTGTCGAAGCCGCGCGGACACTGCCCTGAGGTCTTCAAGGGCAATGTTCTGGGTTATAGCGATGGGGGCTTCCTGAACATTCACCTCAACGGAGATGTTCGGCCGCCTGGCGCAAGGGGTGGCAAAGGCCTCGGTTGCGGCGAACGCTGCCGCACCCACGATCATTAGCATCATTGGGTTTTTCATGTACGTTCTGCCATCTGCGTCAAGCGCCGAGCACGCGAGATTGAGCAACGGGATCAACAGATGATCCCGCCCCCTTTCTGTCAGTGAAGTTATTTCGCTTTCTCGATGCGCGTCACGGTCAACTGGCCGTTGACGCTGTCGGCGGAAAATTTGACGCGGTCGCCCGCCTTCACCGCCTTCAACAAGGCCGCGTCGGCGGTGTGAAACACCATGGTCATCGGCGGCATATCGAGATTGGGGATTTTCTGATGATCGATCGTGATCTTGCCGGCGGATTCGTCGATCTTCATGACCTTACCGGCGACGAGCGGCGCGGTCTGGGCCACGGCCGGAACGGCCAAGGATAAAAGCGCGGTCAGCGCCAGAACGGGACGAAATTTCATGTCAAGTCTCCTGATGATTGTTATTTGACGACGACCAAGCCGTGCATTCCGGCTTGATGGTGGCCCGGGACGAGGCAGGCGAATTCAAACGTGCCGGCCTTGGTGAATTTCCAGAGCATCTCCGCTGACTTTCCCGCCTCCAGGGTTTTGCCGTTCGGATCGGCGTGCTCCATGTCGGGGAACTTCTCCATCAGTTTGCCGTGCTTGGCGTTTTCCTTCAGGGTCGCAAGCATGAATTCATGCTTAAGCTCACCTGCGTTCTTGATGACGAAGCGAATCTGCTCGCCGCGTTTCACCTCAACGCGGTCCGGCGCGAAGGCCATGGTGCCGTCGCCCTCCTTCATGACGATCTCGACGGTGCGCGACTTTTCATCGGGATTTCCCGGCTTGCCCGCCGCGAAATGCTTTTCGTCTCCGTGTGCGGACGCGGCCGATGCAAATCCGGTGATTGCGAGAGCAGCGACCAGCGGCAAAAATACCTGTCTATTCACGCATAGGCTCCTTTTAGTGGTTTTCATGGGAACGCGGTTTGACGACGCGATACGCGGTCTTGGGTAAGGCCTGATCGACGGCCCCGTTGCGTTGCGGCGCAGGCGGCTCGGTCTCCACCCGCCGCGCGACGGTTCCCTCGGGATTTTTGTACGGGCCCGGGTCTTTGTAATCGCCGTGAGCAAGGCCCTCGCGCACCTTCAGCACCGTGAACATGCCGCCCATCTCGACTGGCCCGAATTGCGCGAAGCCGGTCATCATCGGC
>JANLPY010000231.1:0-6513 GCA_031367505.1 Hyphomicrobiaceae bacterium | reverse complement strand
AGCGTCATGCGGCACTGGTTCTGCGCCTTCATCGCCATGCGCATGTAGGCCTCCCACTGCTTCATGTATTCCTGATTCGTCGCTCGGCGCGCCAGGTTCGCGAAGATGTTGTCCAGCGCGTGCGCCTGGGCGATCAGCATGCCTTCGG
Source organism: Hyphomicrobiaceae bacterium (assembly GCA_031367505.1). Taxonomy (GTDB): domain Bacteria; phylum Pseudomonadota; class Alphaproteobacteria; order Rhizobiales; family Hyphomicrobiaceae; genus JAKFWF01. The sequence goes on along the minus strand of JANLPY010000231.1, from coordinate 6,365 downwards.
CCCGTGCCAGGTCACCACCATTGACGACATCGATTTGCCGCGCCAGCTCGGCGACCAACTCGTTCACATCGTGCGTGTCCTTTTGCCAGTTCTCGATGACACCAGCCGCAGATACCTCGGGCCGGATGAGCTTTCGGGCTACTGCAGCCGCAAACTCTTTCTCGTCCGCGCTGGATACCTGCACCGTGACTGCCTGGTTCTTGTAGCTCGTCGGTGTCTTCGGCGCGGCGGCCTTGTCCGGCTTGGGACTACTCGTCTTCTTGACCATCTCATCTACCTCGCTGAATTGGGAACTGGCACCGCAGCGGCGCCCCGTTGAATCGTTCGCGCATGACTCATGTCAGCCCCTTCCTGAGTCCAAAGGCCTCGCATCGTTGGAGGATCGTCGGCACCGGTTCAAGTCGCCTGTCAGCGCCCTTGATGCGGCCGGCGGAAGCGGCGATGCAACGTCCGCGCTCGCCCAGGTGAGTGCACTCCAGGCAAATGCGGCGGTCGTCGCCCTGGCGGTCACGCAGCGTCAATGCCTCGGCCATCACTTCGGCGTCCTTAGGTGCGTATCCGCGAGCCAGCATCAGTGACTGACGCTTGCGGAAGGAAAGAATCTCGACATCGGCCCATCCGCCAGCGTGGCACTCGTCTGCCTGAGCCCGCGACAGCCGCAGCAGGTCCACAGACGCACCGCGCTCGGCATCCGGCCGCGACTGTCGGCCGTCGTGCTCTCGGATGGCGGCGCGTTCTTCGAAGGCTTCTTGTTGTGCCTGAACGCTCGGCGGTTCCGCTGCGGCAACCGCTATGCAACTCGGGTGTTGCGCCGTAGTTGCGTCGTCGGTTGCGTCTGTCTCCCTAGGAGCGGCCCCGGTTTGTTGCGTCCTCGTTGCGTCGGCAGTTACGCTTTCCGGCGGGTAGTTGCACGGTTGCATCTCATAGGGGGTGCAACGATGCAACTCCGGGTCGAGGCTACGCCGCAGGGTGTCACGCAGTCCCATCGTTGGCTCCCTTGGTGATGAGCCCTTCGCTCCGGCCGCGCTTCATGTGGCGCGAGACGGTGGACTTGTTGATGTCGAGTTCGGTGGCAATCTCCCCCGGCCGCATGCCTTCGTTCGCCAGCAGCACGACGCGCTCGTACGTCGAAGCCTCGACAGTGCGCCATGTCCACGACGCTCGCTCCTCATCGCCGCCAAGCTCGATTTCCAGGCTGGCCGCGTCCTCGCCTGCCAGATTGCGGGCCTTGGTGAATTCGCAGACAAACGCCGCGCCCTGCTGTGGGTCATAGTCCTTCGGACGAGAGAGGCCGATCACGACATCGAGCAAGTCTTCCTTCTTGCTGGTGCCGCGCTGCTGTCCACCTTTGCCGGCGTGGTGCACCAAGATCACAGCAATTCCCCGCCTGCGCAACGCGAGAATCCACGACGCCACTGGATGCCAGCTCTCGGCTTCGTTCTCTCTGCCGGTGCGCGCCCACGCACTGAGGTTGTCAACGATCACGAGCGCGGTGTCCGGCTCGATCATGCGATCTAGCTCGACCTGGCCTTCATAGGTCGAAACGTCAGGCAGGCCGCGCCCCTCCATCTGCGGAAGATCGGGCGTGAAGACCCGAAGAAATCCTGGCGCCGGCTCGGCGCTGGGGCAGTGCATCAGCATCCGACGCTGCATCACGGCGCCGGGAAGCTCGCCGTCCAAATACAGCACCTTGGCCGGCCTGGGCGCCTTCCAGCGCAGGAACTCGCCGCCGGTTGCCACGGCATAGGCGATGGCGATGGCGAAGTGCGTCTTGCCGATGCCTCGTGCCGCGAACGTCATGCACAGGTCCTGCGAGTGGAGCCACGGCAGCAGCAGCGGATCACGAGGACGGAAGTGCATCGACGCCAACTCGTGCAGATCGAACGCGCGCAGCGGCTCGGTGTCGTTGGCCGGATCGGCGGCGAGGCGGGCGGTTTGCATGTCACTCATGCGCACGCTCCTTCTCGCGTTGACCAAACGTCGGCCCAGTCCTGCCCGGGGGTTTCAGGCGTGAGTGTCTGAACCCGAATTCCGGCAGCCAAGGCTCGCGCTCGTAGCGTTTCTGCGGCTTCGGCGCCGGCCTTGTCGTGGTCCGCGAAGATCACCAGCCGCCTCGCGCATGTAGGCCACTGCCACGCCGCGAGATTGCCGGCGCTATACGCGGCGACGGTTGGAACGTCCGAGGCCAGGCACGCGGCCAGCGAGGTTTCGATGCCTTCGCCGATGCCGGTGGCGCCATCCACGGGCCGATGCAAGGGGATGTGAGTTCCGCGCAGCAGACCGGCGGCCGGGGTCAGCTTCTTGACCGGGCCGGGCACGGGTGCCTTCTGGCCAGCCGCCGTGAGGTAGGTCCGATGCAGCGCCAGCACGTCGCCGGCTCGATTCACCAGCGGCGCCACCATCGCGGGGAAGGTGCCGATTGCCTCGCCTTCGTGAACGTAGGCCATCGCCGGGTGCAGCCGGATGCACTCGGGCACTGCGAACGACTCAACTGCAAGCCGAGTGCAGAGGTAGCGGTGCACGGGATCACTTTCGGACACCGGCACGCACTGGCGGCGCAGACAAGCGATGCGGTCAAGGTTCTTGCGCCAGGCGGTCCGCTGTTCGCTCTCCCGCTGCGCCCTGTCCTGTGCAATGCGCTGGCGCAAGTCCGGGCGCTCAGCAGGTGTCATGCGATCGCGAGGAACGGCAGTCCAGACGACTGACAAGCCGAGGCGCCAGCATCCGTAGACCCCGGTGCGTCCATCCTCGAAGAGCCGACACCAGCCGGAGAGGTCGCCTCGTTTGCCGTTTGTCGAGAAGCGGTGCAGCCGGCCCGGCTCAATTGCATCGGGAGGGCACGCCAACGGCCCCAGATCGGCCTGCAGTGCATCGCGGAAGGTATCGTGGTGCTCAGGCATGGGCGCCTCCAATCCGACGCAGCAGGTCGCCAACGGCTCGAAGGCATGGAAGCTCGCGAGACATTCCCCAGCGGCACAGCAGATAGCCACCGCCAGACAGCTCATGCAGCGTGCAGCCGCAAAGCGCCGCTCGTGCGGTCATCGAGGCAAGGGCTTTTCGGTTCGCGCCGTCGTTGGCACAATCACCGGTGTCTTCTGATTCCTGTTCCCCGATGACGCCCGGTTGCCGCCGGGCGTTGTCACTTTCGGGCGTGACCGGTCCTCGGTAGGTGTGCATCGATCAAGCCCCCACTCGACGAAGGTCGCCGACTCGCCAGGCCGTGGTATTCGGTCCGAGCTTGAGAGGCGCCGGCAGTCGGCCGGACTTAACCCAGCGCCAGACGGTCGGCGCGCTGATCCCGTGAAGCGCCGCGACGATGGGAAGCCGGACGTGCGCCGAATCGGGCAGTTGATCGAACTGCGCCAGTGCAGCCGGAATGTCGGCCTTGGCGCTCGTGGGTGAGGTAGACATCGTGTCGCTCCGTGACATGCGGGGATCGGCCCCGCTGCCGGCTGCTGCGCGTTGATGCGCGGCGCGACACGTACTTTCTACACCCGACCGGCTCTAGAACAGGGCTATGCGTCGGAGACACCCCGGTCTGCGCGCATACACCCCGTTCAGGCAGACGGTTTCCAGCCGCTGCCCTTCAGCCACCCTTCGATGGTCTCGCAGGCGTAGTACGTATTCGGCGTCTTCTCCAAGTTGTCCACCACGTAGCGGGCGGCCGCGGCGCGAGACGCGAAGGGCTTTGAGTTCGCGAGCTTCAACGCCTCAGCCTTGTGGCTGTCAAGCTTTGACCAGCGGGCGCTAGAAGCCTGTCGAGCCGCATCCCGGCGGGCGCTGGCGATCGTCTCCGCAGCCCGGGTGACGATCTCGTTAGCCACTTCGCTGCGTGATTTGCAGAAGTGCCAAGCGGTGAGGGTGACGCCTTGCCAATGCCTCGCCTCTGCGTAGTGGCGCCAGGCAAGCGCATCCTCGGCTGCACTTCGCGCCTTCATGGTCTGCACGGCATAGGCACAGGCGACGAACATTGCGTGGAGGAGGAACGTTGACCGGCCTTGCTCAGTGGCGGCGTGCCGCAGCGCAGCTACGGCAAGTTCATCTCCGGTTGGTCCCTCCCTCTGCAACGGAATGAACACGAGTTCCATAAAGTCGCCGGGACTATGGCCAGTAGCCTCAACCACCTCATCCCAGAATTGCCGGGACAATGATTCGACAACGCGGCCGGCAAGTTCACCCATGGATCGGCGAAACGACTCAGCGTCGCTGCCTCTATCGCTCGTCCTCATGCATCCCCCGCCCCGTCTTTTGCCGGCATCCGGCCGGCGCGGTATTCACTCAGCTTGGCTTGCTGCCTTCCATGTGAATGTTTCGGAGCGCGATTGCATCCTGCAGCGCGTTGTGGGGCACGGACGACCGGTCAGCAGTGCCGCCGAGGTCCGTGCGAAGTTCGAATGTCAGTGGTGGCGTGACGAGGCATTCAGCCGGACCGTCCACCATGAAGGCGCAGAAGTGCTTGATGTCATCGGGCCAGTTGGCCACGATGTTCGCTCGGGCGAAGCGGTGCAGAAACATCCGCACTGACGCCTGCGCGGCTCGCCGGGTCGTGGGAGCGATGCCCAACACCGGCATGACATGCTCGGCCACCCATGGCACCGGGTTGTCGCAAGGCAGGGCAAAGTACACCGACGCGCCCACTTCATCGACAAGCGCCATTGAAATCAATGCGCCACCGAACCCGTTGAATTCGGTGTCCAGCCAAAGCGTCGCCGCCGGCTTGTCGGGCCTTGTGAGAGACATTCAAGCGCTCGCCGACTGCGACTTGCGCAGTGGGACAACATTGTTGGACGCGGGCTCGACCATGACGCAGAAAGCGGCCCAGTCGTCCATCATCTGGCGCCGCTTGTCCAGCAAGTCGCCCCGACGGTATGCGGCTTCAACCTTGTTGCCGACCGTGTGCGCCAGCGCCATTTCTGCCACCTCGTTCGGGTAGTTCGTACGCTCGGACACCCAGTCGCGGAAAGTGGAACGGAACCCGTGCTGGACCACTTCGCGGCCGTCTTTCGGGTCGATCCAGCGTGGTTGCTCGGTCTCCTCATTCATGCGGCTGATGACCGCGTTGAGCGTGCCATCGGACAACATCCCGCCACGCGGGGCCGGAAACACCAGAGCAGGCGCGGAGGGCTTCGGCAGCTTGTCGGTTGTGCCAGGCACGACGAGCCGTGACTTCAAGAGGCCCACTGCGGCCTCCGATAGCGGGACGCGGTGGTCGTTCTTCATCTTCATGCGCGCGGCCGGGATGGACCACTCCGCCGCATCGAGGTTGATTTCCCCCCAGGTGGCGCCGCGAATTTCGCCCGAGCGTGCTGCAGTCAGGATGCCGAACTCCAGGGCTCGGGCGCCCATGCCGCCGTGCGTCCGAAGTGCGGCCATGAAGGCACCTGCGTCTGGCACGGACAGGGCGGGGTGATGCTTCTCCTTGGCGATCTTGCTCGGGGCCGGCAGAAGGTTGTCTAGGTGCCCCTTCCAGCGCGCCGGGTTCAGGCCTTCCCGATAGCCCTTGGTCGTGGCCCAGTCCAAGACCGATTCCACGCGGCTACGGACGCGGGAGGCAGTCTCAGTCTTGGTGCGCCAGATCGGCTCAAGCACGCTCAGGACGTGCGGCAAGCCGATGTCGCGCACGAGTATGTCGCCGATATGCGGATAGGCATGCGTCGTGAGGGTGTTCGTCCACTGTTGCGCGTGCTTGGCATTTGCCCAGCCCGGCCCGTGGGTCTCGATGTAGGCAGCGGCGGCGCTCCGGAATGAGACCGCGTTGGCTTGAGCCAGCCTCAACATGGCGCGGGCTGTCCGCGCCTCCTCGATGGGGTCCACACCGCCGCGAATCTTGGCGCGCGCCACACGAGCGGCTTCGCGCGCCTGCGCGAGCGGAACGTCAGGGAAGCCGCCCAGCCCCATATCCCGTCGCTTGTTGCCGACCCGGGCTCGCAGCACCCAACTGCGGCCGCCACTTGGTAGCACCTGCAGCGCCAAGCCCGCCACACCGCCCACGAAGTGCAGCCCGGGGGTGGTAAGCCGGTTGACTGCGAGCGGACTGAGTTCTGGAGCTTTCTTGGGCATCTGCCGGCGCGCCGGGGACTATTAGCCCCTCCAAGCACCCATCAACATTTTTGAGACTCGATGATATGAGGCGATTCACAAGGATGCAAGACCTACCGGGAGATTTGGCCCTTCTGTCGTCTCACGACGCGTGTTGATGCGGGCTGAAGTTGGATTTCGGCGGACTCCGGCTCCGCCAAGAGATGTGAACCGACCCCCATTCAGTGGACGCCACATAGCACGATGAGCGTTATCCACGGATGGCCGGTTCGGTTGCTTGCGACGAACCGGGAACCGGCGGTCGGTGCGTAATGCGGCCCCCACGA
>JANLPY010000205.1:0-6938 GCA_031367505.1 Hyphomicrobiaceae bacterium | reverse complement strand
CCCTTCTCGCCCAAGGGCGCAACCATCGTCCGCACCGTGCCGGGAACACAGTGCTCACGCACCAGCATGTCGACAATTTGATGCGCGTTCTGTCGGTTGTTGTCGATCAACATGACCAACTCGCGCGTCTCATCCGCGCTCATGGTCCAGATGTCAACTTTCTAGAAGGCGTGGTCGAGCAGTTGCCGCAATTCAGCAAGCGCCTGTGCTGCGTCGTCTCTGGGGGCAAGTTTCAGGTGCGCCACCGCCCACACCTTCCCGTCCTTCCGACGCTCGGCCAGAAGGTTGATAAAGGCCGGCAATAGCGACGGCGTCATATGGCGAGGAAGGGTAACCGTGGGAGGTGCTGTCGTCATGAAATCTGCAGTGAGTTTCCGAAATGCAATAATTTGTAGTTGACGATACTCAGGCCGAATATACGCAAGTAAACCCCTGTCACAGAGTGGAATTATATGTATTCGTTGAATTACGTCAATTTGTCTTCGTCAGTGAAATATTCGGACACATCCGCCGGCTTGAGGCCGGCGGGCGGGTTGTCGTGAACCGAGCCCTGAACGGGTCTCGGCCATTCGGCTTCCATCCCTTGCGTTGCAGGAGTGTCAACCCATCGATCGTGGCGGCCCTCTCGCTGCATCCAGCTCGGCAGTCCAACCACGGTCGGTCGTGCCGTCTATCGCCGCGCGGCCGTGCTGCGCTTGGCAGGAGCACGCTTCGTCAGCCTCGCCAGACCACGTGCAGCTCTCAGCGGCAACCCGAATTCGATGTCGGTGTACATCACCCTCGGAATGCGGGTGCGACCGACACCCTTCTCGAACTGGACGAGCCCATATCTCTCCATCGTTTTGAGCGTGCGTGAAAGATTGGAGAGTGCCCGTCCGCTTTTCTCCGCCAGTTCATGCATCGAGGATGGACTGCTCTCGGCAATCATCGCCAGCAGCTCGCGATTCCTATCTGACAGGACCTTGGCCAGGCTCTCGATTGACGTAAACCAGATCTTCGGCTCATCCGAAGCCGGCTTCAACTCGCCTCGCGCGATTGCCATCGTGCGGGCCTTGAAGTCCTCGTAACTGGCGATTCCGACTTTCAGTGTTTTCATGGGATGACTCCTTTCTCTCGTAGTACGCGGTCGACCTGCTCCCAGAAGTCCGAGAGCAACGTGGCAGCGTCGGTGTAATCGTATGGCCGGATCGTCCGGAACCGGTGCTTGTGGTCGTGCTCAACCCGCTGACGCCCCGACGGCCCGCTCCGCTCCGTGACCGGGTGGGCATTGTCGAACCCTACGATCCGGGCGCCCTTGTCGTCGTGAAGCGTCAAGCTGTAGCTCAGGCCATGTGGCCGTTCGGGACTGGGCTCAACCTCCTTGACGACAAACTGGACCCGATAGATCCCGTCCCTGTCCGCGAAGAACGTCGTTCCATCGAGGTCCAGCAACATGTCGAGGGTGCGGTCTCTCGATTTGGCCATATCCCATGTTATCACACGATGATAACTAACGCAACTGTTGCCGAACGCATGGACTGAGGATGGCGCCGTCCTTCTGCCCTTTCCGCGCCACTCAGCATGGTGTGTAGTCGCGCCGGGCCAGGAACATGCGGATGTGCTGGATGTTCAGCATCGCGGTTGTCCGCTCGGGTGAGCCCTCGGGCAAGCCGGCAAGAGCGGCCATCACTTGTTGGTACAGATACCGGAGCTGGGGTTTCGTGTAGCGGTTCAGTTCAAGGTAGGTCAGCAATCTCATTTTATCCTCCATCGTGTTGGCCGCGCCCATCGCGGCCTTGATGAAGCCCGGACTGGCAGCTTCGACGGCGGCTGCATCGCCTCGCGACCGGAACGCAGTGGCGGAGTGCTCGGGCACCGAGCACTTGACAGCTCCAGCCGGTGAAGATGCCGAACTGGCCCGAAGAAAGGCCGTATGGGCATGGCTGAACAGGAGGGGAAGATTGACGTGACGCTGATGCGCAACGAACCGAACGACCTCTCCAATGGCCGTTTTAGCCAAGTGACTTCGGCCCGCTCTTGATGACATCCGTGCGAGCACCTTGAGCCGCGTCATTTCCCGCTGCGCATGTCCGGTCGCCCGTGCCGGTCTCTCTTGATGCCGACAATGCGCCGGTGCGCGAACGCTTCAAGGGCAAGCCCTCGGCTTCGGCTGCGCCGGCCGCCGGCTGAAGAGCCGGTTCCGCGCCCGGCTCCCTCACACATAGGGAGTCGTTTGCCGGCTCTTGCCGGCAAACTTTCATCGCTCACTCAGAATGGAATGTGGTCGGTTTCACTCGCGACCTTGATATGGGGAAGCCCGAGGTCGTGGCTTTGCGCGGTGTGATCCGCGCGGCAAACATCCATGATCACCATGTAAACGACCTCGTTGTCTGATCTGCGGCTTCCGGGCGCGAAGAATGTTTCCACGACCTGGGCGTAGATCGGCTCCGGCATCGAAACCAAGAGCGACACCATCATGTCCGGCTTGCCAGACAACTGCAGTCGCTCAAGGCGAACCTCATTCGCGATGCCCAGGGTCTCCTCGACAGCGCGCTTGACATTAACGGCGTCGCACCAAGACCAATCGACCAGACAGCTCGTGTCGCCAAGTTTGTCGGGCACCTTCCCGATTGGGATTTCCATGCACTCGCGCGCGATCTCGTCGGCCGTGACGATATCGGATGCATCCGCGCACAGGATTGCAGCGATTGCCGACGGAACGCGGCTTGCGACCCCGTCCATACCCACGAGCGTATCGACATAGATCTCTCGGCTGATTGCCACCGTCACCCATACACGGTCGTCGCGCTTCCTCGCCATATGCACCACGCGCGCCCAAGCCATCGGCCCGGCATTGATCGAACGCGCAATCTCCCACAGCTCTACCGTGGAGGCATCGGCCCGGATCATGACCAATACCTCAGCCGTGCCTGTCGCCCGTCCCCCCTTCTTTTTCACAACCCTCGCTCCTTCTAGGCTCTTGCTTTGTCCCAATTGCTCCGCCGCCGGCCCTTGAACCGGCACGATGCGTGACGCTTTTCGGAAATCACCCACACCCTACGCGCCCATCCCGTGAACTTCGGGCCGAGCCATCGACCCGTCCGACGGGCGGGGGTCGGCTGTTCGACCCTGATAAACGCGATATGGAGAATTTGAGATGGGTATGGATGTTTACGGATGCAATCCCTCAGCGCCGCAAGGCAGACATTTTAGACGCAGTGTGTGGGGCTGGCGCCCATTGGCCGAGTTGGTTTGCCAAATCGCGCCCGACGAAACGGACGTTTGTACGATGTGGCACACCAACGACGGCGATGGCCTCAATGATGGGCAGGCTGTGCTTCTGGCAGACCGCCTCCAGGCACTCGTCGATGACGGCGCGATTGCCAAGTACGTGAAGCAGCGAGACGACCGTCTTGCCGCCCTTCCCAATCTCCAATGTCGGAGTTGCGAAGGTACCGGCATTCGCACAGACGACCGGGCATTGGAGCTGGGGCAGCATCTGCGGATTATCGGGCCAGACACCGGCGCTGACATATCCCATCCACGGTTCGGCCAATCGGGCTGGTGCAATGGTTGCGACGGCGTGGGCCGTGTCCGTTCCAGTGAAACGCATTACCGCGTTGAAGCAGGCGATGTCATCGAGTTCGTCGCGTTTCTGCGAGCGTGCGGCGGGTTCGAGATTTGCTAGGCGTGATGCAGCGTGTCCGCTTGAGCTTCGGCTCTGGCGGATTTCGTCGATGACCACGATCGACGGCATGGCGTCGAGGCGCTCGGCTGCCAGCACTCCCAGAGCTTTTGACGAATGTTGTCAAATATGACAACATGCAGCAATGACAAATACACGGCCCAACTCTTGGGTAATCCGTGGCAAAGGAAACGTCTTCCGCGACTTCGGCCATGCTAACGCTGACGCCGAGCACCTGAAGGCCATCCTTGCCGCGCAAATCATCAAGGTGCTCGACAAGCGTGAGTTGACCGTCCGTGCAGCGGCCGAGGCCACGGGCATCGCCGCCGCCGACTTCTCGCGCATCCGCAAGGCCAAGCTCGACCGATTCACCATCGACCGCCTGATGTCCGTCCTCGGTCGGCTCGACCTGAAGATCGATATCGCCGTGACCGTGCGTCCGAGGCCGGGCCATCGCGTCGTGGCGCCGAGGTAGGAACATGTCCGACGGAACGCATATCAGCTCTCTTCACAAGAAGTGGATGAGGGAAGACGACTACCGTCAGCAGTACGACGCGCTCGCAGAGGAGTTCGCGGCCATCGCGGCGCGGGTTCGCGATTGCAGACCAGCTGCGATCCCTCGAAGGCCGTCGAGATAGCCTGAGTTCTATCGATAGCCGCGCTGAATACGTCGTGCAAAGTGCTCACCAAGCAGCGATGTTGCCTGCTCCGCCGTCGCGCACCAATGCTCGCGCGACTGGCCGCTCCGGCCGATGCGGCCCCACTCGCGAACCATGGCCCAGTCACCGAATAGCGTCTCGACCACCGATAGCCGATAGTACCGCGCCATATTCCGGGCGCGGTCGATGCGTTCGAGGCAGGTCGATGTCGTCGTCATCCGGGAATCCTACCTCCGCCGGAATCGGGTCCGCAAGACTTTTCTCTGGCTGTGATCATAATTCAATCTGCGGTTCTTATTGATTGCATTTTAGCAATCGTTAACAACACGCTAACGGCGATCAATATATAATAAAATAACCGCATGTTACGTGCGGTTGTAGTTTAATTTCATTTTGGCGCAGGAAACGCGCAGAAAGGTTGCTTACATTATGATGAAACTCATTCCAGAAAATATTGCCCAGCACCTCACCTCTTTTGGTTATTCAGCCAAGGCGGGAACAATCAAGGACAAGAAGACCGGCGAGGCCTCCGATGTCGTCTTTGTCAACGGCCTCGGCAGCATCAATGCCTATCTCAATCTCTCCTCCGACCCAGGCAAATTCGGCCTCAAGGTCTTCGGCAATCTGCAGGAAGGCTACGCCCACGTCATCCTTGACGGTAACGGTGACGTCGTCCGTGAGACGGTCGACGTGAACGGCGAAACGGTCACCCGCGCGAAGCGCGGTGAGCCACTGGATGCGGCCGGCTTGAAGCGTAAGAACGACCAGATCAGCCTGACCGCCCGAAAGGAGATTACGGGTGCGGTGATGGCCGCCTACATGCTGGAAGCCAGTGGTGGTGACCTTGAGTTGCTGAAGGACGGTTTTCGCCTCCAGAAATGGGAACGGACAGGTCTGCGACACGCGGCAGATGGCGATGATGCCATTGACGCCTCAGGCGAGTTCGCAGCAGCAGCGGCACTGAAGCCTGCTGCAACGCCTGCTCCAACATTCAAACGCGCCCAAGGGCCTTCACACCCCTGAGCGCGCACCGTCCGACTGGATGTTAGACAGTTGAATCCATGCCCCGCCTCACGAGCGGGGCATGTCCTTTCCAAGGTATCATACTTGCTGATTGAATCTCAATTTCTACGGCGACGCCGGGCGCGCAATAATTTTTCGGATTGAGCAGTCCTCCGTCCGCTTGGGGATCGCTATCCCGCTCAACACAGCTGCCTGGTGGTTCTGACAACGACCGAGAAAAACGCGCCCAAGGGCTTCTAACCCTTGGGCGCGCCTCAACCGTAGGAGAACAGTTGATTTAGACCCCGCCGCGTTGCCGAGGCTTTATCGACTGTCTTTCTCCTTGTCAGTAAGGTTCGTCAGCCAGTCGAATATATCTGAATGTCTGTCAGATGAAATTAACATAACATTAACTTTAAGTTCTGTAAAATATAATTGAGGAGCCAGATGTACATTTGTCCTACGGGACAATGTTCACTGGCAGGGCTGAGCCCTTGGACCCCGACCGCCAGCGGTCGCGCTTCAGGGCTACGCCCAGAACCCGAACCAAAAGGATTGAATGAAGACAGACTTCGACGACGGCCGTCGTTCCATTGTCATCAGAACACGCCTGACCCCTCAGGAATTTGCAACTATCTCGGACGCTGCCGCCCGCATCGGCGTATCGCTTTCCACCTACATCCGGAACACCCTCCTCGGCGTCCCCATCATCATCAAGACCTTCTCCCAGATCGACCCCCGCCACATCGCCGAAATCAAGTCCCTCGGCATCAATCTCAATCAGCTGACACGCGGCATGTGGCGCGGACGGACAGACCACACCGAGCAGAGGCTCGGGTATCTGCTGGAGGACATCGAGAATTACCTGAGGGCGCATATCTTTCCCGGTTGGCCCGGATGATCGTCGCGCGCATCGACAACGACATCACAGCTCGCACGCCCTACCAACGGGGCCGGTCGTTCAAGGGTGCGCTCGACTACCTGCTCGAAGGCCACAAGAACACGGCGAACAACCCCGCCCGTGTCGTTCTGGCCGAGAGGGTCAATATCTGGTCAGACCTCCGCAACGCCGCCCACGAGATGGCGGAGACATGGGCCAATCGATTTCTGCTCATGCAGTACCGAGGACACCGCCGAGGCGGTGGCCGTGACAATGTTGCCCCTGTCTATCGCTTCGTCATCTCGTGGAGCCAAGACGAGGATGCGCCCTCGCCCAAGGAGATGGCCGACCACGCCAGGCAGATTCTGCATCTGATCGGGCTCGGCGACCATGAGGCCGTCCTGGTCGTCCACGGCGATACCGACCACCCGCATATCCATGTCGTCGCCAATACCATCCACCCCGTGACCGGCCGCACCGCGCGGATCAATTTTGACAAGGCGGTGATGCAGAAATATGCGGCGCGATACGAGGAATTGAACGGCAACATTGTGTGCAAGGGCCGGCTCGCGCCCGACGCTCGCGGTGAATTTAATTGTACTGTGTCACAAGTTCCGGCGTCGGGGGCTGATGGTTGGTCTGGCACAGCATGGGCAGCGCGACAAGGTTGCGACGAGACCGGCGTTGAGGCGTAAACGGATTGTCGCGATCGAGTTGGGCACGTGTCGCTCAG
>JANLPY010000116.1:0-3065 GCA_031367505.1 Hyphomicrobiaceae bacterium | reverse complement strand
GACCTGCTCGCCGTTGAAGAAGACCGGGCGCGCGACCCCGTTGATGGCGCGCGACAAGGCGGCGTCGGCCAGCCGGTGGATGGCGTAATCGAGCGCAATGTCCCATGCTTGGCGGAAGCTGATGGCGAGGGGGACGGCGCGTAGGGCATAGGCGCTGCGGGGGGTCATCCCGACCGCGGCGGCCGCTTCGGTGACGCACGCGGTCTGGGCCAGCGCGGCGATGAAATCGCGTTGGCGATCGGGAGTCCAGCCGTCGTGGCGGAAGCGGCGCTCTGCGGGGGCGAAGTCGGGCGGGTCGGGCTCTGAGTCGGCGGGGTTGGAGTCGGCGGGGCCGGGTTGGCCGGAGGCTGTGCCGGGAGCGTCATGACCGACGGGCGTGTCGTTGCCGAAGGGGATGAGGGCGGAGCCGGGCCGTGAGGGCGCGGAGTCGGGCTCAACGGCCTTGGGGGTTATGTTGCGCATCGCCGAGGGTGGAGCAGGTTCGCGACGAATAGGACAGGATTATTTTTGAGACTGGTGTGAACCGGTGTGGTTATTGTGGGGGAATGAGAGATGATGGCGGGCGATGACTATGTCTATGACGAGGCCAGCGGCGAGTGGGTCGTGGCGGGAGTGGCTGCGGATGCGGCGGCTGCCGCAGCCAAGGCCGGGGTCGAGGTGCGCGACGCGGTCGGCAATCTGCTCGCCGACGGCGACCAGGTGACGCTGGTCAAGGATTTGACCGTCAAAGGCGCCGGCCAGACGCTCAAGCGGGGCACCCTGATCAAGTCGATCCGCCTGCCAAATCCTGACGAGGGCCGGGACTCGCAGGAGATTGATTGCCGGTGCGAGGGGATCAAGGGGCTGGTGCTGAGGGCGGAGTTTGTAAGGAAGCGGTAGGGATTGTGCGTCGCGAGCGCATCATAAGAAGCCCGGAACATCGGTATTCGGAATAATTGTCAGAAACGCCCTAGCGAGTGCCACCCGCGATCCTAGATTGTCCGGCCATCCTGTTATCAAGGCATGCCCATGATTAGCCGCTTGAGGATCATGAGTAACGGTCGCATTCAAACCGAGTTTTGCAGCGATCTCGCTTATACGAATGACGGCGGCACAAGCTAATACTCCAGACTTCCTCGGCGTTAGCTCTCGCTTGATCGCCGCCGCAGCCTGTTCAAGCGGTGGCGGCGGAGCTAAGAAATACTCCACCCATGAAACAGATATTCCATCTTCGCTCATCTTGAAAGCGGAAGGAAGCACGCCGGTACACAGCTCGCCCTGAAGAAGCTGCGCCTTTTGACCACACAGAAATAACACCTGATCAGACGCCGGAACCGGTCCTAAGGACTTAACTACCATCAATTTTATAGCCCCAGACTCAAGCCAATCTTCTGCAGAGTCGCAGCTTCTAGTTCTATCGTCTGGATGTGCTTTTCTTCTTCGACAACCTTAACCGCACGAACTTGGTTGGGCCCGACGACCTCAATATAAAGTGTAACACGCGGATCAGACCATGTCGCGGACACGACTCCAAGCTCGGTAAGTCCCACAGACACGTCGGGGCGGTTAACTAGTTGTATCGCTCTCAGCAGCGTAATTATTTCTGAGATAGAGGGAACTGAACCGTCGAATTCCTCCGGATCTAGCAGCGCACTGAAACTTCGCATTAACCGAACTGAAAGATCGGCACCGAAATAACGATATCGCTCTGAAATTGCCCTAGTGATTTCCGTATAGGCCCGCGCCAGACGGGCCGAAATGTCCTCAGGATCGAGCCAGCCGCTGACTAGCCTCTGCTCCGAATAGCTAGGAAGACGAAATCCCCATAACTTGCTATGCGTCGGCGTACCGCTCGTAATAGAGCGCGAGCCGAAAGATCCGGGTTGAGCCATTACTGCGATATTCACGCGAAGTCCTCCAGTGCTTTTGCAGTCAGTAGCTGCTGGTAGAAGAAGTTTTTTATTCCCCGAAAACTGTTAATTATATCAAGAGTATCGTCCCAATTATTTGGCAAATCAACGGTACGCGCTACATCAATATCCAAAATAAATGATGCGACGCCCTCTACAGCCGGCTCGACAACCGCCGATTGTATGACAACGTTAGCTTTCTGATCGGGCACAACGAGGTTAAAGGCCAGCTGGAAGGGGCCAATGGCACCAATGCTCTTCGGCAATTTAATTTGAACTTCCAGATAATGCTCATAATCGGCAGTTTTGCCGTCGAAGGGAACGTCTATCCGATTTATGAACCTCGTCGCTACGCGTTGGACGCGTATCGGGCCAACTGCGGACATTGCCGCGTTTGTATCCCTCCGGAAACGATCAAAGAGATCATTCCAGCAGCGGTATGGCGCAAGCTTCGAGACAGAGATTCCGTTCGGACGCACCAAAGCTATTTCAGTTGAGTCAGATCCTTCCAACTGATGGAAAAACTGATCCTTCTTTATAGCAATGGCGCTTGTCGTAACGTCAATTTTAAGCTCGCTGATCGGATCGCTCGTAATTTTAGCGTAGTACGGTATTAGCGCATCTTTGATAGCGCTCGTCTGCTCAACAGACATATCTTGGCCATATGTCAGGTCAATTATCGCTTCGATGATCGGCGCCTTAGCAAAGCCATCAGCGACTGGGCGGTGATCGGAAACCAATTCAAGCACCCTCTTTGGAATGAAAACGTCCGTCACTCAATTATAGGTCGCAATCGAGTCGAAAATGAGTCCCAGCGCAAGGCTTATTTCCGTTGAGAGAAGCTGGCGCTCTTAGCGTAGCAGCGCGAGCTAGAGTCGGTCTCAACTCAGACCCTGAGCTTTAGTCCACTACCCCATCACCGCCTTCACGTTCATGAACTCCCGCAGCCCCCACTCGCCGAGTTCCCGCCCATGCCCTGAGGTCTTGATGCCGCCGAAGGGGGCTTGGGGGGTGGAGGCCAGCACCTGGTTGAGCGCGATCATGCCGGCTTCGAGGTCGGCGATGAAGCGGGCTTGCTCGGCCTCGTCGCTGGTCCACACCGACGAGCCGAGGCCGAACGCGATGTCGTTGGCGAGGGCGATGGCATCGTCGAGGTCGGCGGCGCGGAACAGCATG
>JANLPY010000146.1:0-4419 GCA_031367505.1 Hyphomicrobiaceae bacterium | reverse complement strand
ACGATGGTTGCGCGGCAGGTTTCGGTAGCAGCCCCGCACAGCCCGCGGCCAGCATCAAAACCAGTCCAGCCAAACCGATGCGGCATGTGCGGACGAAGAACAGGTTATTCATGGTTGTCTTTTCGTCATTGAGGATTCTCCAGGCCCATCCGGCACCGGGCTGCGGCCGAACACGAGGCTATTTGGGCTACGCTCGGTTTGCGCACTGAGACGCCGCAGCGAAGCCGACAGCAGATTGAGTTCACCCAGAAGCCGATCCAGTTCCGGCAGGGTTTCTGCGGTGAGGCGCTGCACGTCGGTACCAACCGCATCGATTGTCTTCGTCGCACTTTGGCTCGCTGCGGCCGTCTCAACGCCCATCTTTTCGACCGCGTCTGCACTGCGGCCAATGCGATCAATGACCGGGCCAAGTTGCGCCGTCACGCGCGCACTGTTGTCAAATGTGCGTGCGGCGCTGGTGATTCCTGCGTCGAGCGTGTCTTTGCGTGCGGCAAAGGTGCGCGATACAACCGCAATGTCGGCGAGTGCATTTGAGAACGCAATGCGATTTTCATCGCTCAGGATGGCGTCGATGTTGCTCGAGGTACGGTCCAGTTTCGCCAATACGGTCGTAAGCACATTTTCCAGTCGCGCGCTGAGTGAAGGCTTGGTGCGGATCACCGGATATTCCTCCTCGGCGGTCGCACGAAGTGGAGCAGAGTCGCGCGTGCCCCCGGCGAGCTCGACGTACGCGATGCCGGTGAGGCCCTGGGTTTTCAAGACCGCGACCGTGTCCTCTTTGATCGGCGTGCCGCGTTCAATGGCGAAAGTCAACCGTACGCGATCCGGATTCGCGCTATCCAATTGAATGCCGCGTACCTTGCCAACCTCAACACCGTTGTACTTTACCGGCGCATTTTTGTTCAGTCCGGACACCGATTCATCCATGATGGCCAGATACGGGTCGTACTTTGTCTGGAAGGCGCCGCCTGAGGCAAGCCAGAGCACGCCTGCGATCAGCACCGCGCCGAGCACGAGCACGAACCCGCCGACGAATGCGTAGTTCACTTTGGTTTCGATGACGGCCTCGCGATTGGTTTGCCGGGTTGCGCTTCACTGGTCGGTGTTTTCTGTGGCTGTTCCTTTGACTGCTCCTGTGCAGTCCGTCCACGCGGGCCGTCAAAGAATTGGCGGATGTCGGGATTGTCTATTTTCGAAAGTTCCGACATGGAGCCGACGCCTTGTACTTTTCCGTTCGCCAATACAGCGACGCGGTCGGCGACCTGCCACAACATGTCGAGGTCGTGCGTGATCATGACAATAGTGAGGCCGAACAGCTCGCGAAGTGTCAGCACCAGTTGATCGACACCGTCGGCGCTGACCGGATCGAGCCCCGCAGTGGGTTCATCGAGAAACAATAGCTCCGGGTCCAGTGCCAGCGCACGGGCGAGCGACGCACGCTTCATCATGCCGCCGCTGAGTTCGGATGGGTACTGTGCCCCAACCTCCGAGGGGAGGCCGGCCATATCGAGCTTCCACGCCGCGATTTCATCGATCAACGTGTCTGAAAGCCCGGTGTGTTCACGCAGCGGCAAACCGATATTTTCCTTCACCGTGAGCGAGCCGAACAAACCGCCATGCTGGAACATCACGCCCCAACGCTGGCGTAACGCCAGGGCCTCATCGTCGCCGAGATTATTGAGGTCATTGCCGAGCACCTTGATCGAGCCCGCGTCAGGCCGATGCAGCAGGATCATTTCACGCAGCAAGGTTGATTTGCCGGAGCCGCTGCCCCCAATCAATGCGAATATTTCTGCGCGCCGCACATCGAGATCGATTTCGTCGTGAACAACATGGCTGCCAAAGCGCGTTGACACCTTGCTCAGCGCGATGACGGCGTCGTTTTTTTGCTCCGCATTTTTCACCAGCACGCTTTGCATATCAGAGATCCAGCGCACTGAACGCAACCGAGAAAAGCGCGTCGGCCACAATCACGAGGAATATCGACTGCACCACGCTCTTTGTGGTCTGTCGGCCCACGCTATCCGCGCCGCCTTTGGTGCGAAAGCCCTGGAAGCAGCCAACCACCGCGATAATGAGACCGAACACTGGCGCTTTGCCGATGCCGACCAGGTATGCCGTCACGCTGACCGCCTTGACGAACCGGTCGAGAAAATCAGCATAGGTGACGCCAAGTTGCGCCTGCGCCATCAGCATGCCGCCGAATACGCCGAGCACGTCCGCAAACACGGTCAGCAGCGGGAGCACGATCACGAGTGCGATGATCTTCGGCAACACCAGCAATTCCATCGGCGCGATGCCGATAGTGCGCATGGCATCGATTTCTTCGGTGACGGTCATCGTGCCGATCTGCGCGGCAAACGCGGAGCCCGAACGGCCGGCGAGAATGATGGCCGTGATCAACGGCGCGAACTCGCGCAGCATCGACAAGCCAACCAAGTCGGCGACAAAAATGTTTGCGCCGTATTTGACGAGTTGGTCAGCCCCCTGATAGGCGACAACGATGCCGAGCAGGAAT
Source organism: Hyphomicrobiaceae bacterium (assembly GCA_031367505.1). Lineage (GTDB taxonomy): Bacteria > Pseudomonadota > Alphaproteobacteria > Rhizobiales > Hyphomicrobiaceae > JAKFWF01. Next base: position 1,901 of record JANLPY010000146.1, on the reverse strand, counting down.
GACAACAGCCCGACGATGGGCAGAGCATCGAATCCGGTGCGCCGAATATTGAACAGGATCGGACGCCATCTGATTCTCGCAGGATGCTTGAGAGAGCCGGCGAGCGTCGCCGCACTTTCGCCAACGAAGCTCAAAAGCGCAACGATCTGCTCGAAGCCGGATGCGATGCTGCGGCCGAGACTCTCCAGCGCGGATGGGGGCTTGATAGCTTCGCGCGCAGGATTGCCGACCTGGTCGCTGACCTGCTTTGCGACAACTTCCAGTAGCTTCGAAAATTGGGGCTGCAAGCCCTGCACCGTCACATTGACCCCTTCGTTGCGTAGCCGCAAGAGCAGTTTTTGCAGCGTCCACGCGCCAGCCGTGTCGAGCGCCTTGACGAGTGAGCCGTCGGCAATCACCTCCGCTTTCGCCGAAACACGAACCGACGCAAGTTGATGTTCGATCCCGCCAATGCCGCGCGCAGTCCAGCAGCCCGACAACGCAATTTTCTGCGGCGTAGGCAGCGTAATTGCTGCAAGTTCCATCGGCACGGCGCTCATAGATGAGCTGCAGGTTAAACAACTGGCCCTGTGTTGTATGTGCGGGAGCGCACAGATGAGGGCCGATGCCGGTTGTATCTTGGCGCTTCGCGTCATAATGGCTGCGAAACACGGCTTCAGTGGCTTGCAGACTGTCGGACTCAAGAATGAGTGACCAATGAAATACAAGGACTACTACAGCATTCTGGGCGTCGAGCGGTCTGCCAGCGAAGACGATATCAAGAAGGCGTACCGCAAGCTCGCGCGCAAATACCATCCGGATGTCTCCAAGGATCCTCAAGGTGAAGCGAAATTCAAGGACGTCGCCGAGGCCTATCAAACACTCAAGGACGCTGAGAAGCGTGCGGCATACGATCGCCTGGGGCAGCATCGCACGGGTGAGGATTTTGAGCCATCACGGGATTGGGGCAAGGAGTTCAACACGCAATTCAACGGTGGCCATTCATCGTTTGAGGGTGTAGACCTATCGGACCTGTTTGCCAGTTTTGCGCGCCAACGCGGTGGCGGCGGCAGTGGCCCATCCGGTGCCAGTTTCCCGATTCCCGGCGAGGATTTTGATGTCGCTGCAGCGATTACCCTTGAGGATGCATTTCGGGGTACGCAGGTAACGCTGAACCTGAGTGTGCCGGTTTACGATGAGCAAGGAAGAATGCGACGCGAAGCCCGCGCCGTCGAGGTACGAATTCCCAAGGGTGCGTCGAACGGGCAACGCCTGCGCCTTCGCGGCCAGGGCGGCAAGGGGCAAAACGGTGGGCGCGATGGCGACTTGTATCTCAACATCAAATTGCACCCGCATCCGCTGTATCGCGTCGATGGCTTTGACCTCTACATCGATTTGCCGCTTGCGCCTTGGGAGGCCGCACTCGGCGGTACCATTGAAGTGCCGACCCTGGCCGGCGCGGTGAATCTCACGGTCGCACCCGCGATCATCAGTGGGCAGCAGTTGCGACTTGGCAAGCGCGGACTACCGAAGCCAGGCAGTGGCGCAGAAGCAGGTGACCTTTTCGCCATCGTGAAAATCGTCATGCCGGCAACCATCGACGAGCGCGAAAAAGCCTTGTTCAAACAACTGGGTGAGGGATCAACGTTTAACCCGCGTAGTCATTTCACCAAGGAGGCCACAAATGCAAACTGAAACATATCACGCGCTCTGGCTGGATCGGTCGCAGCTGGTGTCGTTCAGCGACTTGGTGGACCTGTCGGGCCTGACGGAAAGCGAACTGCATGAGCTGGTCGAATTCGGTGCGCTGGTGCCGGTGAATTCCGAAGAAATCCCGTGGAGCTTCAGTGCGGATTGCGTGGTGACGGTGCGCAAAGCCAGCCGCCTGCGCGACGAGCTCGAGCTTGACTCACACGCCGTGG
>JANLPY010000128.1:0-6258 GCA_031367505.1 Hyphomicrobiaceae bacterium | reverse complement strand
TTGACCCGGCCGCACTCAGCCACCAGACGGGGTCTTAAAAAATACGCCGCCAGGGGTGGGCCGCCGTCAGTCGGGCTCCGCCCTCCCTCCGTCAGCCCACCCCCGGCGCATTCTCATCCAGATTGACGCTGGCTCTCATCTTGATTGTCGCGCGGCACAAACGACACGATTACCGGCGAGTTTACATCTGGCGGCACCCTGATTGGACGCGGTGGAAACGATATTCTCGAAGGTCGATTTGGAAATGACATTATAGAAGGCGACAGTGGCGCGGACACGCTGACGGGGGGCAACGGATCAGATCGGTTCGTTTACAGAAACGTATCTGATGCGGGAGATGTGATCACGGATTTCTCGGTAGGTGCAGGGGGTGATGTTCTCGTGATCGCCGACCTTATTGCGACCATTGGGTATTCTGGCGCCACGCCTTTCGCGGATCAGATTTTGCGCCTTGTGGCGTTGGGAAGCGATACTCTGGTTCAAGTCGATGCTGATGGCCGTACGGGTGCAGAAGGCTTCAAAACTTTGGTGACTCTTCACGGCGTCGCACCCACTGCTCTGACCTCGCAGAACTTTGATGCGGCAGACGCACCAATTATTTTCGTGCCCTCTAACGCGCCCGCAGCCATATCCATCACGTCTACGGCGATGGAAGAAAATGCAGCGCCCGGGACGCCAGTCGCATCGCTCTTCCTAGATAACGGTGGTCCAGATGGTGCCATTTCGTATTCGCTTGTGAATGATGCTGGGGGCCGTTTTGCAATCGACGGGTCGACGCTCGTCGTCGGTAGCGGCGGCGCTCTCGACTTTGAGAGCAGCCCGTCACAACTCATAACGGTCCGTGAAACGGACGCAGGTGGAGACTCGTTCTTGAAGTCGTTTACGATTGCTGTGACTGACGGGATAGACACTTTCACCGGCACTGCAGGGAATGACAGGCTTACCGGCACAGCTGGTTCAGATTTGATGAGTGGAGGGGCAGGTAACGATCTAATATTTGCGCTCGGCGGACGCGATGCAGTGGACGGCGGCGATGGCATTGATGCTGTCAGCTATTCCACATCAAATCTGGCGGTTACAGTAAACCTCGCACTTGGGACTGGCACCGGCGGGGATGCGGAGGGGGATTTTTACGTTAATATCGAGAATGCGATTGGTTCGCGATTCAACGACAAGCTTGTGGGTAGCGCGGGCGACAATGCGTTGTCTGGCGGACGTGGACGAGATTTGATGACTGGTGGCGCGGGGCGTGACTCGTTTGTCTTTGGCTCTTTGCAAGATTCCGGGAAAAAGGCCGCTACACGCGATGTGATTTCAGACTTCCAGCACAAGACTGACAAAATCGACCTGAGCGTGATCGATGCGAACACGCACAAGGGCGGCAATCAGGCGTTTCATTTCATCGGCTTGAATGCTTTCGGCCACGTATCGGGCGAACTGCACGATGTCCGCGTCAATAAACCCGGCACCGCCCATGACATGACCATTGTCGAAGGCGATGTAAATGGCGACGGCAAGGCCGATTTCCAGATTGAATTGACGGGACTAAAAACGCTGACCAAGGTGGATTTTGTTCTGTAGGCGTTGAGGTCCGTTCTGTGACGAGAATTACTCGTGCGGAGATCTGATCTCGCATCTGTAAAGGGTGCATAGAGATCCCAATCGCAATCATGATGTTTTGGCAAATTCTTCAGGCCAATTGAATGATGGTGTCCTTCCCCGATTTCCAAAATATCGTCAGCGGATCGGCATTGGTGAGCGAAGCGATGTCAGAAAACAAGAACACGTTCGACCCTTTGCCGTTAGTGATTTCCTTGACGACCTCAATCATCGAGTTGATGCGCTCGGAGCTGGAGGTAATCGTCAGAACCCGAAATCCCGGAATGCTCCACAGCTCGACATGACGTTTGGCCTGGTGGCCGAAATAGCAGGCGAGGAGCTTCTTTTTAAACGACGATTGATCGAGTTCTGGCCGTGATACGGGCTTTGTGGCTCTGTCGCTTCAAGGAAGATAATTGCGCCGGCCGGTATCGCTGAATTCTAGACCAAAGACTTTGTCTGGCACGACAGAAATCTTAACACGGTCGGGCGGCAGTTCCTCGTCTGTGACGTAGGGGCGCGCTATACTATTTCCAGTCGTCTCCGTCGCGCTGCGGCACCCGAATTGTCGGATGCCGCTAGCGATGGAGAATTCGATGACAACAAGCAAGCGAAACTGTGGCCTTCTTGATGGAGGCCGCGATGCCGAAGCGTAAGAATGACATCGCAGCCATCAATGACAAGTTCCGCAGAGACCCGCTTCCAAATGGCAGGCTTATGTTGACTCGGGGCATCGCCGACAAGGGTGACGACTTCGGGCGGAAAGCCCTTCAAGCCGTGAAGAATTTCGGCGACTTCACGACAGGCAACGACCCGTATTCGGAGCATGACTTTGGCGCGTTTGATCTGGATGGCGAGAAGCTCTTTTGGAAAATCGACTGCTACGACCGCTCGTTGGCGTTCGGCTCACCAGACCCTACCGACGCGACGCTCACCATTCGCGTACTCACCATAATGCTAGCGGAAGAGTATTGATGTTCTATTAGGATCGGCCCCGCCTATGCGGGGCTGATTTTTTGAGCCTCGGGAAATCAATCGGAGCCCGACGGGGGAGGACACCACGAGGGAGGATGCACGAACCCTTGAATGAGGTCATGGCCTTTTGCAGGGTGGCGAGGGAGGTGTGACTGAAAGAATGCTGACCGCCTGCCAATGATCGCGCACGCGCACGGCTCTGCATTGAACAGTGTTACCGGCCTTGGAGGCCTTTGCAATTTTTGGAAGCCAGGTAGTTGTTGTCAAGATGGATGCGGTCGCCGTCGTCAGTACAAAGGAAGCCGGTGCCCTTTTTGCGATCGAAGCTCTCAACGGTTCCAGTGAATTCTGGCACTTTGAGGCTAAGGTCATCGGGGTCGCGTTCTTGGAGTAAAGCTCGGTTGAGCTTCTTGAGACGAGCCAGAGCCTTCGGATCAGGTTCTTGTGGCACGACTACACGTACCTGCTTGATATCGTAGGAGACCGTGACTTTTTGGGTGGCGTAAAAGTGGACCCGGTTGCCAATCTTGGGTACCTGCGTGACACTGCGGTGATAGTCATAGATAAGAAAAGACTGACTCACGCAGTGTAGCCGCGGAACCAAAAACCCAATGCTTGAGGTGGGGATAATGTACGGCAATGATACGATGAGCAATGGTCGGAGTCTGCCCGTGCTGGATGAAGTGCCTCCATGGCTGCCGAGGGAGCGGGTGAACGCCGCGCCTGTCCTACCGGCCTGCCCGGCTAGTCGGAGGCCGTCTCATGATCGAGGCGGCCTCTTTTTGGTAACCGGATAGCAAAAGCCGCCGGTCGTGCCGGCGGCTTGAGATGATTGTGGCGGTTGATGTAATGACCGTGATGGTACGGGAGCAGCTTTAAAGAACAAAGTCAGTGGCTGTCAGCACCTTCAGGCCAGAAAGCTCAATCTGGAAGTCGACCAGTCCGTCGCCGTTCACGTCGCCTTCTATAATTGTCTTATCGTTCGTTGATCCTGAGACGTCGAGTTTGAAATAGCGAAGTTCGCCGGCAATGTGATGAAAGGCTTGGAGACTGATGAACGAGAACGCTTGATTTCCGGCAACCGTAGTTTTGGCGTCAGTCCTTGAGAGATCGATCTTATCGGTTGCGTGGACGAAGTCGCGAATGACATCCCGGGTCGCCGCCGTCTTGCCGGTTTCCGCAATCGTATCGAAGTCAAACCGGTCGGCGCCAGATCCGCCGGTCATGATATCGCGCCCAAGCCCGCCTGTTAAGGTATCGTTCCCCGCGCCGCCGTTGAGCGTGTCATTGCCGCCGAAACCGAAAATCAGATCGGCATCCGTGCCCCCCGTCAGGGTATCTGCAGCCGCCGTCCCGTTGATCGTCTCAGGCGAAACGTTCCCGACATGGAGCAGATAGCTTGTTGAGACTGGAACAGATCCGGGCAACGAAGCGTCGAGAGCAGAAACGGACACACTGTAAGTGGGCTTTGTTTCGAAGTCGAGGTGGGCACCTGCCTTGAGGTAGAGAGAGGCGCCGATAATCTCGAAAGACGAGGCATCCGCACCTGACAGAAACAGCGTGTTGAATCCGAGCACATCGTCGATGACTGAAATATCCGCAACTTTTAAATGTGCTGACATTGCCGCGTTTTCGAGTATCGACGGCACAGTGTTTATGAGCGTGACCGCGGTCGGTGCCTCATTGACGTTAGTGAGATTGATCGAAAGCGATTTCGTCGTCTGGTTGACCCCATCGTTGGCAGTCACGTCGACGGCATACGAGTGGGCTTGGGTCTCGAAGTCGCGCGCCGCGCGAAACACGAGGGCTCCGCCCACCACATCGAAGAGCGCTGCGTCGGCACCGCCAGAAATTGTGAACGTGGGCGGATTGGTCCCGACCGTGTCCGCATCGTTCGAAGAAAGAAGCGACACGAAGGTCGTGTTCTCGGCGGCACTGATCGGCCCGCCTGTGATGATGATTGGCGCGTTATCGTTCACATCGGCGACAGTGATGGTGAGCGGAGTCGAAAGAGTCTGAGCGGGGATATCGGTATTCGTCGCCGTGACTGTGAGCGAAATGGTGTGGCTCTGTTCGAAGTCAACAGTCTGGCCGGTTTTGAGCACAAGGTGACTGTTGGAGACAGTGAACCGGCTGTCGGACACGCTGTAGGTGTAGGAATTAAAAGCTGGATTAGTGTCGGGATCTACCAGAGATAGATCTGCAACGACGGTTTCTGTGGCTGAATTCTCCGGCAAAGCCACCAAGTTCGACGCAGTGAGCGACTGCGGAGCCTCATTCACATCAGTGATCGCCAGGTGGTAAGCGGTGCTGACGGGTATTGAGCCTGGAAGGGTCGCATCTGCGGCGAAGACTGTTACGCCATAGTTGGATGTTTCTTCGAAATTAGCTTGGCCATTAAACCAAAGTTCGTTGCCATTCTTGATGGTGAAGGCAGAAGCATCTGCACCTGAAAGTGACAACGTGTTTGTCCCGAGAGCGTCGTCGGAAACGACAATATCGGCGACCTTTAAGTTCGCGCCGTTTTCAGGAGTGTGGACTAAGGCATTCGCAACTGCGACCGCAGTGGGTGCTTCATTGACGTTTGTGACATTGAGGGTGTAGAGCGCGCTTGTTGCGTCGGGCGTGGTTCCAACACTTGGATCGTCCACGGCAACGGCCACGGAATAGCTTTGCCGGGTTTCGAAGTCGAGAACGGTTCCAGCCTTCAGATAAAGGGCATTGCCACTGATCTCGAAAAATGCGGCATCGGGGCCGGTGAGTGAAAGGATATGGGTGCCGAGAGCGTCGTCGGCGACCGAAATGTCGGCAATCTTGATGGTGCTTGCGGTTGACGTGTTTTCAGCGATGTTTGATAGCGAAGCGATTAGCGTCACGGCGGTGGGCGACTCATTGGCGTTCGATACGTGCACGTTGATCGCTTGCGTGGCAATGCCCCCGCGGCCGTCGGAGGCTTGCACGGTAACCTGATAGACGTTGTCGTGGTTGGAGTCAGCCGGGGCCTCAAAATTAGGTGCTGAGACGAACGTGAGGTCGCCGCTCGCACCGTCAATTCTGAAAGAGGCGTTATCGGTGCCGCCGGCGATAGAGTAGGTGAGGAGATCACCTGCGTCTTGATCCGCTGCTGTGACTGTTGTGATGGCGGAGGTATTTTCTGGGGTTGTGACGTCAGCTGTCGCTGTTCCGCCATTGGATGTGATGGCGGGAGCGTGGTTTATAAATCCCGAGGCTGCGAATGCACCATCAGCAAATGAGAAGTTCTCGACATTACTAACCGTGTCGGTGCCATCAGGCGAACTGGGGCGATTGTCAGATATGGTGAACCGCTGACTTAGTGGATCGTAGGTAATCGTATAGTCAGTGCGATTGCCTGAGTATGTTGCAGCATCCAGCCCCGTTCCACCATCGAGATTGTCGTTGCCTGAGCCACCGGAGAGAGCGTCATTGCCAGCGCCGCCATTGAGGCTGTCATTGCCAGCGTTGCCGATGAGAACGTCGTCACCGTTGAAACCAGATAAACCATCATCGCCTGAGCCACCGAGGATGGTGAAGTTCTCGACGTTGAACAAATCGACCCGGTACGCGTTCTGGGTGTCGCTGGCGGTGTATGTGGACGGGCCGCCTGCTCCCGCCCCCACACCAGCAGTGAACGCCGAGAAGTCGAGGACTGCGCGGTCGTTGCCG
>JANLPY010000126.1:0-2466 GCA_031367505.1 Hyphomicrobiaceae bacterium | reverse complement strand
GGCTGAGCTCCGAATTTCGATTGCCGAAAAGGAACTCGAAAATCATTTCAAGCAGATCGAGAACGCCAAGGCGATCGACACCTTCATGCGGTCGAAGTACACCAATCAGGAACTCTACCAATGGCAGGTCGGGCAGATTTCGGGGGTGTACTTCCAGCGCTCGGCGCGCTTGGCCAAGTCGTAGGCCAGCTTGTAGCTCTGGAAGTACGCCCCCGAAATCTGCCCCACCTGCCATTGGTAGAGTTCCTGATTGGTGTACTTCGAGCGCATGAAAGCGTCGATCGCCTTGGCGTTCTCGATCTGCTTGAAATGATTTTCGAGTTCCTTTTCGGCAATCGAAATTCGGAGCTCAGCCGCAGCAATTGACTTATCCATTTGCGCCAGTTCTCTTTCTGCAAGACGCTCTTGAAGTTTCCAGTCATCCCAGCGACGCTCATTGCTCGCCTGAGTCGACATCAGGTTAGCTCCCGAATGCAGAATGCCGCCGAGGCCGCTGAAAAAAACGGCCCAGTTGAAGGCTGAGTCGCCGACGTTGTCTCCGCCATAGGTCATCGTGACGACGGGCGAACCTCCGAAACCGGCAGCGCCGATCGTGTATGTCGGCACTAGCTTGGCAACTCCGGCCGTTGCATTCAATGCGGTGGCGACTATTTCGGAGACGATTCCAAGACCATGCGTCACCATCGACGCTGTTTCCCACTCGCTTACCTTGTCGACGGCGCTGTAGAATTTTCTACGTTCTTCTACCGTAGCCTTGGAGCGCTTTGTGCCCTCTAGATTCTCTTTCCCCTCGTCAATCTGGAGTTGCCGCACTGCCGTTACAGATTCCAGGACTTTAATTTCCTGGCCTTGGCGCAGAAGACCTAGCGCTTCGCCGTCCTTCTTCTCCAGAGCCGAAAGAAGCGCGCCACCAAGAGCTTTGACATCGTTGCAGACCTCGTTGGCCTTCTGCAGTAAAACATTGAACCGGTAGAGCGGAAGCGGTGCGTTGAGGTCGGCGAGCGCGGCCCCGATATCGAGGCCGGCGGCTACGGCCTTGACGAGGGCTCCCGGATCGATCGGCGGTTCGAAGAGCGCCAGCTGCCTCACGACGCCCTCGATGTTCATGCAATGCCGGATCTTGTACAGCCGATCAGCAACGGTGTCCCAGTAGCCCAACATCTTCTCGTTGTGGGGAATGCAGAAATAGAGCATCGGCAGCGGCGCCGAATCCCTTCCCATCGACATGGTGCCCGGTGCGGGCGGGATCAGGTTCTCTACTTCCACCAGCGCGTTTGCGAAGGCGTCGAGTTGCTTCTCAAGCTCGTTGAAGCTCTCGATTGGCGGCTTTACCTGCGGTGGAATCTTCTTCGGACGTTGCCCGAGGATCTCCGCCGCCATCACGTAGAGCTGCGTCGCCTCGTTGATGCTCTCCATGCTGTCCTGGCGGAAGAGGTTGTCGCCCCACGAAATCAGATTGTCGAGATACTTCATGACCACCGTCTTCTGGTAGGCCACTGTGCGGTAGTTGGCGATGCGGTGCGGCTCGAAGGGGTTGGTGCGCCAGTCGTACACCTGGTCCTCGAGCGCCTTCTTCGCCTGAGCTGAATAGCCCGGCACAGTCGTGTCGCCGGCGACCATGCGCAGAATATTCTCAATGCGTTGCTTCACGTACTGCGGGTCCGTCGTCTCGAAAAAGGGTTTGGTAATCCAGTATTTGCTCATCGCGGAGCCGCCCGGAATCGTGCTCTCGACGCCGATCGGGTTGAAGATGAAGTGGTACCAATCGCGTGCTTCTTCGAAGCGCTGGTTGCGGCTAAACGAGTTGGCTATCAACAAAGGGGCATGAAAGAACAGCTCCCAGTTGTAGGATGAATACGCGCCGTCCGGCGAGAAGTCCACACTCTCCTTGGGATACCCTGGGGCGACGGCCCAATCGGGCAGCGTCGGGTCTTCGATCGAGGGATCGACCACCCATGGAGTCGGCTGGTAGGTGCGTAGGAAGCTGAATCCGGAGTCTTTCAGCTGCGTCTCTCGACTCATCAGCGCAGGAATGCCCTTGAGCGGATTGTTCAGCAGCATGGCGAATTCGCAGACGAAGGGATGGTAGAAGCTCTTGAAATGAAACTGCCGCCACTGGAACCACCAGAGCGCCCAGCCGCCGACGGTCAAATGATGGAAACGCATGAACGCCCGGTGCCACAGGGCTTTCAGCTGTTCGTCCGGATACGGTGGCAGCGCGACCTCGGGAAACCACTGGTGCAGGCCCTGTTCGAGCTGTTGGCGTTGGGCAGCGCTCAGCGTCGTCAGGTCGATCGAATCCAGCCAGGCCTGCACCTGCCCCGCGAAGTAGGCCTCCCACTGACGAAGGCTGCTCTTCATTTCCGGATAGTACAGCCTGGCGCCGGCTTGCTTGCCCGCTTCGCGGTCTGGTGGCGATCCCGCCAGCGACGGGAGGACAAAGAACGAGCGCGCCTTGTCCTTGTA
>JANLPY010000125.1:0-3628 GCA_031367505.1 Hyphomicrobiaceae bacterium | reverse complement strand
GTGCCACGTCACTTTCACGGATTTCCCGGCTCGCATCCGCCGGGCTCTTGACACCACTGGACGCCAGCCGGCCGGCGCGCACGGCGGGCGATCCGGTCAGGAGCACACGCAATACATCGCCGCGCTTGCCCAGCGCGTAGGAAGCGGCGTGTGCCACTATCACCACGTTGCCCTGGGCGGCGGTCTCGACGATGGCGTGCCGGATCATCGCCCGCAGGTCGTCCTTGTCAACCGGCAACCAGCCGGTCTCGGGTACATAGGTGGCGGTCTCGCCGCCGCGCGCGCCGCCAATGTCGTCGAACAGCCGCGCGAAGAAGGATTTGCGCTTTTCCACATCGGCTACGTCGGCCGGATCGAGCTTGTGCCGTTGGGCGGCATGGGCAATGATTTCCTCGTCCACACAGCGGAACTGGAGTTGCCTCGCTATCTCGGCCGCAACGTCCTCGGCCCCGGCCGACATGGTGCGGGATATACAGATGACACGTGCGCTCATGGGGTGCTCCTGTGCGGTGGGACAGGCGTAACTTTTGGACGCCGGGTTCAGTCTCAGTTTTAATCAAAGTGCTTGTACTTTGCCACTTTATTCATTGGTTTGCTCCTTGCAGCAGTTGCCAGGTGTGCGCTGAGCGGGCCAGCACGTTCGAGTTGGTGATCAATCTGAAAACAGCGCAAGCCCTCGGCATCACGGTTCCGCAGTCGGTGCGGTTGCGGGCGCATGAGGTTATTCAATGACGGGCTTCTGCTGATCACCCGCTACCGCGAGGCTTCAGCTTTGGTACTTGGTCTTGACGTAAACCCCCGTCCTACCTGGGCACGGATACCCGCCTTTTTGCTTGTGCGCGTTGAGTGCACCGTCCATCGACTTTCGCTCAAACGTTTTGCTGCAGTACGTGCAGCGGTAGACGTAGACGGGCCCGGTTGATGTACTTCGCTGCGGACGAGACGATGCCATCGATCGCGAGGACCACGTCGGTGCGGACGATTGGCGGGGCGCGGATGATTGATAGGGAAGAGAGCCGTCGGTCGTCAGTTCAACGAGGTATTGCGGGATGAATGTCTGGCTGGCCACGGATGCTGCCTGGATTCGGTCAATGCGGTAAGAGCGTGACTCTCCGGAGTCGCTGCGGATCGCATGTAGTACAAAATTTCCCTCGCGCGTTTGCCGGAGCGAATAGGGCTCTATCCGGCGAACGCTGCCGTCGTAGCTGAGGTCAACGCAAAGCCGGTTCGCGCCAGCGAAGCGGATGATCTCAAGCGGACCGCGCATCCGGGGTGGGATGCTCCGCGGCAGGACGCGTGCTCGGATTGTGGTTTCGGCGACGCCCGCTGCGATTGGTGTGAGAGCGAGTTCGGGTGCCGCAGTCTTGCCGTTGATCCAGAGAAAGACTTCGGGCAGCGCAGCCCAGAAATCCGCTACGGGAGGGAGTACCGGCAACTGATGGCTGAGCATGCTCCGCCACATTTGCTCCAAGTCTTGTTTGTGCGGCAACAGGGAATCGAAGGTTGGAACGGCGATGCCTTTGTAGGCGCACTTCTTCGTCAGAACGTCGAGCAGCAGACCAGCCGATGGGCGTGTATCTCCATGGCGATACAGGTTGATCACATCGTATAGATCGCGAGGGCGCGTGCGCTCGCCCAGCGCGCGAATCTTTTCCCCAAATGCCTCTTCGTACGCGTAGGCGGTGATCCAGATGCCGTCTTCGGGCCGATCGGTGTATGGATGAAACACCTCACTGCGAACCGACGGCAAGACCAGCGCTTCGTCAGCGGTGAGATCCAGCTTGATCTTCGGCCAGCCGCCTGCGCCGGAACTCGGCGAGACGGGCCCCCGATAGCCAATCTTGCCTTGACAAGATTTTCGGCCGCGCGGGTTGTCGTAGATGTCGATGCCTATCTGCTCAAGTGGAATGGTGAGGCCGGACTCATCCGCGACCCAGGTGGCTACTTCGCCAAGAGCCCGTCGAAGGAAATCCGGATCAAGACTGTCTTCGGATCGGAGGGTGAAATCGAGATCTTCAGAAAACCGGTAGGTTTCGAAGTAACATTTCTTGAGGCAGGTACCGCCTTTGAAAACCCACATGTCAGTCAGTTCAGGATGCGCATAGATACTGGCGAGCAGCCAGCCAAGAACGTAGTCTTTTTCGACCACGCTTGGCAGTAACCCCAGTGATGAGGCTGTCTCGAGAATCTCACGTTTGTCGATCACCTTCGGTCCCTCCAGCGCTCAGGCACCCATAGATTCCACGCCGTCACCAGCCTCTGTTTGCGTAATGCGGGGTCCAGACGGGCGTAGCCTTTGGTCAATCGCGCGCTGCACGCTGCAGCCAACTCATCATCGCGCAGCAATGTTTCCGACAGGAAGCCGAGGCGCTTGAAGATCGCTCCGTTGCCATATTGCCGTGCAGAGGCCATGAGCAGCTTGCGATCAAAGCCCTTTGACTTGGCAAAGGCGACGAGGCATTCAGCCACGTGGTCGATACCACCACCAGTTGCGGGTGCGGCGAGCATGTCGATCACTGTCCGCGCTGGGTCTGACAACTGAACGCGTGTTGCGCCGCGCCAGACGGTCTTGAGCCCGAACATGCGTTTGCCGGGGATGTGCCGGGGAAGAAATGTCACGCCTTGCGCCTCGACGCGAGGGGCATCCACGCGTTTGGTAGTGAATACCACCGTCTCGTTGAAGAGCTGCTCCGTCAGGTCCCAGTGATGGGCCGCAGTCCATCCGCCGATATAACACGGACCGAAGAGCGCCGGCACGAGCACCCATGGATCCGCGACGACCTGCTCATTACCGGCAAAATCAAGCGGCACGAACACGTAAAGCCCGCGCCCTATGCGGCGCATCCACCCCTGTGCGCTCCAGCGGGACAGGAGCTTGGCGGCCTGCTTGTCCTCCATGCCGAGAGCCTTTGCGACAAGGCTGATCGAGATCACGTCCTTCGACGCACGCAGGACCGTCGCCAAACGCGCACGGGAGGGCGGTAAGGTCACGGGTTTTTGCGGCATGACTATAAAATATCACGCTAAATTCGCGTTTACAAGGAATTTTTTGGATATCGGTGTAGTTAAGCGAGCCTAAGCTGATCCGTTGGTTATGGCCGTCCGGCGCCCGAACTCGACGTCAAGCGGCCCGCTGGCGTCACGCCCGGCGCCGCAGCTTGATCGCCGGCTAAGCGCCAACGGCGCCTGCAGCGCAGACGACTATGCCAGCCGCCTGCAAAGGGGTCAGCATGTCGGTCGAGATCACAAGGTCATAGTGCTCGGGCAATTCGCGTTCGACCTGGTAAAAGCGCTTGAGGTAATCGGCGCGTGCTATGTCGCTTTCACGGATTTCCCGGCTCGCGTCCGCCGGGCTCTTGACGCCGCGGGACGCCAGCCGGCCGGCGCGCACTGCGGGCGATCCGGTCAGGAGGACACGCAATACATCGCTGCGCTTGCCCAGCGCGTAGGAAGCGGCGTGTGCCACTATCACCACGCTGCCCTGGGCGGCGGTCTCGACGATGGCGTGCCGGATCATCGCGCGCAGGTCGTCCTTGGCAACCGGCAACAAGCCGGGCTCGGGTACATAGGTGGCGGTCTCGCCGCCGCGCGCACCGCCAATGTCGTCGAACAGCCGCGCGAAGAAGGA
>JANLPY010000124.1:0-45725 GCA_031367505.1 Hyphomicrobiaceae bacterium | reverse complement strand
AGGGGCATCGCCACCAAGAACCTGCCAACCTACCTCGGCTGGCGCCGGATGATTGCGGCCCAAGCCGATGAGCTCACCGCCGAGGTTTATCTAACTGCCGCCGTGGCATGACCCTCCACAGCCAACGCGAACAGAGCCATTTTAATCCGCATTTAAAATAGTTTAGCCAGGGGTTGAGCGAATTGGCCGCCGCAACCATGCATCGATGCGACGGCAACCTGGATCGCAGCGTTTCACGCTATTAATAGCGCAAGAGACGCACCTGCTTGTCGAGGACTTCTAATACGCGCAGCAAATCGTGTCCGCGCTTCAGAATGAGACCCGAGGCGGTAACGACGCTATAAGCTCCCTGTTTACGAGTGAGCTTCGGTGATTTTTCGATCGTGTAGAGCGGACACTCGCTGGAGCGTCGAAATACCGAGAAGACCGCTTTCTCGCGCCCGAAATCAATGGCGTAATCCCGCCATTCGCCACACGCCACCTTGCGTCCGTATAGGTTTAGAATGGTGTGCAGTTCCTGCCGGCTGAAGCGTGCCACAGGAGTTGGCGTCGAAACCGTTGGTGGTGATGGTGTCGGTGATGTTGGGAGGGATGGCGGCACGACGCGCGGGCGAAACGCTATCGGATCCTTATCGCTCAATGCTACCTCCCGATGATCATCGTGCAGATGCCGGCCTGAGCTTACTACAGAACGGCCTCGGTTCACAAATCGGGGCCGCGAGCACCGCCTTCAAACATGCCTGCCGTGCGCTCCGCCAGTCTTTTCATCGCGTCCGTCCGATGCTTTTATCAATCCGGCCGCATAAATATAATCTCAAGATCTACTTGAGTTTCGGGGAGAGAGATTAAATGAATAGACTGGATGGGAAGGTTGCTCTCGTTTCCGGTGGTGCTCGGGGGATTGGCGCTGAAACGGCGCGGCAAATGTGCGCCGTTGGCGCCAAGGTCATCATTGGTGATCTATTGGATGATGCGGGGCGCGAAACCGCAGCAGACATTGTCAAGAGCGGCGGCGATGCCATCTACGTCAACCTCGACGTGACCAATGAGGCTTCATGGATAGCCGCCGTCGCAGAAGCCACCGGCCGGTTCGGTAAGCTGGATATTCTCGTCAACAATGCCGGAATTTTTCTCGGCCGCGACTTCGAGGAAGTGACATTGCCGGAGTGGCAAAAACTCGTTGCTGTAAATTTAACCGGCGTATTTCTGGGTACAAAAATTGCGGCCCCTGCTTTGCGAGAAAGCGGCCGCTCGAGTCCACACGGCAGCGCGATCGTCAATCTTGCGTCGATTGCCGGGCTGGTCGGCTCACCGCTTGATCCGCTCTATTCGATGACGAAGGGCGGCGTGACGCTTTTCACCAAATCAACGGCGCTGGCCTTCGGACGCAAAGGTGACCGCATTCGCGTGAATTCGGTACATCCAGGCGTCATCGAAACCGATATGGGTGAACAAACATTCGTCCGCCGCATGGCACTGATCAAATCCAACGACATTGAAGCCGCGCGCGAAAATTCACGCCAAATGCATCCGATTGGACGCTTGGGCACCGCTGACGACATTGCGCGCGCCATTGTGTTTCTGGCTTCCGACGACGCCAAGTTCATGACCGGATCGGCGATGGTGGTCGACGGCGGCGTGACCGCGCAGTAGTACCGGTTGCGAAGATAGCGGCAACCTCACGGTTGCTATACTCGTTGCAAACTATTCAATCCAATCAGCTTTCCTTATCGGAGTCCGGCATGGCCCTCTTCATCAACAAGACCAAACAAAAACTGCGCTCGAACGAGTTGGCTCTGGGCTTCGGCGTCCACCATCTGCGTACTGGTGCGACGGGCATGCTGGCGGCCGCAGCCGACCACGACTGGCTCTTCATCGACATGGAGCACGGAGCGTTTTCGGTACAGGAAGCGACGCAGATTTGCTTGGCGGCATTGCCGACTGGCGTGACGCCGATCGTTCGAATCTGCGCCGACGCGCTCGATGAGGGCACCCGCGCATTGGACAATGGCGCCCTCGGCGTCGTCGTCCCGCATGTCGATGATCTGGCCCAGGCAAAGCGCGTCGCCAAGGCCTTCCGCTATCCGCCGCTCGGCACGCGCAGCTGGGGTGGCCCTGCTGCCGCATTCGCATTCCAGGCTCCGGGCAATGCGGAAGCCCAGGCGGCACTCAACAACGAGATCCTCGTGGTAGCGATGATCGAAAGCCGCGAAGGCGTTCGCAACGCTCACGAGATCGCGGCGGTCGAAGGCATTGATGCGCTGCTCATTGGCACTTCGGATCTATCGGCGGACCTGGGCATTTCCGGGCAGATGGGCCACGCGCAAATCAAGGAGGCCTACAAAACCGTCGGCGCGGCCTGCAAGGCGCACGGCAAGGCACTCGGCATGGGTGGCGTCTACGATCGCGAACTCGCATCGGAATACGTCAAGGGCGGCGCGCGCTTCGTGTTGACCGGCGCCGATCACTTGTACGTGCTGGCCGGCGCCAAGCAGCGATCCGAACTGTTGCGGTCGCTGGTCTAATTCTAGGACTGCCCCTGTCGCACGACGTTTTCACACGGCATGCCTTTAGCTTGCCGCACTATATTGCCGGCGATGGTCTTCTGTCGCCGGCGAATTGTCCCGTGCGTCCAACCCGACATGTGTGGCGTCATCACGATGTTGGACAATTCGTGAAATGGCAGCGATGACGGATGCGGGTTGGAATTCTCAGCACCCGGATAAGCGTACCATGTATCGATGATCGCCCCGGCGATCCGCCCGCTCTTCAACGCAGCATAGAGTGAGCGCTCGTCGATCGTTGCCCCCCGCCCTACGTTGAGAATGACAGCGCCCGGCCGCATCGCCGCAAAGGCCTCATGGCCGACGATGCCTTTGGTTTCCGGTGCCAAGGGGACCGATACGACAATAAAATCGGCGGTTCCCCAGAACTGTGCAAGCTGATCCAACGTGAACGCCTGATCAACCAGCGATGAAGTGGCGACGGCGCTACGATTGGCCACCACCACACGCATTTCAAAGGCCTTCGCGCGCGCCGCTATAGCCTTGCCGATATGCCCGAACCCGATCAGGCCGATGGTCTTGCCGGCCATCTCGTCATGCACGCGATCGAGCGCTCCCGCCCAATATTTCCAGTCGCCCTTGCGCAACCGTGCATCGGCATCTGCGAGCGGCACGAGGCGGGCCAATATCGCCGACATTACGTACTCGGCGATCGCCTGCTCATGCCCGAAACAATTGCAGACCGTTGCCGATTTTGGCAACAAGTTCAGATCGACTGCGTCGTAGCCGGCCCCCGGCACGTGGAACAATTTTAACCCCGCCGGCACTGGCAAGCTCGCGTCGAACTTCACGCCAACAATGAACTCCGCTTCGGTGTAGCGCTTACGATCGGCCGCGGTCGACAGCACTTCCGGCAGCACGTCGACGTGGGCGTCGCGGCCGACGAGGTCTTCGATACCGTCCCGAAACGAAGCGGCATTTTCTCCATGAAATACGATCCGCATTTTAACCCTCGAAAGTTGCGCAGTTAGACGCCAACAAGACGTTCGACACTGCAATCTAGTAGTGCCGGGTCGATCTCGGTTTCCATCGTGTCAAACATGCCATCGACGAAATCCATCAATGCGTCCGATGCCGCGACTGCGCGATCGGCGCGGCGGTTGGCGACAGCGTTGAGCACCGCAATATGCCGATCGATCGTGCCATTGAGCTTCGTATGCCCCGGTATGTAGGTGTGATGGATAAAGCCGATGCGCCTGAAAATCGTATGCAGCGGCCGCAACGTGTGTTCGAGGAACGGCTCGCACGCCGCCGCCAATATGAGTTGATCGATACTGCGATCGAGTGTGTTGAACTTCGCCAACGTCAGGGTCGCGCGCTTTTCTCGCAGCAGGCGCTCCATATGCAGCAATTGATTTCGATGGGTCGCACTCGCTCGCTCTGCAGCCAGCCGGATCAAAAAGCGCTCGATATCCCGCCGCAGGCGAAGCAGAACACGCTCGCGAGCAAGATCGATCGGAGCGATTTGCAATCCGTGCCGCGGGCGGATGACGATCAGCGTATCGGCAGCCAGCCGGTTCACCGCATGATGGACCGGCGTACGGCCAAATCCGGTCAGATCCTGCAAATCCTGGGTCGTCAAAAAACGCCCGGGCCGCAATTGGCAGGTAACCAGCATCTCCTCGATCCGCTGGTATGCACGCTCGAAGAGATTGACGCGATTGCTCCCGCGCGAGACCACGGTATCGCTGGTGACAAGCTTGAGCTGATTATTGAATTTCGCCATCTGCGTTATCAAGACCCAACTTCGCGCCATGCGCTTTCGCATTGCCAAGCAACCGTAAACATGTTGTGATATTTTACAAGCGCACACGGAAATGATGCGCGCGGCTCAATAATGCGACAGACCGGTGAAGCAAACACCGGCGAAAAAAACGTCCACCGGGAGGGCGGGCCTTGAAAATTACTGGCGTAGAGACGCTTCGAACCAAAGAGTTCGCCAACGTCCTTTGGGTGCGCATTCATACCGATGCCGGCATCATCGGCCTTGGCGAAACGTTTTATGGCGCCGGCGCGGTCGAGGCGCATCTGCACGACACGCTCGCAATGCGCCTGATTGGCCGCAATCCGCTCCACATCGAGGCGATCCACCGCGAGATGGTAAATTTGCCGATGGCGCAGTCGTCGACAGGTGTCGAATACCGCGCCGCGTCGGCGGTTGATATCGCGCTGTGGGATCTATTCGGCAAAGTCTGCAACCAACCGGTGCACCAGATGCTCGGTGGCCTGTGCCGCGAAAAACAGCGGATCTACAATACCTGCGCTGGCTATAATTACGTGCGCTCCAACAATATCAAGCCGGTATCGAACTGGAACGTCGGCGACTCCGAAGGCCCCTATGAGGACCTCAACGGCTTCATGACGCGCGCCGATGCGGTCGCTGAAAGCCTGCTCGAAAGCGGCATTTCGGCGATGAAGATTTGGCCGTTCGACCCGCCCGCGCAAGAGAATGAGGGGATGTTCATCTCGGCGGCACAAATGAAGAAAGCGGTCGAACCGTTCGAGAAGATCCGCAAAGCCGTCGGCGACAAGATGGAGATCATGGTCGAGTTCCACTCGTTGTGGAACTTGCCTGCCGCCAAGCAAATCGCCAAGGAACTCGAGCAGTACAAGCCGACCTGGTACGAAGATCCGATCAAGATGAACTCGCCGCAAGCGCTCGCCGAATACGCACGGTCGACCAACGTTTGGGTGTGCGCCAGCGAAACGCTCGGCTCGCGCTGGCCATACAAAGACATGCTCGAGCGCGATGCCGTGCATGTCGTCATGGTAGATTTGTGCTGGACCGGCGGGTTGACCGAAGGCCGCAAAATCGCCTCGCTCGCCGAGACATTCCACCGGCCGTTCGCACCGCACGATTGCATCGGACCCATCGGTTTCATCGCCGCCGTGCATACATCCTTCAGTCAGCCGAACACGCTGATCCAGGAATCAGTGCGCGCCTTCTACACCGGCTGGTACAATGAACTCGTCACCGCCATGCCGGTGATTAAGGATGGCTATGTCTATCCGATGGAGGGCCTGGGTCTTGGCGTCGATCTGCTCCCTGCTGTCTTCAAGAGATCCGATCTGATCGTTCGCCGAACCGATGCATGAGGGTAGTCGCCATGACCAATCCGTTGTTTGATTTGACCGGCCGCACGGCGCTCGTCACCGGATCATCGCGCGGGCTCGGCCGGGCCATGGCTGAAGGTCTCGCCACGGCCGGCGCTAGCCTCATCCTGAATGGCACCGATCCGGCGAAGGTCGAGATTGCCGTCGCAGAATTCCGGGCGGCCGGACACAAGGCACAGGCCGCCGCGTTCGACGTCACCTCGGAGGCCGACGTCGTGCGTGTGTTCAACGAACTCGATGCCAATGGGATCGAAGTCGATATCCTGGTGAACAACGCCGGCATCCAGTTTCGCAAACCGATGGTCGAACTCGAAACCGCCGATTGGCAGCGTGTGATCGACACCAACCTGACCAGCGCATTCGTGATCGGCCGCGAAGCCGCCAAGCGCATGATCAAACGAAAGCGCGGCAAGATCATCAACATCGGATCGCTGACAAGTGCGCTCGCCCGGGCAACGGTTGCACCGTACACGGTGGCCAAGGGTGGCATCAAAATGCTGACCCAGGCGATGGCCGCCGAGTGGGCCGAGCATGGCATTCAGGCCAACGCGATCGGCCCCGGCTACATGATCACCGAGATGAACACGGCACTCATCAACAATCCAACTTTCGACGCGTGGGTAAAGGGGCGCACGCCATCGAAACGCTGGGGCCGGCCGGACGAGTTGATCGGCACGGCGGTGTTCCTCGCGTCAGGTGCATCGGACTACGTCAACGGACAGATCATCTACGTCGATGGCGGCATGCTCGCCGTTTTGTGAACGAGACTAGAGATCGGTCAACGAACGCTCGACAACCAAGCAATTGCTGATCACAGTACGAAAAGCGACAAAACAAGCTCAATAAAAATCAAAGTCATATCTTTGAACGTCGATGACGCCACTTAAAGAGCGTCACGATAACCCCGGAGGAAGCGCATGCGAATTTTCAAGACGCACATTGCGGCGACGATACTCGCTGTTTCGATCGGCACTGCGCCGCATTGGTCCGGAAGTGCTGCGTTGGCACAAACCGGGCTGCAATCGTCCGGGCTCGTCGGCAAGCTCGAAGGCGCAACGATCGTCGCCGATCCAGCAGCGGTTCCGAAGGCCTTTAATGAAGCACCGCAACTCGCCGAGTTGGTGAAGGCCGGCAAACTGCCGCCTGTCAAAGATCGCGTCCCCTCCGAACCTCTCGTACTAAAGCCGGTGCATTCGGTCGGCAAGTATGGCGGGACGTGGCGGCGTGGCTTCACCGGCCCCGGCGACGTTGAGAACGGTAACCGCATCAACGCGTCCGATAAGCTGATGTTCTGGGATCACACCGGCACCAAGATCGTGCCGAGCGTGGCTAAGGGCGTGGATATGAGCGTCGATGGCAAGACCTTCACGATCAGCCTGCGCAAGGGCATGAAGTGGTCGGACGGCGCGCCATTCACCGCCGATGACTTTGTATTCTGGTTCGAAGACCTGTATTCGAATAAGGACATCGTGCCGACGCCGATCCCCGACATGATCGTCAATGGCAAGCCGGGCAAGGTTGTCAAGGTTGACGAGACCACGGTAAAATTCGAGTTCGACGATCCGTACTTCCTGTTCTACGACCTGCTCGCCGGTGACACGCTGATCGGTGGCGGCCAGTCGGTGCGTCAGAGCCAGGGCTTCACGTTTGGCGCCTACGCACCAAAGCATTACCTGAAGCAGTACCTACCGAAATATTCGTCGGCCGAGGCGGTCAACGAGATTGCCAAGAAGGAAGGCTACGAGAACTGGGTCAAGCTGATCCACTTCAAGAAGGACTGGTCGCTCAACGTTGACGTACCGACGCTTGGCGCCTGGCGGACGACGCGTCCAATCAGCACGCCGACCTGGGTACTCGAACGCAACCCCTACTATTACGTGGTCGACACCGCCGGCAACCAGTTGCCGTATCTCGATCGCATCGTAATGACGCTGTCGCAGGACACGGAAATTCTCAACCTGCGCGCGATCGCCGGCGAGTACGATCTGCAGGAACGCCACATCGATCTCGGCAAGCTGCCGGTGATCATCGAGAACCAGAAGAAGGGCAACTACACCGTCCATCTGGATACAGCGATCAACGGCTCCGACACCACGCTGCAGATCAACTCCAGCTACCGGGCCGACCCGGAAATCGGCAAGTGGCTCGCCAATGCCGACTTCCGCCGCGCCTTGTCGATGGGCATCGACCGCAATCAGTTGAACGAGACGTTCTTCCTCGGTGTCGGCACACCGGGTTCGGCAGTGCCAGGAGAAGATAGCCCCTATTTCCCGGGCAAAGAGTGGCGCACCAAGTGGTCGACACTCGATCTCGCCCAGGCCAATGGGTTGCTCGACAAGATCGGCCTCACCAAGAAAGATAGCGAAGGCTTCCGTGTTCGCACCGACAATGGTGAACGACTGCGTATCCAAATCCAAGCGGTTAAGGCCTTCATGCCTTGGCCCGCGCATGGTGAAATGATTGCCCAGCAGTGGCGCAAGATCGGCATCTGGGCCGAATCGAAGGAAATGGAGCGCAACCTCGCCTTCACCCGGACCCGCAACAATGAGCACCACATCCAGATCTGGACCAATGGCGGCACGGAAATCCTGTACCTGTTCCCGCGCCACGCCATCGCGACAGATCCGACCGAAGCGTTCATGGGGCCGGAGTTTGCGCAATGGTACGCATCGGGTGGCAAGCAAGGCCGCAAGCCGGAAGATCCCAACTGGCTGAAGATCTATGAGCTCTACGCATCGGCCGGCAGCCAGAAGGAGCCGGAGCGAATCAAGATCGCGCAGGAGATTTGGAAGATCATCGTCGATCAGCAGTACGGCATCGGCACGGTCGGTCAGTCACCGGCACTGATGGGAGTGCGCATCGCCAACAACAAACTCGGCAACATCCCGAGTCGCGTCTGCATCGCCCAGCACTGCCGTACACCCGGCGGTTCGCATCCAGAAACGTGGTTCTTTAAAGAATAGGGAGTGGGGAATAGGGAGTAGGGAGTGGGAGATGGGGACGGTTTCCCTACCTCCTATTCACCACTCCCTACTCCCTGCGCGAAGCGCACATGCTTTCCTTCATGATCAGGCGACTGTTGCTGGCGATCGCCACGATGTGGGCGATCACGGTGTTATCGTTCATCATCATTCAGTTGCCGCCTGGTGATTTCGTCGATGCCTACATCGCTCGACTGTCGGCGAGCGGGTCGTCCGTATCAGCGGCGGAAGCCCAGAACCTGCGACTACTGTACGGGCTTGATCAGCCGTATTTCGTCCAATATCTCAAATGGATGGGTCGCTTACTGAAGGGCGATTTCGGCGAGTCGATGGAATGGCAGCGCCCCGTCGCCGAGGTACTGGGCGACCGGCTTTGGATGACCGTCGTGCTGTCCTTCGCCGCGCTGATCCTGACCTGGGGCCTGGCCTTGCCGATCGGCATCTATTCAGCCGTCAGGCAATATTCGATTGGGGACTACGTGATCACTACGTTGGGCTTTATCGGCCTTGCCGTACCCAACTTCCTGCTGGCACTTATCATCCTCTATCTTTCCTTCCGATGGTTCGGCGCCAACGTCGGCGGATTGTTTTCGCCCGAGATGGAGTTGGCACCGTGGGGCTGGGCCAAATTCGCTGACCTGATGTGGCACCTACCACTTCCGGCATTGATCCTCGCGATCGCCGGCACCGCGCAGCTGATCCGCATCATGCGCGCCAACTTGCTTGACGAGTTGCGCAAACCCTACGTCGTCACTGCTCGCGCCAAGGGGCTGACCGAGATGCGCGTCATCTTGAAGTATCCGGTCCGCGCCGCGCTCAATCCGTTCGCTTCGACGCTGGCCTACCTGTTTCCCTATCTCGTCTCGGGGAGCATCATCATCAGCCTTGTCATGAGCCTGCCGACGGTTGGCCCAGTATTACTTGGCGCACTGATCGCGCAGGACATGTATCTGGCCGGCACGATCGTGCTGCTGCTCGGCGCCCTGACCGTCGTCGGCACGTTTATTTCAGACTTGGTCCTCATGTGGATCGACCCACGCATCCGCCATCAGGTGGATCAGTCATGAGCATCACCTTGAGCGGTGGAATTGCCTGGCGGGTTGCAGACGCATTTTCCCTCTCCCCCGCCGCTTCGGGGGAGAGGGCAGAGGCCGGCCAGATCTGCGGTGGCTTCAAATTCTCGCGTGTATTCCGGCCGAGGGTGAGGGGCGGCGACTTGCTCGGACCCCACTTTGCGTATGTACGATTTTCCGATGCGGCGCCGTTAGAACAAGCGGCTGCCCCTCACCCTAACCCTCTCCCCCTACGCGCCAAATGCGCTAGGGGGAGAGGGGATGACAGCGAACACCTGTCCCGTCGCCGCTTCGGGAGGCACCCATGAGCACGTTCGTTGGTCTTGCCAACCGCCTGCTGGGGCGCGAAACCAAAGCCGAAGGCGCGGTCTCGGAAGACCGCATCGCCGTCGCAACACAGCGGCAACTGATCTGGTGGCGCTTTAAAAAGCACAAGCTCGCTGTGCTGAGCATGTTCGTCGTCGCGCTGTTTTATCTGGTCGCAATCTTTGCCGACTTCCTAGCCTACACCGATCCTGAAGCCAGCGACTCGCGACGTGGCTACATCCCACCGCAGACGATCACGTGGTTCGACGCCGACGGCGCCTTCCGGCCGCACGTCCATGGATTGAAGGGCGTGCGCGACATGAAGTCGTTCAAGCTCGTCTACAAGATCGATGACACGCGCAAGGTGTACGTGAAGTTCTTTGCCGAGGGCTATCCCTACAAGCTGTTCGGTTTCGTACCAGCCCACCGCCATTTACTCGGCTTCGACACCTCCACGCCTGAGAACGGGTTGTTCCTGCTTGGCACCGATGTGCAGGGCCGGGATCTGTGGTCGCGATTAATGGTTGCGACCCGCGTGTCGCTGTTCATCGGGCTCGCCGGCGTGACGATCAGCTTGCTGTTGGGCATTCTTTTCGGTGGCATCTCGGGACTTTACGGAGGTGCGGTCGACACAGCGATTCAACGGCTGATCGAACTCGTCCGCTCGATCCCGACGATACCGCTATGGATGGGTCTCGCCGCCGCATTGCCCAACACATGGTCCTCCGTGCAAGTCTACTTTGCCATCACGATCATCATTTCAATGATCGGTTGGACCGATCTTGCGCGCGTGGTACGCGGCCGGTTCTTGTCGTTGCGCGAGGAGGACTTCATTGTCGCCGCCGAATTGATGGGGGCAAGCCGCATGCGCATCATTTTCCGCCACATGCTGCCCTCGTTCACCAGCCACATCATTGCCGCTGTATCGCTAGCCCTACCGGCGATGATCATCTCCGAGACGAGCTTGAGTTTTCTAGGACTGGGCTTGCGGCCACCGGCCATCAGTTGGGGCATTCTGTTGCAGGACGCACAAAGCATTCAGACCTTGGCGATTGCGCCGTGGCTACTGATGGCGGCGGTGCCGGTGGTGATCGTCATTCTCGCATTCAACTTCCTGGGCGATGGACTTCGTGATGCGGCGGACCCCTATGGCTGAGGCGACATCTAACAAATCCGCGACGCCGCTGCTGTCGGTGCGCAACCTCGAGACGCAGTTTCCTCAGGATGAGGGGGTGGTGCGGGCCGTCGACGGCGCAAGCTTCGATCTGTTGCCGGGCAAGACGCTGGGCATCGTCGGCGAATCCGGTTGCGGCAAAAGCGTCACGACACGATCGATCCTACAGATCCTGGAGCGCCCCGGCCGGATCGCTGCTGGCGAAATTTGGCTGAACCGCCCGAATGCTCCGGCGGTCGACATCGCGAAACTGAAGCCGACCGGGCCAGAAATGCGCGCCATACGTGGCAAGGAGATCGCGCTGATCTTTCAAGAACCGATGACATCATTGTCGGCGCACTACACGGTCGGCAATCAAATTAGCGAAGCCGTTTTGGTGCATGATCCGAAAGCCGACAAGGCAGCGGCCCGCATTCGTACTTTGGAGTTGCTTCGGCTCGTCGGCATCCCGAAACCCGAGCGGCGCATCGACGAATATCCGTTCCAGCTTTCGGGCGGCTTGCGCCAACGCGTGATGATCGCGATGTCACTCGCATGCGATCCGCGGATCCTTATTGCAGACGAACCAACAACGGCACTCGATGTGACGACCCAGGCGCAGGTGCTGGACCTGCTGCGTTCGCTGCAGGCTGAGCGCGGGCTATCGCTGATCCTCATCACTCACGACATGGGTGTGATCGCTGAGATGGCCGATGATGTCGCCGTCATGTATCTGGGACGAATTGTCGAGCGCGGCCCGGTCGACCAGATTTTTCACAATCCCAAACATCCCTACACGAAAGCGCTGCTGCGCTCGATCCCGTCGATTCTCGCCACGCCACGCTCAAAACTCGAGACGATCGAAGGCTCCATCCCGCATCCATACAATCGCCCGAAGGGGTGCCCGTTTCATCCGCGTTGCACGGAGCGGATCGCTGGCCGCTGTGATCAGGATATACCACCGATGGTGCAAGTCAGTTCCGTCACGGCGGTAAGTTGCTTTCTATATGACCCGATGCCGTCCACAGGCGCCAAGCCGGAAGTTGCCAAGGTGCCGGCATGACCAATGTTCTTGAAGTCGAAAATCTGAAGAAGCATTTCCCGATCCGGCGCGGATTTCTGCGCAAGGTGGTCGGTCAGGTCAAAGCCGTCGATGGTGTAGGCTTGACGATTGCCAAGGGCGAGACGCTATCGCTCGTCGGCGAATCCGGTTGCGGCAAGACCACCGTATCGCGATGCATCGTACGCGCGTTGCGACCAAGCTCGGGCGCGATCCGCTTCCGCCCTGGCGAAGGCCCACTGATCGATATCGCCAACCTCGACCGGCGTGGTTTGGCCCCGTTGCGGCCGCACATGCAGATGATTTTCCAAGATCCCTTCTCCTCGCTCAACCCGCGGATGATGGTCGGCGATATCATCGGCGAGCCGATGCTGATCAACGGTGTCGGCGACACGGCAACGCGGCAAGCGCGTGTCCGGGAACTGCTGGACCTCGTGAAACTCCCGGCCGCCTACATGAACCGGTTCCCGCATGCGTTCTCCGGCGGACAGCGGCAACGCGTTGGCATCGCACGCGCCTTGGCGATGAACCCGAGCCTGGTTGTCGCTGATGAGCCGGTGTCCGCGCTCGACGTTTCAGTGCAGGCGCAAATCGTCAATCTGATGCTGGAACTACAAGAGCGGCTCGGCCTATCGTATCTGTTCGTGGCGCACGACCTATCGGTCGTGAAGCACATGAGTGATCGCGTCGCGGTCATGTATGTCGGACGCATCGTCGAGGAAGCGCCGACGGCGGCCCTGTTCAAGACGCCACGTCATCCCTACACGGAAGCACTGCTCTCAGCAGTGCCAAAACCTGATCCGCGGCGGCGCTCGGATCGCATCATACTGAAAGGCGAGGTCGCCGATCCGGCGAACGCGCCATCGGGTTGCGCGTTCCATCCGCGTTGCAAATACGCGACCGAACGCTGCAAAGTCGATGTGCCAACCCTGACCCAGATCGCACCTGGGCATAAGGTCAGCTGCCATCACGCAGCGGAGCTGACGCTCAGTGGTGTGAGTTGAACTTTTTATTGGCGCGCGGCGACACGCGTTCCGCGAGCCGGCCGCCCCGCGCGTATAACTCCTTTACCGCGCCCGTCGTCGCGCCCCAACTACAGCCTTTTGCCGGTTTCCTTGTCGAACAGATGTGCGAGATCGGCGCGCGGCCGCAGCTTTATCTTCTGGCCTGGAGCCAATTGGTGGCGCTCGCGGAAAATGGTGACAACATCTTGTCCGCCGACACGCGCGACAACCTGCGTCTCAGAGCCCGTCGGTTCGACAACGACAACTTCGGCATCGACGCCAGTGCCATTCGCATCGCCGCCAAACTCAATGTGTTCCGGACGAATGCCGTAAACGACGGTACGGCCTTCGCTAGCGGCCGGCGCCTTCGCCAGCGGCAAGACGACACCATTCGCCATCTGCACCGTCGCGCCCTTTATTGAGCCAGGCAAGAAGTTCATCGACGGCGAACCGATGAAGCCCGCGACGAACTGATTGTTGGGCCGGTCGTACAGCTCCAGCGGCGCGCCCATCTGCTCGACCACACCGTCGTGCATGACGACGATCTTGTCGGCCATTGTCATCGCTTCGATCTGATCGTGCGTCACATACACAGTCGTCGTCTTGAGCCGCTGATGAAGCTCTTTGATCTCGGCACGCATCGCGACGCGCAGCTTTGCGTCGAGGTTCGACAGCGGTTCGTCGAACAAGAACACTTGCGGGTCGCGCACGATGGCGCGCCCCATGGCGACACGCTGCCGTTGACCACCGGACAACTGCCGCGGATATCGGTCGAGCAAGCTACCGAGGCCCAGAATGCCCGCTGCCTTCTGCACGCGCTCGTTGATGAGCGCCTTGTCGATGTCACGCAGTTTGAGCGAGAAGCCCATGTTCTCGCCCACCGTCATATGCGGGTAGAGCGCATAGTTCTGAAACACCATCGCGATGTCACGCTCTTTCGGATGGATATTGTTGACCACTCGATCACCGATCAAAATCGTGCCATCGGTGATGTTCTCGAGACCGGCGATCATACGCAGAAGTGTGGACTTGCCGCAGCCGGAGGGGCCGACAAGCACGACGAACTCCCCGTCTGCTATGGGGACACTCACGCCCTTGATTATTTGCGTGGTGCCAAACGACTTCCGCACATCCCGAATTTCTACCGACGCCATTCCAAAAATCCTTCTCAGAAAGCTACGAGCTAGGCTCGTTTTTGCTTTGCGCCCCGCGCATGTACGCGAGCGCGCACGGCCAAGGTGCCGCGACGTATACAATGTTGACCATGGATTCCAAGCGTTGAATGGCTCAAATGTCCTTGTGGATCGCGGTACCACCGATATGTGCCGATGCGCCCGATCCGAGCCGCTCAAAAACAAAAAAGGCCCCGCATGCGGAGCCTTCTCAGTCCGGGATGCACGTGCGGCTTGCTAATTACTCGCCGCAATCATCGTCGTCAGGATCGCAATCAAGCGCGTCGGAGCCATCGACATAGACGACCGGCGCGTCGAC
Source organism: Hyphomicrobiaceae bacterium (assembly GCA_031367505.1). GTDB lineage: Bacteria > Pseudomonadota > Alphaproteobacteria > Rhizobiales > Hyphomicrobiaceae > JAKFWF01. Next base: position 30,979 of record JANLPY010000124.1, on the reverse strand, counting down.
TGAAGAATAGTTGTACCAATACCAATACCAAATCCCGCCAGCTGCCAGATAGGGGTAGTAAGTCCGGTACCACCGCACGCCACCGTGCCGATACCAGAAGGGCTTGTAGCCAAATTTTTGACCATGCACGCCAGCAAGCAGGTATGGATTATGCACGATCTTCGCTGGCTTGATGAAGCCGACAGGCTTGATCTTCAAAGGCACTTGCACGAACTTCGACTTGAACGGCGCATTGAGCTTGGTGACGTAGGGCTGCTTGATCGGCGTTGACGTCTTGGCATTGTTGGCGGCAATCAATGCGGCAGCACCAGCGCCGACGGCAACGCCCGTTGCGACCGCTTTACCGCTAATGCCGGGCTTTGCATTCGCATTCAGCGGTTGCGTTGTTGGGTTGGGTAGTTTTTTAGCCGTTAGATTCGGATTGGTCTTCGTTATTGGCTGCACTTTGGTCCCGACCTTTGGATCAGTGCGCACAATTGGCTTTGCAATCGTCGGCTTGGGTTTCGAAACAACCACTGGCTTCGATATTTTTGGCGTGGTCGTCACGGTACGACGTACGGGCGCCTGCTTTACGGTCGGCGTCTGCTTGACTGACCGCTGCTGGACGGCCGGTCGATTTACGACAGGGCGCTGAGCTACTGGGCGTTGAGCCGATTTCTTGACCTGTTCTGGCGGCGTTTGCGCATCGGCTGCCGCAGCCCACGCGGCCATTGCACCAAGGCAGACACCTAATCGAGCAATCATTGGCAGGCTGATCTTCATATTTTACCCTCGGGTCGCGTCGACATTGGTTGAGTCAATCGTGTGCTGACTTATTTGCTCCGGCGGCAGCCTGCACGATATCTCGCCATTAGAATAGGGGCCAAGCACGTGGTTCAATGAAAATGGCTGCCCCATGTAGGCTCAGCGTTAATGCCAACGACTTGGTTTGGCTCCCGGCTATAGCCCCACCACCTGCGCCTTCTCCAGCACGGCATGCAGCAACACATTGGCGCCATTGGTCACCCACAGCGGCTTGCAGTCTTCGGCTTCATTATGACTGATGCCACCGACACACGGGATGAAAATCATTGCTGAAGGGCAGACCCGAGCCATGTAGACGGCGTCATGCCCAGCGCCCGATATGATGTCGTGAAACGATAGTCCGTGCATTGTCGCAGCATTGCGGACCGCCTGTAGACAGCCCTCGTCGAACGGTTGGGCCGGAAACTTGGTGATCTGCTTGATGTCGATCGTCAGCCCCAATTCACGTGAAACATCAACCGCGAGATTGGTGAGCGACCGGTTCATCATTTCCAGGCTCGGCTCGTTGGGATGGCGGAATTCGGCGGTGAGGAACGCCGCCCCGGGAATCACGTTGCGCGACGCCGGCGTTACCGTGATCACGCCGCAGGTGGCACGCCCCTCTGGCATCGTCATCCGGCCGATCCGGTTCACACCGTCGATCAGGCGTGCCGCGCCAAGCAGTGCGTCCTTGCGACGCTCCATCGGCGTCGAGCCGGCGTGACTGTCCTGACCGGTGATATTGATTTCATACCAGCGCTGCCCCTGAGCTGCTGTCACGATGCCGATATCGGTGCCGTCTTCCTCTAGGATCGGTCCCTGCTCAATGTGAAGCTCGAAGAATGCGTGCACGGGCCGGCCGCCGACCGCCTGATCGCCGGAATATCCAATCCGATCGAGCTCGTCGCCAATCGATTTGCCCTCGAAGTCGGTGATCGCACGGGCGAAGTCCAGCGTGAAAGCACCAGCAAACACGCCCGACGCGGTCATTGACGGGGCAAAGCGCGAGCCCTCTTCATTGGTCCACATGGCAATTTCTATTGGGTGCTTCGTTTTGATGTTGAGGTCGTTGAGCGAACGCACCACCTCTAGCGCTGCCAACACACCCAGTACACCGTCGAATTTTCCACCGGTCGGCTGGGTATCCAGGTGACTACCGAACATGACCGGCGGCAATTTCGGATCGGTACCTTCCCGGCGAGCAAACATATTGCCAATCCGATCGATCGCGATCGTGCAGCCGGCGGCCCTGCACCAGGTGGCGAACAGATCACGGCCTTGCTTGTCGAGGTCGGTCAGCGCCTGCCGATTGCATCCACCCTTGGGAGTTGCGCCGATCTTCGCCATCTCCATGAGAGCGTCCCACAAACGTGGTCCGTTGATCGCGAGATTGCTGCTATGCACCATGAAACGAGACTTTCGCATTGTTGAGTGGGACGTGGCCGCTTATGTCGGCATGCTATTCAGATCAAGGATCACGCATCCCATGTCCACTTTGCAAGACATCCTTGCGCCTCTCGAGGGGCTGGCCACAATTTATCGCACGCCTTGCGGCGCAGGCGACCTGGTATGGCGGCGGTGGCCAAACCCCGATGCGCCACCAGTGATCCTGGCACACGGCGGCTCCGGTTCTTGGACGCACTGGCTGAAGACCATCCCAGCATTGATGCCACATTATGATGTTTGGGCGATCGATCTGCCGGGCCTTGGTGACAGCGCTATGCCACCTGCACCGTTTACACCAGCCAGCAGCGGCAAAGTCGTCGCCGATGGCCTGCGCCAGCTTATTCCCGCCGATCGCCGGCCGCAGTTGGTGACATTTTCATTCGGTGGACACGTCGGCACGTTTGCCGCGATCGAGCTCGGTAGCCATCTTGCGAGCTTCACCGTTTCAGGGTGCTCGGCTTTGGGGCTACACCCAAAGCTCGAAGACTTTCCCAAGGAGCGTTCGACCATGTCTGCCGCCGAGCGGCGCGGCGTGCACGCCAAGTTGTTGCAAATCCTCATGATTGCCGATCCTGCACGCATTGATGATTTGGCGATTGATATCCAAGCCGCGAACATCGCAAAGGCGCGGTTCAAATCCCGCGAGTTTGCCGTGACCACAGAAATCAAGGACCAACTCATCAACGTAAAGGTTCCGCTGCGTGCGATCTGGGGAGCACGCGACGTGCTGGCAAATCCGTCAGTAGATGCCGTGTTCGATATTCTTCGCATGCATCACCCAGAACTTGTAACCCGCGTAGTGGCCGGCGCTGGCCACTGGTCGATGTATGAGAAGCCCAGTGGCTTCAACACCGCGCTACTCGAAATTTTGAAAATCCCTGCTGACAATTAGACCTCGGCTCGTCGAACCCCTCCTTGACGCCCACCGGTCCGATCCCCCAACTTGGGCGCGACAATCACTCAGGAGGGCGTCATGGATTTGGGTCTCAAGGGCCGTAAGGCTATTGTGTGTGCTGCATCGAAAGGCCTTGGCCGGGGCTGCGCCGAAGCATTGGCCGCTGAAGGTGTCGAGCTGACAATCTGCGCCCGCACCCGGGACGTTCTCGAAGCGACCGCCGCCGAGATCCGCAAGGCGACCGGCGCAATTATAACGACGGTCGCCTGCGACGTGACGACCGATGCTGGCCGCAAGGCGCTACTCGCCGCATGCCCAAACCCCGACATCCTGATCAACAATGCCGGCGGCCCACCGCCCGGCGACTTCAAAGACTTCTCGATGGACGATTGGCGCGCCGCAGTCGAAGGTAATATGATCACACCGATCGCGCTCATCCACGCCACCGTTTACGGCATGATGGAACGCGGGTTCGGGCGCATCCTCAACATCACCAGCTACTCGGTGAAGTCACCGATCCCGACGCTTGAACTATCGAACGGTGCACGCGCCGGCTTGACCGGTGCCGTGTCAGCGCTTTCGCGCCGGACAGCCGCCCGCAACGTTACCATCAACAGCTTGCTCCCGGGTCCATTCGAAACCGATCGCTTGCGCGGTACGACAACGAAAATGGCTACAAGCAAAGGACTTTCGTTCGACGCCGTCCACGAAGCACGCAAGAAGGAAGTGCCGGCTGGCCGTTTCGGTACAACCCAGGAATTTGGTGCGACCGCAGCGTTCCTGTGTTCGCAACATGCTGGCTACATCACCGGTCAAAACATCGTAATGGACGGCGGATCGTTCAACAGCACGATGTAATTCGACCCGCATTACACTCGATGCAGGGTTAACTATATTACCCATCGCGGATGGTACAACCCGAACAGCTCTAGTACGCCCGTTCTCGCGACGCGCTGCCCCTGACCAAGAGGCAGCGCGTTGCCGTTTAGGCCTCCCGGGGGGGCCGGCGTTCGCGTAAAAGGAGTTCACAAAATGAAACAAGTCCTATTGGCAGTAAGCGCTGCCATTTCGTTCGGTGTGTTTGGCGCCATTCCCGCCAAAGCCGACTGGAAAGATGCAATTCTGGGCCAAAGCTATTTCCGCAGCGAAGCCGAGCGCAATGAGAGCAAGCCGACACGTGCAGCACGAGCCGAACGGTCCGAGCGGGCCGAGCGCCCTGTTCGCACGGCGCGCGCAACCATCAATGACGAAGATCCAGCACCGCGTGGCAACCGCCGCGCCGCGCGCAGTAACAATGACAACGAGGGCGGCTCGAGCCTCGGCGGCGGAATGGCCTCCTACTACTGGCAACCCCAGCGTGTCGCGTCAGGCGGTTGGTTCAATCCGAACGCGATGACGGCCGCTCACAAGACCTTGCCATTCGGCACCCGGGTCCGGGTTACCAATGCCAACAACGGCCAATCGACCGTCGTGACGATCAACGATCGCGGCCCGTACGTTGCCGGCCGGGTGATCGATCTTTCATCGGCAGCAGCCGGCGCGATCAACATGAAGGGCTCGGGCGTCGTTCCAGTCCGTATGACAGTCCTAGGTCGCTGATCCTGACATAATAGTACACGAGCACCGTACAGCGGGGATAACTATTGTTCTCTCCGCTGCACGTCTTGAACGGCCATACAAATCTGCGAATCAAGTTATTCGCTGCTCGTGAACGTCAATTCGACGTCTAACACGAGTTGCTGATGCGCCTATTTGCCAGTGTTGCCCTGATTGCCTGTGTTTTTCCTGCGACCGCGCAGGCGCAGTACTACGCGCGCAGCTGGAATACCGCCGTTATCGCCGCGCCAACCAGGCCGGGCAACATTACCACGAGCGCATTGCATACCGTTCGCGGTCCACGAGGACCAGAATTACGGCTTGGACCACACCATGTCATGGCCGGGATTGCGTCCTACTACTGGCAACCGCAGATGACGTCGTCCGGCGAGCGTTTCGACAAGAACGCGCTAACCGCCGCCCACAAGACATTGCCCCTGAATACCAGAGTGAAGGTGACCCATGTGGATAGCGGCCGCTCGGTCGTCGTCCGCATCAACGATCGCGGTCCGTTCAAACCCGGCCGCGTCGTCGATCTTTCCGATCGGGCTGCCGAAGTTCTGGGTTTCAAACCCCGCGGACTGGCACACGTGAAAATGGAAGTTGTGCAGTGAAATATCGACTGTTTTAATTTTCGCCGGAATAAATCGCGCGGCCAATCGTTCTCTATCTGAGTGCAACACTAGGACGCCTAGTACCGCGTTGGCTCCAGTGATGCCTAACACTTTGTCGTTGACAGCGTATCGTTAGCAAAGTGTCATTAAGTAGGTCGAGCCCGCAGGGGCTCGACCTACTTCGCATATCTGTCGTAACGTAGCGTAGATCATTTCCCCGGGGTGCTGACATGTGGAAGCTCGAGCCGACGACCAAGGGTCAGGCCTCGACCACGCCGCCCGCGATTAGTCCGCCACCACTCGACAAATCAAGTAAGCCGGAGTCGTCGGCAGCGCGCCCGCCGCTTAGCAGTACGTCGGACAGCAAAACGCCATCCAGCATCTCGATCATCGGCAATGATCTGAAGATCATGGGTGAGCGCATCACCATCATCACCAAGGGTACATTGCAGGTCGACGGCGAGGTACACGCGGATTTGCGCGGCGTGGATGTCGTAATCGGGGTTGGCGGCAAAGTAACTGGCGCGGTTTCGGCGGAAAACGTTGCCGTGCGGGGCCAAGTGATCGGCTCGATCAAGGCGATCAATGTTGAATTGCTCGCAACGTCCTATGTCGAGGGCGAGATTATGCAACAAACGCTGATGATCGAAGATGGAGCGCATTTCGAGGGACGCGTCAGACGCCCGGCCGATGCAACCGAGCTGAAACCCAACTTGGATTCCGATCAACCGTCCCCTCAACCCAGATCAGCGCCTCGCAGCGGCATCAGCCCGTTGCGGCCAGCGGGCAATTGAATTGTTTGCGGCGGCGCCCCACCGCTTTCAAACCACCATATGAGATCACGCGCTGCGGTTTGAAATAAACGCGGCGGCTTGGCGCAGTATTTCGGCCTTCGTCCCGAACACCGCAAGGGCCGAAATTGCTTCTGCTTCGACGGCCGCAAGCTTGGCGCGCGCAGCATCGAGGCCGATCAATGAAACGATCGTCGCTTTGCCAGCTGCCGCATCCTTGGCGACGGCCTTGCCGACCGTTGCTTCATCTCCCGTCACGTCGAGAATGTCATCGGCGATCTGGAATGCAAACCCGATCCGTTCGCCATAGGTGATCAACGCAGCTTGCTCGTTCGGCTTTGCATTTCCAAGAATGGCACCGGCAATGCACCCAAAGCGGATCAACGCGCCGGTTTTCAGCGCCTGTAGATGCCGAATATGTTCGAGTGCCGGGTGCGCTGGCACGCCGAGCTTATCAGCCTCTAGATCTATGCACTGCCCGCCCGCCATTCCAGCCCGACCTGATGCGCGACCGAGTTCGAGCGTCAAGCGCACGCGCATATCGGCTGTCATCTGCGAACTGGACCCAGCAATAATTTCGAAAGCGAGCGTGAGCAACGCATCGCCTGCCAGGATCGCGGTCCATTCGTCGAATTGCGCCCAAACGGTCGGCTTGCCACGCCGCAACCGGTCGTTATCCATGGCTGGCAGATCATCATGTACGAGGCTGTAGCAGTGTACGCACTCCAGCGCGGCCGCGACATCGAGTGCTGCATCGCGATCGACATCGAACAGTCGCGACGTCTCAAGCACTAGGAATGGGCGAACACGCTTGCCGCCACCGAGTACGGCGTGGCTCATCGATTGCGTCATCCGCGCAGGAGCAGCGTCGTTAACTAGCCATCGCGAAAGCCGCTCCTCGACACCCCGTTGCGCGTCCGCCAATCTTTCGTTGAACACCGTTTGTATCCTATAGGAACCTTCGGGGATGGAGAGACGCACGCCTGCGGTATGGCCGCTTGGCCTTTGGTCCCGCAGTTATGTCACGAAAATCAGGATCGTTACCAGATGAACGATGCGTCTAGCCCCAAGTCAGCGCCTGAACCGGCCGGCCTGCGCGCTTTGACGCGGCACGCGGGACCGTGTCTCTGGTTGGCCCTGAGAAACGGCAGCATCGCCATTTCTCTTGCCGGGGTCGTCGCGACCATCGTGGTTTGTTCAATCTTGCTGGTTTTTCGTTACGTCGACCCACCAAGTTCCGCATTGATGCTCACCCAAAGTCTGACAGGCACGGAAATCGACAATCGCTGGATGCCACTATCGCGCGTATCCCCCAACATCGTTCGCGCCGTCATCCTATCCGAGGACAACAAATTCTGCGGGCATTGGGGCATCGATCTAGGCGAGATGCGCGCGGCACTCGACAAAGCCGAAAAAGAAGGTGCGGATGCGCTGCGCGGTGCCAGCACGATTTCGCAACAGGTAACGAAGAACCTGTTGCTATGGCCGGGCCGTAGTCCGGTTCGCAAACTGCTCGAGATCGGCATTACATTGCCGTTGGAAATCTTGTGGTCCAAAGCGCGGATTATGGAGGTCTATCTCAACATCGCCGAGTGGGGACCGGGCATCTTCGGTATCGAGGCGGCGAGCCGTTATCACTTCAACAAATCGGCCAGTCGATTGTCGCAGCGCGAGTCGGCATTGCTGGCAGCATCGCTCCCCAATCCGTTCGAGCGTGTCGCCGGCGCGCCCGGCCAAGGTACCCAGCGTTTGGCAGCGGTAATCGAACGCCGCATGATCGCGAGCGGCGCGACACGTTTCGCCTGCGTGCTAGGAGGCCGCGCCTAAACCGGCATCAAGCCCTGGCTTCGCGCGAACGGCGCTGCGAGCGCATAGAGGCGACGGCTGGCTGCCACATCGACCCTGCGACGAGCGGCAACTTCGAGCACCGCACCTAGAATTGCATCAAGTTCGAGCGGACGGCCAGCTTGAGCATCTTGCAGCATCGACGTACGAAACGATCCCAACCTCGCCATGAAGGCAACGCGACGAACCGCATCGCTTTCAACCACCGCCCCTTCGACCCTGGCAACAGCCATCGCCTCGGTGATCACATCGACGAGCAAGTCTTTCAATTCTGGATCGGCCAGAAGTTGATCGACTGTGCAACCAGTGAGTGCGGACATCGGGTTGAGGCCGACGTTGCCAAAGAGCTTGTTCCAAACCGCGGAACGAATGTCACTCGTCGTCGAGGTCGCGATGCCGGCATCAGTCAAAATGCGAGCAACACCTTCAAGACGGGTTGACGAACTGCTGTCCGCCATGCCGGCGATCAAGCCTTTGCCGCTGTTGAAGGAAACGACGCCGGGCGCCGTTATTTCGGAGGCCAGGTAGGCGACGCAGCCAGCTGCCCGCGCGATGGGAAATTGCGCCCGTAATTGACCCAGGGGGTCGACGGTGTTGAGTGGACTGTCACCATACCACCAGGGCAGGCCATTGACCGTGCACAGCCATATCCCGTCCGCCGTAACAAGCCGTGCGATATCACGACCCAAACTCGGGATGGCATAGGCCTTCACACAACTGATGAGTACATCGGTCGTCCGGGCATCTTCGATGGCGCAAGCCGGCACCCGAACATGAGTACCGGTTTGCGCTTCGATCGTAATGCCGCGCGCACGTATCGCATCGAGCGTTGCCCCGCGCGCGATCACTTCCACATCAGCGCCCGAAGCGTGCAATTGTGCGGCGAAATAGCAGCCGATGGCGCCAGCGCCGAGGATCGAGATGCGCATGAGCTACTTGTCTCCCGGCACGCCGAACGAGGGCGCTTTCGTCGGATCGAGCGCACGGATGACATAGTCGTCGAGTTGCGGGGCGTAGATGGCCCAGAGCTTGGCCAGTTCGCCGACAGGGTCGGTGTCGTGCCAATCGATGCGCAGATCGGCGATCGGCCACGGTACGTTGCCGGCGATCTTGAGACCGATCGAATGAATGGGTCCGGCTTCACCGCCGGCATCGAGTCCGGCGCGCATGGCGGCGATCAAACGTTCGCCGAGATGTGTGCCCGTCGAGGCCACGAAATTTGTCAGCATCGCTTTCGGTACATCCAGGTTGGCTAGCATATTGCCGGCAGCCACCGCGCCAGGTCCGTGCGCGCTGGCGTGAATACCGAGCGACTTGTCGCCGGAGAAGTCGGCCGTGCGGCCCACTTTATCAACGATCGTGAGCTGGCGGTAGGCGATCAATGCGCCGCCCTGGCTTTTCAAGAGCGCCAGCGTTTCATCGGCCGAGCGTCCTGCCGCCAAATGATCGAGACCACTTAGACCCAATCGCGGATCAGTGATGTTCTGGCTGGCGACCGCGCCAGCGCCGCTGCGCACGTGCGAGCAACGCGCCGCCACCGCCGGGCTCGATGACGCCACCGCCAATCCAAACATGCCTGTGGCTGGGCAGCGAGCTGCGATGGAAAATGTCATGGGCTTGCAACTCTCAATCCGGAATAACGGCCGTGGCGTCGATCTCGACGAGCCACTCTGGACGCGCAAGGGCGACAACCACAAGCCCGGTGCACACAGGGTGCACGCCACGGATGTACTCGCCCATCACGAGGTAGACCGCCTCGCGATGGCGGATATCGGTCAAATACACGACGAGCTTGGTGATGTGCTCCATCTTGGCGCCGCACTCGTCGATGAGTTGACGGATGTTTTGCATGACTTTGTGCGCCTGTGCGGTCGGATCGCCGATGCCGACGTTCGCCGCCGTATCGAGATCCTGCGGACACTGTCCGCGCAGGAACACATACGTGCCCCGCGCCACCACCGCCTGCGCCAGATCGTTGTCGAGCTTTTGTTCCGGATACGTCTTCTTCGTATTGAACGGACGAATGCGTTTGTGGATCATGGGTCAACCTCGCTTCAAAACAATCGCCGAACCGGGTGTTGGTTAGGATGCCAGCGTCCATCCGCAACTCAACAACGATGGATGGTCGAAGTTGTTGGGTTACGCGCGAAGAGCGCTAACCCAACCTACGCGAGCGGCATATTATTCTGCTGCTTTCATCACCAGCTTGGCATCGATGCGGTCGGAAAGGCCCGCCGCCTTCTTGGCGATGGCCGCCGCATTCTCCCAATCGAAGTTGCGATGCACCGCCGCTAAGTGCGCAAAGTGTGGTGCTTGAGCAAACATCGTAAAGGTGAGGCGATGACCGGCATAGTCGGAGTTCAGCAGATCGCGCGCGTAGGCCAGTAGTTTACGGCGATCCTCCGCCACCCAATTGTCGTTGATCGTGTAGAACTTATCGAGCCACGGCTTGGTCTCCGGATGACGGAAGCTCGCGACATCAGGCGTCACGCAAACTTGCCCCCCGCACAGTTCGCGCGCGATGTGCATCATCTCGTGCATCTGCGAGCAGGCGAGCACGCGCCCGGTATAAAGCAATGACTGATTGGGCATCATCAGTCCCATCGGGGAGCGCTCGGCTGTCGCAATCGCCGCTGTCAGATGCGCGTTAATGCCCTCGCGATAACAGGCCAGCTCGGCGAGCTTCTCCTGCACCGGCTGCTGCTTATCGAGACCGGTCTGCCGCGCGTTGAGAAGCGCCGCGCCGATCAGCATGTCGGCGAAATACTGGTTACGCTGCACGTAAGCGAAGGCTGAATAGCGATGCAACGTGGCTCGAATAAAGGTCGCTGCTTTCGTGTGCCGGTAGAACAGCACGTTCTCCCAAGGGATCAACACGTCGTCGAAGATCACTAGCGTGTCGACCTCATCGAACTTGTTCGACAACGGATAATCTTCGGCCGAAGCGCGCCCGGCGAATCCAGTGCGGCAGATGAATTTCAAATTAGGCGAACCCAGATCGCAGATGAAGCCGACGGCATAGTCGCTCATCGTCTCGTTACCCCAATTGGCGATCGTCGGCTTGGTAAAGGCTTGGTTGGCATAGGCGGCGGCCGTCTCGTACTTGGCGCCGCGCACGACGATGCCTTCTGATGTCTCCTTCACCACATGCAGCAGCATATCGGGGTCCTGATCCTGCGGACGCTTGGAGCGATCGCCCTTCGGATCAGTGTTGGCCGAGACGTGGAAAGGATCTTCGCGTTCGACGCGCTCGATGTGCCGTTTGATATTGGCGCCGAATTGTGGATCGATCTCGTTGAGCACATCGGTGCCATCGTACAGCGACCACATCTCGCCGACGGTCTCGTCGCCCACGCGGGTGACGACGCCGCCGATCTCACGCAGCACTGTATCGGTCGCCAGACGCTTGGCTTCCCAGTGCGCTTTGGTGAACGGCAATTGCGCGTTGACGGCGTTGATCTCGCCGGTTTCCGGTTGGGTCCATGTCATCACATCGCGATGCGTCGCGTCGTGCTGCATGTCGTAGATATGAGCGCGAATATCGACCAGCGGCTTGAACATCGGATGCGTGGTCACATCCTTCACGCGCTCACCATTTATATAAACGTGGCGTCCATCGCGGATGCTGTCGCGATACTGCTGGCCGGTACGGATCATGCGCATTCCTTTGGATGGAAATTGTTGGTCGGGTTACTCAGCGGCGATGAGGTGCGGGCGGCCGTAGGTGCGGCGTGCATATACGAGGGCATGGCAACCGTGGTGGGCGACGGCAACGACGCGGCCGAACAGAACGAGATGCGTGCCTTGCTCGACGGCGCTGTCGAACTCGCAGTCGAATGAGGCAGCGGCCTCTGCCAGACATGGCGCGCCAGTGTCGAGCAACTGCCACGATGCACAATCGAAGTCATATGGTGCGCCCTCGCGCGGGCGGCCGGCGAACCGGTCGGCGATTTCGGATTGGCCGGCACCCAATACATTAATGCAGAACACGCCATTCCGTCTGACCGCTTCGACCAGCGGGCTCTTCCGGTTGACGCAGGCGAGGAGAGTAGGCGGGTCTGCCGATACCGAGTTGAATGCGCTGACCGTCATGGCGTATCGGCCAGCAGGCCCATCGGTCGACACGATCGAGACGCCCGTTGCGACGCTGGCCATTGCCCCGATGAATGCGTCGCGGTTAGCAGTGGTGGCGATGGTCGCTGGCATGGGTCGAATCCTGGTTATCAGGACACGACGATAGAGCTGGTCGCTAAATCAGTAAAATAGTTCTTTTATCGATATTGGTTCAGTTTTTCCGAACCAGACCTCCCATGCCGGGTATTGTCGCCTCGCCGATCCTTTGCCGGCAGCGTTCAATGAATACGTCGATCAGGCGCGTTGGCCGAAAATCGCGCAAAGTGGCGACGCCAAGTACCGACGGGGCATGATCGCCGGTCAACGGCAGATAAACCAACTCGCGTCCAGTGAGGGAGAACCGGTTCAATGGCCGCACGTTGGCGATCGAGTAGCCATGCCCTTCCGCCACCATGCTGCGCACCACGTCGGGCGAGCGGGAACGCGACCTGATGTTCGGCTTCAAACCAGCCTTAGCAAAAATCGACATGAAATAATCACCGCTCGAAGGCAGATCGAGGAGTATGAAAGGGCGATCAATCATGTCGTCGAGGCCGATCGATGGGCTTTTGGCAATCGGATCATCGGCACTGACAAGAATATGCGGATGCAGCGTCACCAGCGGCTCGAAGGCGACGTCGTCGGGTACCGGTAGATCGTAGGTCAGACACGCGCTGATTTCGGCACGGCGAAGTTTCTCGATCAATTCCTGGTGATGGCCTTCGGTGATCGTAATGGTAACCGCCGGATGCTCGGCCTCAAAACCCAGGCAAAGATCCGGCAATAACATCGGCGCCAGCGTGACGAGACAACCGAGGCTCAATGGGCCCGCCACCCGTTGCGCCAGGTCGCCCGCCATATGCTGAAGCTCTTCAGCTTGCTGCAGGAATAGTTTCACCGCGCGCAGGAACGATTGCCCGGCTGGCGTCAACGTCAATCCTTGCGCGTGATGGCGGACAAATAGTTGCACGCCAAACGCCGCTTCGAGCTGCGCAATGGCACTCGAGATCGATGGCGGCGATATCCGCACGCGCTCAGCCGCACCGATGACCGTGCCAGCCTCTGCTGCCGCTGCGAAGTAGGTCAATTGCTTTAGCGTGAACCGCATTGGCGCAACCTACACAGATCCTAACGCTTTGTTCACCACGTTCGGTAACATTGATCCATATGTCCGGGGAGAGTTGCATGACGTATATGAAGGCTGCCGTCGTGGTGCTTGGCTTGCTCGCCGCAGCCAAAATCGGCACTCAGGAATATCTATATCGCAGCGGCACCAAGGATATTTTGATCAGCGCCTATCGCGACCGGGCCGTCGCCGCGTGCCAAAAGGACCCTCGCAATCAGGGCTTGGTCGCGAACGTCAACGTTTGGGCGAAACCTACCGACGTACGTGTCGTCATCGGCAAGAGTGATCTCGACGTATGGTTCTGGCAAGTCGACGATCTGATGTGGAGCGCGCGCTATCGCAACCCCTACCTCTACCTCAACTCCGGCGATCGTCTATCAAACGTGCAATGCGAATATGACATCGTGCACGGCATCGCGACAGTTTTCCGCGGATAGAGTGTTCCGCGGTTAGAACGCCGTTCCAACGGGACTAGCGCCGCCGGGCTTCGATGCAGATCTGCGTCATGAACAAGTGGTCCCAGCGGCCCTTGGTGAGCCTCGATATCAACTGCGTGCGCTCGGAGAACGGTGTCACCGGCTCGACGCTCAGCACCTCATAACCGGCCCGCTCGAACATTGCCGCATACGTGTCCGGCGTAAACCAACGCATGTGGGTGCGGTCAAACACGCCCTGATCAGCCAAGTGGAAGCGCCCGCGGATCAATTCGCGCACGACGCGCCAATGCGAAATATTGGGCGAGCTCGCCAGTACCATGGCGCCGGGACGTAGATGCGGCCGCAGCCGCTCCAACACCACCCAAGGCTCGACCAAATGCTCCAGAACTTCCGACAAAATCAATGCATCGAAGGCGCATGGTTGCCAGGGAAACGCTAACTTTTCCACGTCGCCAACGATCACCTCATTGAGCAGAAGTCGCGCCTGCTCGGCCGCACCTTCGAATAGTTCGACACCTGCGTAGTGGCCTGCACGGCCACGGCATAATGCGAGCGCGCCGGTAGCGCCGGTGCCGCAGCCAACTTCCAGAATGCGAGCGGTCGCATCGTGCGGCAGTCGCGCAACGAAATCAGCGCGTGCACCATTGAAGTAGCTCTGCTGCTTCCCGGCATAAAAACGCGCCAGACCCTCGTCGGCGGCAGCAACTGCATCAATCGTCACGTATTACGCTCCATCGCGCCGCTCATTCACTCGGTGTCATCGTAAACGGAATGGCTGAACGGGTCGCTAACGGGAAATATTTAGTTTTCACAACATTGTTCGCATTAACTACGTTTTAACCCGAACCGGGTTTGGTAGTCGACAAGGCGGGGGGTCCACAATTCTCGGATTCTGTCCGCCGCTCAGTTTCTCCGAACCGGACGGCTCGAGCTTATGTTGTTGCGTAGCTCGCCTAATTTCGCGGCTTTTCTGACGACCGTAGCCCTAGGGGCAACGGTCGTCATCGGCGCTTGTGCCGATAGTGCCACGGTTCCGGATGCCAAGCTCGCCGGCAGGCCGGGTGAGGTCGAGCTTTCACGGGTCTACCGGCTCGGCGTCGGCGACAAGATCAAGCTCACGATCTTTGGCGAAGCCGACATGTCCGGTGTGTACGACGTGAACGCGACCGGTAACGTTCCCGTCCCGTTGGTCGGAGAAATTCCAGCCAAAGGCCGGCCGATTGCCGAGTTCCGCGATACGGTACGCCGGAAATTGAGCGAGGGTTACCTCACCAACCCCAAGGTATCGGTCGAAGTCGTCAACTTCCGCCCCATCTACATTCACGGCGAAGTCCGCAGCGGCGGTGAATTTGCCTACAAGAATGGATTGAAGTTGCGCGACGCGATTGCAGTCGCTGGCGGATATACCTATCGGGCAAACGAAGCCTACGTAATCCTCGTTCGCGAAGGTTCACCAGCACAGGTAAAGGTCGCACTACCGGCCGACATTGACGTGCTTCCCGGCGACAATATTCGTGTCCCAGAGCGGTTCTTTTGAACCATCACACCCCAAACCCGCCGCACCGCAAGATGGTGCCCGCGAAGTGGCCAAAAGCGGCCGTTGCACTGCTTGCGGCGGTGGCCCTATCGACGCGAACCTACGCCTTGGACCTCGGCAATGATGGCCTGGGCCGCGACGACACAATCGCACACGGCGAAAGCCTCAAACATTGGGATAATATAAAGCGCTACGGCGCTGAGCGCGTGATCGACCGCGATCGAAAGTTGTTCCTGCCCGATGGCGTGCGCGCCGGCAACTACCTGCTCTACCCGACGCTGGGCACCACGGTCGTATTCGACGACAACATCTATGCGACCAACAAGAACCGGACGTCGGACACTCGTTTCGAAATCGTCCCGGTCGTCCGCGCGAAATCGGATTTGCCCAGGCATATCCTCGACTTTGCCATCGGCGCCAAGCAGACCGAATACGTCAAGCACAACGAGCTCAACACCACTGACTTTCGTTTCAGCATGGACGGCGCGTTGCACTTCGACAACGCGCATACATTGGCACTGAGCCTGCTTTCGGGTCTTGACCATGAAGACCGGGCAGCGCCTGACGCGCCGAAAAACGCAATCGAAAAGACCGGCGTATTCCACAACCGAGCAATTCTCGGGCTCAAGCGCGACGCCGGCCGACTTTACGCGGGCTTTAGCGCCAGCATCGAGCGATGGGATTTCCAAGATGTAAAGGCGCGGAACGGCAGCACCATCGATCAAGACAATCGCGACACGCAAGTTCTGTCGGCGCAAGCGATGCTCGGCTACCGATTTTCACCGGGTTACGAAATTCAAGCCAAGCTGCGCACGCTCCGCCACTCCAACTACGGCGCCACCAAGCTCGATTATTCAGCCAACGGATATGAGGCGATAGCAGGCGTATCGGCCGAGATAAGCCCGCTGCTGCGTTGGCGGCTGCTCGGAGGTTATGGACTGCGTGACTACGACAGCAGCCAGTTGCGAACCGCCGGCAACCTGATCCTGGAGGGCGAGATCCAGTGGTTGCCTACTCAACTCATGACGGCCTATCTGAGCGCGCGCCGCGCCTACGCTGAAGGCATCGAAGGAGACGCTCCAGGTGGTCGTTTAGATAACTCAATCAGCGCGAGAGTGGAATACGAAGCCCTTAGAAACCTCGTATTCACTTTAGGGGGTGAATATCGCGAGTCAGAGTTCTTTGGCGAGCGGCGCCGCGACCAGGTCATCATCGGTCGCGTCGGCGCGGACTACTATCACACTAAAAACTGGCTGTTCTCGATCGCCTACGAACATCAAATCCAGAGTTCGAACATCGAAGAAGACAACCTCACACGCAACCGCGTGTGGCTTACGACCAAGTTGCGGTTCTAACAGTTGAACGACCAATGAGTGCGCGGCCAAGAGATGAAGGGGATGATGAGGAGCGCGGCAACGCGTTCTCCTTACCCGAGATCCTGTCTGCGCTGCGCCAGAGACTTACACTAATTCTGGCCGCCGCCGCATCGATTGCCGCACTCACCGCCGCGGTTGTAGCCAATATTCCCAATCGTTATGAAGCCGTTGCTTCGGTACAGATTGACCAGCGGCAAAAGGAAATCGTCGGCATCAAGGGCGTCATATCCGACCTGAAGGCCGATGCGGCAACCGTCGACAGCGAAGTCGAAGTCATCAAATCACGACAAATTGTTCATCGTGTCATCGAGCAGCTCCGCCTGCAAAACGATTGGGAATTCGTCGGCGTTTCGACCTTCCAGGCTGTACTTATCCGGCTCGGCTTGGTGCGCGCACCGTTTAAATTGCTGGAGCCTACCGGCCCGAAATCGATCGCCGATCTTCTAGAACCGTCGCGCGAACCCTCACTCGAACCTATCAGAGACGAGATCGGCCGAGCATTCGAACAGCGTATGAAAGTGGTGCGCGTGCGTACCACGCTCGTCATCGAAATCCACTTCTCGTCGGCCGATCCGTTGAAGGCAGCGCGCATCGCCAATGCGATTGCCGATACCTATCTCCAGATGCAGATCGAGCAAAAAACCCGCGCCATGGTCGATGCCAGCAGCCGCCTCGACGATACGATCAGGACGGTGCGCGAAAAGGTGTCGATTGCCGAGCGGGCGATCGAGCGCTTCAAATCGGAACACGACATCTTCGACGCCGACGGCCACCTGCTCGTCGATCGCCAGTTGGCTCGTGAAATGGAGGCACTCGTCCTCGCCCGCAACCGCACCGGCGCAGCGCGCGCCCGTTACGAGCAAGCACGACGGATGATGGTGGACGGCGAGGGTAACGAGTCGCTGGCCGACGTACTTCAGAGCAACACCGTTCGTCTGCTTCGCGATGAGATGACCAAGGCACTGCGCAAGCAAGCGGAGGCGGGCACGAAATACGGACCAAAACATCCGGAAATGCAGAAGATCGCAGCCGACGTCGCAAAAGCCCAATCGGAACTCGGCACCGAAATTACGAAGATCATCAAAAACCTGAAAACCGAGTTCGACGTGGCGGGTGACGGTGAACGCGAGCAGAATTCGCGCCTTGACCTGCTGAAAGTGCAAATCGCTACTTCGCGCGACAAACAATGGCGTCTGCGCGAACTCGAGCGGGAGGCGAACGCCTCGAAGCAGCTCTACGAGGCGCTGCTCACGCGCAACAAACAAACGGTTGAGACGCAGGGCCTGCAGTTTCCCGATGCGCGTGTCGTCGAGCGAGCCGACGTACCCCTTTATCCAATGGCGCCAAAGCGGAAGCAACTGGTAGCGATCGGCGGCGGGGCAGGGCTGGTACTTGGCCTGGCGTTCGCACTGCTACTTGAAATGGGCGGCAGCAGCTTCGCCCGCGGACGCGATGTAGAACGCGTACTGGAGCTTGATCATTTGGGCTCAGTACCGGGTCCGGAGACAACGCACTCACTGATCAACGATCCTATGCGGGCGGTGCGATTGATGATCGCCGAGCCGCGCGGGCTGTTCGCTGAAGCAATCCGTGGCGTGCGGCATGAACTCGACAATCGCATCGATCGCCGCGAGACACAGGTCATTCTCATCACCTCGAGTTTGCCAAATGAAGGCCGGTCTGTGATCGCAGCCAACCTTGCTTTGCACTATGCGTCCGGCGGAACACGCACGCTTCTCATCGATGCTGACCTGCGCAAAGGTGGAATGTCGCAAGACATGGGGCTGGCCGATCAAACCGGCCTCATCGACGTGCTCGCGGGCGGCCAGAATATCGAGGATGTGATCCTGCATGATCGCATCGCCGGCCTTTATGTAATGTCCGCCGCACGCCGGCCGGACTTCATGATCGACGCGGCAAGCCTGTTCGAGAGCCTGCAGTTCAAACGCATACTGGAGCAACTCAGATCGCAATTCGAAGTCATCATTATCGATGCGCCACCGCTGTTGCCTGTCGTCGATGCACGCGTTATCGCACAACAGGCAGATAGCATCGTATTCGTTGCCGCATGGCGCCGTACGCCAAGACAACTCGCCAAGGAAGCCATCAAAACATTGGGGCCATCGGCCGCAAAAATCGTCGGTGCTGTGGTCAATCAGGTCGATCACGTGCTGATGGAGCGGGATTGGACCTCGATCGGCCGGCCCTTCGTCAACTCTCGCTCCGTGGCACACCGGCCAAGCGAACGGACGCCAAACCGGCGCGTCGCCTGAACGATAACCCAATGTAGAAAAAATATTCTGCATTTCGGCGAGTGCGTTCAGCGAATATTTATCGTGATGCGATTTACTCGGGTTGTTCAGTTTGCGGACCGCTGTCGGGCGGTCTCGCGCGTCGGGGGTTCAATGTCCGTTTCATCCATCATGCCGCCAATCGAGCAAGGCTTGTCGCCCATGCTCGACACCGCAGCCGGATTGTCGAAACCGAGCTGGTCACGTCAAGTGGCAGCGGACATCGTCGGCTTGGTTGACGCTCTTGCCATCGCAGCGTCGGCCATGTTGCCGGCGACCATTTATTCGTACGGCGCAGATCTCGATATCCTATGGACCCAAGTCCTGCAGAACGGATTGCTGTGCGGCATCGTGGCCTGCTTCCTGCTGCGTAGCTGGGGCATGTACGACACGACCAAAATGAACGAATTTCCGATTAGGCCCCGGCGGCTGTTTGCGGCGCTCGCGCTGTCGCTTACGACCGTTCATGGTTTGGGATTGCCCTTCAAGGCCGAGGCGAGCCATATCTGGATCTGGTATGCGGTTTGGCTATCGGCCAGTTTTTCGTTGATCCTTTGGCTGCGAATGATCGCGCGTGGCGTACTGAGCCAGTTAACAGCCGCTGGCCGGTTCGATACGCGTGTCGCGGTATTTGGCGCGGGCATCATTGCCCGGCGCGTGCATGACCACTTGCTGGATCCCAAGCTGGGACTGCGCTTTGTCGGTGTGTACGATGATCGCAAAGATCAAGATCGTCTGAACCCAGAGGGCTTGATCGTCGACGGGCGGCTCGAAGACCTGATCGAGGCGGGGCGTGCCGGAAAAATAGATCAAATCATCATTGCACTTCCGCAAGCCGCAGACCGGCGCGTTGCCGATATTGCCAAGAAGCTGGAACAGCTGCCGATAAGCCTGCACGTCGTGACGCATATCGCTTCGGATTTGGTCGACGTCACACCCGGTCATAGCGTCTCGAACCTAGGTCCCGTTGGACTACTCGACGTCAAATCAACGCCGCTCGCCGATTGGGCGCCACTGTTGAAAAAGGTCGAAGACTACGGATTGGGCTTGATCCTATTGGTCATCGCGGCGCCCATCCTGTTACTGTGCTCCATTGCCATCAAGCTCGATAGCCAGGGTCCGGTGCTGTTTCGTCAACGCCGGCGCGGCCTCAATCAAAAGGTTATCGAGGTTCTGAAATTCCGCACCATGAACGTGATGGAAGACGGCGCTGAAGTTCGCCAAGCGACGGCAGATGACAAACGCGTCACGCGGGTTGGCCGCTTCCTGCGCCGCACCAGTCTCGACGAGTTACCGCAACTGATCAACGTCCTGAAGGGCGAGATGTCGCTGGTCGGCCCGCGTCCTCACGCGCTGGTTCACGATGAGCACTGGGACGAAATGCTCGAACGCTACGCCAATCGCCATCAAGTAAAGCCCGGCATCACCGGATTCGCGCAGGTCATGGGATGGCGCGGCGAGACCGAGACCACCGAAAAGATGAAATCCCGCGTCGAGCATGATCTGGCGTATATCGCCAACTGGTCGCTCGGCCGCGATTTGCGGATCCTGATTCAAACCGTGCGAGCCGTCGTGCGTGGCAACAACGCGAATTGATGTTGTCGTGATCCGATGATGAAGCACACACCCTGGCCCATCGCGATCCTGATCGCGAGTTTTCTGTGCCCGACGGAGTTGTCGCTTTATCTGGGTGGATTGAGACTTCCACCGCACCGGGTGGCACTCATAATTTTGCTGCCGATCGCAGTCTACCGCCTGCTCACTCGCAAGGACATTCGCGCTCGCCTCTTCGACTGGGCCGTTATTTCATACAACGTCGCGACGGTCGTGGTGTTCAACCATCACGGCATTCAATTAATCGGGCCAGAACTCATACCATCCAA
Organism: Hyphomicrobiaceae bacterium; assembly: GCA_031367505.1. Taxonomy (GTDB): domain Bacteria; phylum Pseudomonadota; class Alphaproteobacteria; order Rhizobiales; family Hyphomicrobiaceae; genus JAKFWF01. The sequence continues at coordinate 10,246 of JANLPY010000124.1, read as the reverse complement.
TGGATTAGTTTTTGGCGGTTCGCTGGCACTCGAAAGTACTGGTGGCTATCTCGTCGCTCGCGCCTGGGTTCGCGATATCGAGCAATTCCGTGGAGCAGTGCGTTTCCTCCTAGCGTCCGTGTTGACCGCGGGTTTGATCGCATTGCCGGACACGCTGCTGGGACAGCACTTCACGCACGACTTGTTGCAATCATTGACCGGTTACGTCCATCCGCGCGACACGGAGCAACGGCTCGGCCTGACGCGCGCATACGGCACCTTCGACCATCCCATCCTATTGGGAACGTTTTGCGCGAGCGTTCTTGCACTTGCCTGGTTCAACGTCCGTGCGGGATTTGCGCGCTACGGTCGCGCGCTCGCAATTCTGGCCGCGACATTCACCGCGGTATCCTCTGCACCGCTTTTGATCATCGCCGTGCAAGGCGTATTGATCGGTTGGGATCGTCTTACGCGCGGAATTCCGAAACGGGCGACGATCACCGTCGCAATCCTCGGTGTGCTGTATCTATGCGCGAGCCTGGTCATGACGCGCACTCCAATCGCATTCATTGCGACCGGCATGACGCTCGATAGTTGGACCGGCTACTACCGGCTCGTAATTTGGGAAAACGGTTTGGAAAATGTCTGGGCTAATCCGTGGATCGGCCTCGGCATGGCCGACTGGGAGCGCCCAGCATGGATGGCTTCGGCGTCGGTCGACGCGTTCTGGCTGCTTATCGCAATGCGCGCAGGTATTCCGACGTTCCTGCTGCTCATTTTTTCGCTCACGCTGATCACGCGCGCGGTCATAACACGCGGCTGCAAGCACAAGGATCGCAACGTTCGGCAGTTTGCGCTTGCATGGATCGTATCGCTGATCGCACTGTCGTTGTCGGCGTGCACGGTGCATTACTGGAACGCGCTCTATGCCTATTTCTTCTTCTTTATTGGGCTTGCCGGCTGGATCGCCGATCCAATCCGAGTGAAGGCAGCGAACGCTGCAAAGACCACAGCTCGACGCGCCGAAAGCAACCGAATGGATGACGGCCGCTTTCCGGCATACGCGTATTCAACTCGCTAAGGCCGCAACTTAATCAGCGTGCGCAAGTGCACGTAGTGCGATGTGCGTCACGGATCTGGTTGATCGTCCCGAAGAATAAGCGATCGAAGCGCTGTATATGCGCGACTTGCAAATCGCCGTAGCTCGCAGCCTCGATCATGCGAAGCGCTGCCACTGTTGAAGCTCGCAGCCCAGGCGATAACCCCGGCGTCGCCTCGGGCGCCATCAAGTCTCGAGCGCGCTGCAACGAACGCCAAATCGTTGGCTCCTGCCGCAACTCGCCGAGCTTGTCCGCTGGCACTACCCCATCAAACAGCGTCGCGAGCAGCGCTGCCTGATCGATCGTTGCTGGAATTTGCACCGCCGGCGACGGAATGGAGCGCGGCAAACTCGGGGCACCACTCGATGCGTCGGCTGGCTTTGGTTGGGCGGCCGCGGTTTCTTCCGCGCCACGCAGCTCTCGCGCGGCGATCACGCGTTGCCGAGCTAGACTGCGAGCCTTGACTGCAACCCTACCCACGTCATCGATGCGCTTCTTGATACCATCGATCTTGCTGAGCTTGAACTCGAGCATCTCCTGCACACCATTGCACAATGCGGGGTGCTTCGGCTGCGTGATGTAGGCTTCGAGCTCGACGGCCACCCGCTGCAGCGTTGCATACTGACGACCGTTCGAGCCGAATTCGAGTGCCGCGCCCTTGTCGGTGACGAAAGCATCGAGCGCGCGCAACACGGTTAGTTCTTCGCCCGACGGTTGCGCTGCGAACAACGCCAACTTGATCGCATCGACGGGTTTTGTTTCCCATTCGATGCAGCGCTCGCGACCCGACTTCGTTACACTTTGCGCGCAGACACGCTCGGGCTGCGGAGGCTTCAATGCACTCCTGCCGGCCTTGCTCCAAAACAGCCACCGCCCCGTCAAACCTGGCTCGGACTGGCGTGCCAGACGATCGAGATTACCGATTTCTTTCGCAGCCCCATCACGCACCGGCGCAAGTGCTGCATGAAAAGCAAAGCTACAGCTTGCTTGCTCATTGGTGATTTGCGGCAGTGGCTCGGCCGGTGCCGGTGGCTCGACGGCCCGTCTCCTCGGTTGCGCTGACGCGCTCGTGATCATCGATGCCGCAAGCAAAACGTGCACAGCCACTGCCGAACAAAAAATAAAACGTGTCCGCACCCGGCGTCCCCTCTACAATTCGTTTGGTTCGTTGTTGCCCCGAGACGCTTCGTTCAGCACTGCGGCAAGATCGCGCGCACCGTGGATGACCCTGACAATCTCGACGCCTGCATCAACTATGCGGTACAAAATGACGTACGATCCGTGTGACCACGAGCGCAGCTCAGGCCGCAGTTCAGGACGTGCCCGGCCAATGCCCGGGCGTTCAGCAAGCAAACGAAATTCACCATCGAGTCCATACAGCAGCGTTTCCGCTGCACGAGGACTATGTGCAGTGATGTAATGATAAATTTCAATTAGATCTTCAGCCGCCAGTGGCGTCCGAACGACGCTGGTAACAGCCTTCATTCAGCTGCCTTCGACAAGCCTGAACGCGCTTTGGCAGTCGCTATTATTTCCTTGATATTCATTTCCACCGAGGGGCCGCTGGCGATGCCTTCGTCCCACAGGCGGCCGATCTCTTCGATTTGGGTGGCGCGCAGCCGCTGCTTGAGCTCCCAATCGCGCAAGGCCTCGCGAATGACCTCACTCGTCGAGGCGTAGTCGCCGCGCTCGATGGCCGCTTTCACCAGATCGTGCTGCTGGCGGGTGATGGCGATGGAAATCTTGTCAATGGTGCCCATACGATGCATGGTAGCACCAAGTCACACCGTCATCAAGATTACTCCGCCGCTTCGGCCACTTCCGCTACTTTTTCCACCCGCGCCGCGCAGAACTTGAACTCTGGGATTTTGCCCATCGGGTCGAGCTGCGGATTGGTGAGGAAGTTGGCGGCAGCTTCGGCGAAAGCGAAGGGAATGAAAATCATGCCGTTGGCGACGTCACGGTCGGCACGAGCTTTCAAGGTGATCTCGCCGCGCCGCGTTGCGACCTTGATTTCATCCCCGGGCGCTATGCCGAGACGGCGCATCTCGTGCGGGTTGAGACCGGCGATTGCCTCCGGCTCGAGCGCGTCGAGCGTCGAGGAGCGGCGTGTCATCGAACCGGTATGCCAATGCTCGAGCAGGCGACCAGTGGTCAACACCATTGGAAATTCGGCATCGGGTAGCTCATCTGGCGCGCGCAACTCAGCTGGTACGATCTTGGCTCGGCCCGACTGGGTCGGGAAGCCGTTGGCGAAAATGATCTCCGCACCGAGCTTGTCCGGTGCCTCCGACGGATAGGTCACGCACTCTTCGCGCTTCACGCGCTCCCAGCTGATGTTGGCGAGCGAGGGCATGACCATCGCCATTTCGGTGAAGACTTCGCCGACATCCTTGTAGTTCCAGGCGAGCCCGAGACGCTGCGCCAGATCCTGGATCATCTCCCAATCCTGCCGCACGTCGCCCGGCGGCGTAACGACGGGACGGCCAATTTGAACTTGACGATTGGTGTTGGTGAACGTGCCCCACTTCTCGGCATGCGCCGATGCCGGCAGCACCACGTCGGCATGCCAAGCGGTTTCAGTGAGGAAAATATCTTGCACCACAAGATGTTCGAGCATGGCAAGCGCCTTCCGCGCGTGATTTTGATCCGGGTCCGACATTGCTGGATTTTCACCCATGACGTACAGGCCCTTGATCGAACCGGCCTCGATCGCATTCATGATCTCGACCACCGTCAGCCCACGCACTGGGTTCAGCTTTACGCCCCAGAGCGCTTCATAGCCTTCGCGGATCTCCGGCACTTCAACGGATTTGTAATCCGGGAACACCATCGGAATGAGGCCAGCATCGGATGCGCCCTGCACGTTGTTCTGGCCACGCAACGGATGCAGCCCAGTGCCTGGGCGGCCGATTTGTCCGGTCGTGAGTGCCAACGCGATCAGGCAGCGCGCGTTGTCGGTGCCGTGCGTGTGTTGCGATACGCCCATGCCCCAAAAGATCAGCGAAGCATTGGAGCGAGCATAAAGGCGAGCGACCTCGCGAACCGTTACCGCTGCGATGCCGCAATGCGGCTCCATCGCCTCCGGACTGTAATCCTTGACGCTCTCGACGAGTGCCTCGAAGCCCTCGGTGTGCGCCTGCACGTACTGCTGATCGTATAGCTTCTCTTCGACAATCGTGTGCAGCATGCCGTTCAACAGCGCGACGTCGGTACCCGGTTTGAACTGAAGCACATGGCTCGCGACTTTCGAGATGCCAGAGTTTTGCCCGCGCGGATCCATCACGATCAGCTTCGCGCCACGGCGTGCTGCGTTCTTGATGAAGGTCGCAGCGACGGGATGGTTTTCCGAAGGACGTGCACCGATAACGATGATGACTTCGGAGTCCTTGGCGGCCGTGAACGGAGCTGTCACAGCGCCGGAGTTCAGACCTTCCATCAAGGCTGCTACCGACGACGCGTGGCAAAGCCTTGTGCAGTGATCGACGTTGTTGGTGTAGAATGCCGCGCGGATCAACTTCTGGAACAGATAGGCTTCCTCATTCGAGCCCTTGGCCGAGCCGAAGCCTGCCAGCGCATCTCCGCCGTCGCGACCGTGGATAGTCTTGAGGCCGCCGGCTGCGAGCGTCAGCGCCTCGTCCCAAGTGGCTTCGCGGAACACCTTCGACACGTCTTCGCGACGAAGCTGCATCTTCGGATCTTTGGCGACGCCGTCGCGACGGATCAGCGGCTTCGTGAGGCGGTCGGGATGATGGATATAGTCGAAGCCAAAGCGGCCCTTGACGCACAAGCGGCTGTTGTTGGCTGGACCATCACGGCCATCGACGGCAACGATCTTGTTGTCCTTGACATGCACCGTGGTCTGGCAACCGACACCACAATAGGGGCACAACGTGTCGACGCTGCGATCGGGCTCGACCGCCTTGCGCTGCGTCGCTTGGTCGAGCAGCTTCGATTCCATCAGCGCGCCGGTGGGACAGACCTGCACGCACTCGCCGCAAGCAACGCACGTGCTGTCGCCCATGCCCTTGTCGAAGTCGAATACGATCTTGGAGTTCGCCCCGCGGAACGCCATGCCGATCACGTCGTTGGCTTGCACTTCGCGGCAGGCGCGCACGCACAACCCGCAGCTAATGCAGGCATCGAGGTTGACCGAAATTGCATTGTGCGTTGTGTCCGAAACAGGCTTGCCGGAACCCGGCAGACGGCTCGTCGTCGAGACGCCCATCGCCGACACCCAATTCCAGAACTTGGACTTGTCGTCGTGCGCATCTTCGATCTTCGGCTGATCGGCGACCAACAATTCGAACACCATCGCGCGGCCTTTCGTGGCACGCTCGGTGGCGGTCTTGACCTTCATGCCCTCGGCCGGCTTGCGTATGCACGATGCGGCCAGCACGCGCTCGCCCTCGACCTCGACAACGCAAGCGCGGCAATTGCCATCGGCCCGATAACCCGGAGCATCGTGGTAGCAAAGATGCGGGATCGTCGTACCGCAGCGTTTCGCCACCTGCCAGATGGTTTCATCAGGCCCGGCCTCTACCGTCTTGCCATCGAGTTCGAAGGTGATCTTGTTGGTCATGCTGAGCACTCGTGTGCTTGAGAGAATTCAAAGTGGCGGACTAGGATCACGAAGATCGCACGTTGAGCGCAATTATCGCAGGTCCTCCGGAAAATACTTCATCACGCACTTCAGCGGGTTCGGTGCCGCTTGGCCAAGGCCGCAGATCGAGGCGTCCGCCATTACTTGCGCTAGATCGGCGAGCAGCGATTGATCCCAATTGCCACTGCTCATCAGCTTCACGGCTTTCTCGGTGCCATTGCGGCACGGCGTGCATTGGCCGCAGCTCTCATCCTCGAAGAAGCGCATCAGATTGAGTGCGACGGCTTTCATATCGTCTTGGTGCGACAGGAAGACAACCGCGTGGCTGCCAACAAAGCAGCCGTATTTTTCCAGCGTGCCGAAATCGAGCGGGATGTCGGCCATGTAGGCTGGCAAAATGCCGCCGGATGCACCACCGGGCAGGTAGCCCTTGAAATGATGTCCCGGCAACATGCCGCCGCACTTGGCGATCAATTCGTTGGCGGTCGTGCCGGCAGGCGCAAGAACAACGCCGGGATTTTTCACGCGCCCGGAGACGGAATAGGAGCGCATCCCCTTTGCGCCATTCGCGCCTTGGGAGGCGAACCAATCGGCGCCCTTTGCAAGAAGGTCCGGGATCCAGAACAACGTCTCGATGTTATTCACCAGCGTCGGACGACTGAAGATGCCGACCTGAGCGACATAGGGTGGACGATGGCGTGGCAAGCCGCGTTTGCCCTCGATGCTCTCGATCATCGCGCTTTCTTCGCCGCAGATGTAGGCGCCAGCACCGCGACGAACGGTGATTTTCGTATGCTTGGCCAGACCGGCCGCATTGAGCTTGGCGATTTCAACGTCGAGGATCACCAGCACCGCTGGATATTCATCGCGCATGTAGATGAACACTTCCGTGGCCTCGACTGCCCATGCAGCGATCAGCATGCCCTCGAGGAACTTGTGCGGCTGGCGTTCCAGATAGTGGCGATCCTTGAACGTGCCGGGCTCGCCTTCGTCGCCGTTGACCGCCATTAAACGAGGTCCGGCGGCTTGTCGAACGAGGCCCCATTTGCGCCCCGTCGGGAAGCCAGCGCCCCCCATGCCGCGCAAACCGCCATCAGAAAGTGTCGTGATCACCTGCTCGACGGTTCGTTTGCCCGACAAGCAAGACTGCAGGACGGCATAGCCACCTTGTTTTTGGTAATCGGCGAACTGTTCGTAGGCCGGGATCGCGGCGTGTGTATCGCCGGCCAGCGCGAGCGCTTTCACCTTTGCGACCGTCGCATGATCGACGTGATGATGCCCCACTTCCACTGCAGGCGCCGTGTCACACGAGCCGATGCAGGGTGCTCGCACGACGCGCACATAGCCTAGCTTCTCGCTTTGCAGGGCCAGCAGCAGCGCATCCGCGCCGGCCAGCATGCAGGAAAGTGAATCGCAAACTCGGATCGTAACCTTTGCCGGTCGTGCGGCATCATCCGGCACAACGTCGAAATGGGCGTAAAATGTTGCAACCTCGAACACCTCGGCCATTGGCACACGCAGCCATTCAGCCAGTGCATGCAACAGGCCCGCCGGGAGACACTTTTCAGCATCTTGAATGAGGTGCAGATATTCGATCAGCAGAGGGCGTTCGGGCTGGCGGTCGCCGAGGATGGCGCTTAGCCGTGAAACTTCAGATGCCTCGAGCACACGCCCTTTCGGCGTCATTAATCCCTTGCGGCGGCCTTCGCCAGGGTGAATGGCTTTTCCAGCCTTCGCATCGCGAACTTGGGTTCGCACGTGCTCGGTCATAGCGATAGCGCCTCACCCCAATAAAGTGGGCGTGCCGAATTCGGCGCCCGCTTCCTGTTTCGGACTTGATCAGACACTTCATCTGACAGTTTGGTATGCCATATACCAACTTCGACGCAACTGCTAGCCTCGTGGTGTCAGACAGATCACCAAGGCGAGCCGGGCTAACATTTATTCGGGCCGTCGCACTTGTCGCCGCCAACGGCGCACCGTAGGAGGTTTGCTCAACGCGGGCCCAGCGCCAGTGTTACGCCTGCCAAAAAAACTGGGATCCCGACACTATGTTGATGCAAGTAGCGGCCGACACCACCAGCTATTCCGATCAAATACTGGTGTGGATCAGCACCCTTTTTGGCAGTAACGGCACCGCTGCCGTCGCCCTATTGAAGATTATCGGCATCAACATAGTGCTTTCGGGTGACAATGCCGTAGTCATCGCGTTGGCCTGCCGGTCCCTGCCCTCAGGTCAACGATCGATCGGCATCGCGCTCGGGGCGGGTGCCGCGATCATATTGCGAATCCTGTTCACCGTGGTCGTGCAGAGCTTGCTCGACGTAAACTTCCTGAAACTAGCCGGCGGATTGCTGCTGTTTTGGATCGCCGTCAAATTGTTGTTGTCCGAGGAAGCTGACGAGGATGCGGTCGCCAGCGGATCAAACTTATGGGAGGCAATACGCATCGTCGCGATCGCCGACGTCGTGATGAGCCTCGACAATGTCCTCGCCATTGCAGCTGCTGCCGGTGGCGACCACACATTGGTCATAGTCGGATTGCTGATTTCCATCCCGCTCGTAGTCTTTGGCTCGACATTGATCGTTGGATTGCTGCACCGATTTCCTATTTTGGTTTGGGCGGGCGCGGCACTACTCGGCTGGATCGCCGGCGAGTTGGTCGCGCAAGAACCTGTGCTTCAGGCGGCCTTCGCACAATTGCGCGAAATGATACCAGTCACACAGGCTTTCATGAGCCGCGCCTTCGAAGTGATCGGTGCGTTGTTGGTTGTTGTGATTGGCTGGCTGATCAAGCAATTCACGACCAAGAAGGCCGCGAACGCAATTTGAGCAAGGGTAAGCTTAGTTAGCCAACAGCTCGGCGACGGCAGCCTTCAACACTGCCTCGTCCGGTACGTATTGCGCCGGATTGCCCGCCCGATGACCCCAGATCGACTGGATCGGCCGCAACTCGGCGTTTGGCATTTTCGCGGTCTCAACGCGTGAATCATCGACCGTGAAATAAAGGTCGGTGATTGACGGCATGATGATCGATTTCGCAGTGATCGCACCCAGCGCCTTATCGAGATCACCGCGATACATCGGATTGTCGCTGATGTCGGATTGCGTCCAAGTGGCGAGCATCGAGAGCAGATCTTCGCCGTTGCGTCGGAGGAAGTTGCCCTCCCAAGAGCGCACGAGATAGTCCTCCAGCGAAGCAAACCCGATCGTCTCGTATAGCTTCTCCCGATAGAATGCCTGGCTCATCGCCCAGCCCGCATACACGCGTCCCATCGCCCGCAGTCCACGGACCGGACGCTCGACGAAACGGCCCTCTTGCCAGGCCGGATCGGCGGTCAGCGTCGAGCGCACACCGTCGATGAAAACCTTGTTGTGCACCGATGTTCGCGCCGACGTGCATACGGCGCAGATGCGGGCCACCTGTCCGGGGAAAATCGCGCCCCAATGCAACGCCTGCTGCCCACCCATCGACCAGCCGTAGGCGAGCGCCAAATTCGTCACGCCGAACACTTCGGTCAGCAGCCGGCGCTGCGCGTGCACGTTGTCCCAATGGGTGAACACTGGGTTACGCCCCAGCCCGAACGGTTCGGCCATGTTGCTCGGAGACGACGACAATCCATTGCCCAGCATGTTCGGAATGACGATGAACCACTTGGCCGGATCGAGTACGCGGCCATCGCCGATCAGCCATTCAGTGTCCGAATGCTGAGCACCGTATGACGTCGGATAGAGGATCACATTCGACTTGTCGGCATTGAGCGTGCCGTAGGTTTTGTAGGCGAGGAATGCGCCCGGCAGCGTGATGCCGCGCTGAAGTTTGAAATCGCCGAGCTTGAAGATGCTGTAATCGGTCATTGCAAAATTCTCACCCGTGCCGCTTCAGAAAATCCGTCACGCCGTCCTTGTAAATGCGATCACCAACGGCGCGCATATGATCCCGGCCGGTGATATCCAATGCTTCAGCACCTGGAATGAGCGCGGCCAGTTCGGGGCCGGAACCAGCGACATCATCGGTCGTGCCGACCGCGACTAGAACCGGGCAAGTCATGCGAGCCAGCGCATCGGCCATGACCGGCTCGCGGGTCGCACGGATGCAGGCGGCGAGCGCCAGACGATCGCTTTTCGTCTGGTCGGCGAATAGCCGGAACGTGCGCGCTTTGGGATCAACGACATCATCGATGCTCGGCGCTTCGAGGGCCGCAGCGATCGGCTCCGCACCGCTCAAACCACGCACCATGTTGATGCCGAGGCCACCAAAGATCGCCGTTTGCACGCGCGCTGGATGGTGGAGCGTCAACAGTGCCGTGATTTTCGCGCCCATCGAATACCCCATGACGTGAGCCTTCGCGATGGCGAGATGATCCAACAGCCCGCGCGCATCCTCAGCCATGATCGTCGAACGGTAATCGTCGGGAGAATAGAGTTTGCTACTGCCACCGTGGCCGCGATTGTCGAGCGCGACAACACGATAGCCTTCGCGATTGAGATGCCGCACCCAGCCGGTATCGACCCAATTGACCCGAAGGCTCGATGCGAAGCCGTGGATCAGAAGAATGGGCGCC
>JANLPY010000119.1:0-2068 GCA_031367505.1 Hyphomicrobiaceae bacterium | reverse complement strand
AAGCCAATAGGTCGCTCATATTGTTGCCTGAGAACAGGAGACCGAAAAGAACCAGCCAGACGCCGAGCATGAAATGCCAATAGACGGTACATAGCTCGACGCTCTGACGGACCTCCACCACGACATCACAGCGCCACGCGCGGGCGGTCGTCTTGCACCAGGCGATCATGCCGCCCACAATGTGCAGCGCGTGCAGCCCCGTGATCAGAAAAAAGAATGCGACCGCCGGGAAGGTCATCCCGAACGTGCCCATGCCGCTCAGCTGACGCCAAGCCAGGAGTTGTCCGAGCAGAAATAAGAGGGCGAGCATGCCTCCAAGCACCAAGCCTGACCGCATGTCTCGTGCTCGACCCCGACGCGCGGAAACCATTGCCCAATGCATCGCCAAACTACTCGTGCACAGCACGATTGTGTTGAACCACAAGAGACCGAGCTGGGGGCTCGGCCGCCAGTCCTCGAAGGCCATGCGGCCGGCATACGCGATGATCAGCAGCATGAACAGCACTGAAACCACGGCAAGAAAAACCCACAATCCGACTTGCGCATTCGGCACCGCAACCTCCCGCGCCCGGGGGTGCTCGGCGACAGAGGTCTCTGTCGACAGCCAGGGCTTCTCACTCAGTTGGCGGAAAATATTCACGGGGCCCTCGTTCCATATTTTCGATGCGCTAAGACGCAGCCTGCTCGCGGGGTGAAGTGGTCGCAGGCTCGTTCTGCGGTATGAAATCCTGCTTGGCGCCTGGCACGCTGTAGTCGTATGCCCAGCGATAGACGACCGGCAATTCTTTGCCCCAGTTGCCGTGAGGCGGCGGCGTTTCAGGTGTCTGCCATTCAAGCGTCGTTGCATTCCAGGGATTGCTACCGGCGGGCTTGCCTTTGAACAGGCTCCAGACCAGGTTGAACAGGAACACGATCTGGGCGAAGCCCACGATCAAAGCGGCGACGGTAATGAACGCGTTCAGCGTCTGCGCAGATTGAGGAACAAAGGCCGTATTGCCCAGATCGTGATAGCGACGCGGCACGCCCAACAGTCCGAGGTAGTGCATCGGAAAATAGATCGTATAAGCCCCGATAAACGTAACCCAGAAGTGAAATTTTCCCAGCGTCTCGCCCAACAGGCGCCCGGTGACCTTGGGATACCAATGGTAGATACCGCCAAAAACCACCATGATCGGTGCCACGCCCATCACCATGTGGAAATGGGCAACGACGAACATAGTATCCGACAGCGGAACATCGACGACGACATTACCAAGAAACAACCCCGTGAGCCCGCCATTCACGAACGTGACGATAAAACCGATGGCGAACAGCATCGGTGTCGTCAGATGAATATCGCCGCGCCACAGCGTCAACACCCAGTTGTAGACCTTGATGGCCGTCGGGACTGCAATGACGAGCGTGGTGGTGGCGAAGAAGAATCCGAAATACGGGTGCATGCCACTCACGTACATATGGTGCGCCCAGACTACGAAGCTCAGTCCCCCGATGCCAACAATGGCCCACACCATCATACGATAGCCGAAGATAGGCCGTCGCGCGTGCGTGCTGATCAGGTCGGAAACAATGCCGAATGCCGGCAGGGCAACGATATAAACCTCGGGATGTCCGAAGAACCAGAACAGGTGCTGAAAGAGGATTGGACTTCCTCCACCGTATTTGAGGTGCTCGCCCATCAAAACGAGGCTCGGCATGAAGAAACTGGTCCCGAGAACCTTGTCGAACAGCATCATGATGGCGGCGACGAACAGGGCTGGGAATGCCAGCAAAGCCATCACGGTTGCGGTGAAGATGCCCCAGACCGTTAATGGCATACGCATCAGTGTCATGCCGCGGGCGCGCGCCTGCAACACCGTCACCACATAGTTCAAACCGCCCATGGTGAAGCCGATGATGAAAAGGGCCAACGAGACAAGCATCAGAACGATGCCTCCGTCCTGTCCCGGGGTGCCCGCGAGAATGGCTTGTGGGGGGTAGAGTGTCCAGCCCGCGCCGGTGGGTCCTCCCGGCGCGAAGAAGCTTGCGACAAGCACGAGGACGGCCAGCAAATAGATCCAGAAGCTCAGCA
>JANLPY010000053.1:0-2488 GCA_031367505.1 Hyphomicrobiaceae bacterium | reverse complement strand
CGCCAGTTTCCATGCTTAAGTGAATGGCATTCGGGACGCGAACCTATTTTCGCTCCGTCCCCTTTGATCGTTCGAGCGAGGCGGAGCATGACCAGAAATTACCGGGCTTAACAGCCCGTGGTTTTAGTCTCCTCGGCCGGGGTTATCCACTGGAATCCGTCCGGAGGAGCGCTACATTGTGATTGTCGCACTCACGGAGACTCTCGCCATGGCCATGGGCAAACGCAAAGATCACTCGGAACCGCCATTGTTCATCATTGGGACGGACCTGCCGCAGACGCCTCAACACCCGTTCTACCGCAAGCTCAACGAACTGCTGGCCGCTGGCGACTTTGACTCGTTCGTCGAGGGGCTTTGCGCCAAGCATTACGCCGACGTCATGGGCCGGCCGTCGCTGGCGCCGGGGATGTACTTCCGCTTCCTGCTCCTGGGCTACTTCGAAGGCATCGACTCTGAGCGGGGCATGGCCTGGCGGGTGGCCGACTCGTTCTCGCTTCGCGGGTTCATCGGCTACGGCGTGACCGATGCCACCGCAGACCACTCGACCCTCAGCCGAACGCGTCGGTTGATCTCGCTCGAGACGCATCAGGAAGTCTTCATCTGGGCGCTTAAGCTGATCGCCAAACAGGGCCTGGTCAGCGGCAAGACGGCGGGCATCGACGCCACCACGCTGGAGGCCAACGCGGCGATGAAGAGCATCGTGCGGCGTGACACCGGTGAAAGCTACAACCAGTTCCTGACCGGTCTGGCCAAGGCCAGCGGCATCGAAACGCCAACGCTTGAAGATCTGATCAAGCTCGACAAGAAGCGGAAAAACAAGGCGAGCAACGACGACTGGCTGAACCCGCACGATCCCGATGCCAAGATCGCCAGGATGAAGGATGGCTCCACGCACCTGGCCCACAAGGCCGAGCACGCGGTGGACATGGAGACCGGCGCGATCCTGGGCATCACGCTGCAAGGAGCCGACCTTGGCGACACCACGACCCTCATGGAGACGATCAATGTCGCGACGGAAAATCTGGCGGCGGTGGCCGACGATCCGCGCACGGCCGACACGATTGACTGCGATGCGATCCTGACCGAAGCGGTGGCCGACAAGGGCTATCACTCCAACGACACGATGATCGATCTTGAGGAGATCGGAACGCGTTCGTACGTGGCCGAGCCCGACCGTGGCCGGCGGAGCTGGGAAGATCAGCCCGAGGCCCAGCAGCCGGTCTACGCCAACCGAAGACGCATTCATGGCAATCGCGGCAAGAACCTTTCGCGTCGACGCGGCGAAGTGGTCGAACGAACCTTCGCCCACTGCTACGAGACCGGCGGGATGAGACGAACGTACCTGAAGAACCATTCGAACATCCTCAAACGCCTGCTGGTCCACACCGGCGGTTTCAACCTTGCGCTGGCGATGCGCAAAATGGTAGGCGTGGGCAAACCCAGGCGGTTGCAGGGGTCGGCGCGGGGCTGTTTTTGGGCGATTCTGGCGATGTGGGGCGAGGTGTGGTCGGCGATTCGGCGTCAGGCAGAAATTCCGGCATACCCACGGTGTCTGGCCGCCACCCGAGTCGCAGCCTGAGTCTGGATCGATTGAGCGAAAATGCTACTTATGCCACGGGCTGCTAGGCTCTTAATTGTCGCTGACGATCTGGGATACCGTGACCTGGGCTGCTATGGCGCGACGAAAGTCAAAACACCACGCATCGGCAGGCTGGCGGGAGAAAGTGTTCGCTTCACGGACGCCCATTCGATCTGCGCAAACTGCATGCCGTCGCGCTACGCCATTCTCAGCGGCACCTATTTCTTCCATGCGCAGCGGAAGGCAGGATATGCCATCCACTTTCACGACGGGCAGGTCACGCTGCCGTCGCTGCTGAAGTCCGCCGATATACAACCACAGCGCTGGGGAAATTGCACAACGGGTTTGGCCGGCAAGCCGAACCAGACTGGAATGCCGATCTGAAGCCGGGTCCGCTGGAGATCGGCTTCGATTCGTTCTTTGGCACCCCACGGACTCACAATGAGCCGCCACTCGTCTTTGTCGAGGGACATCGTATCGTCGGGCTCGATCCGGCAGACCCCATCAGCGTCGATCACTCCCCGAAGTTTGGCGCCTGGGGCAAAACGGTCGGCGGCATCAAAGCGCTAGCAGCCCGGCCAGACGGCCGAATTGACTTCATACTGGCTGACAAGGCGGAGAAGTTCCTCGAACAACAGAGCCCGGAGCACCCGTTCTTTCTCTATCTGGCATTTTCAGCCGTCCATAATCCGATCGATCCCGCTCCTGAGTTCCGCGGTAAAAGCCAGGCGGGGCTCTACGGCGATTACATTCAGCAACTCGACCACTGCACAGGACTGGTACTCGATGCCCTGGAGAAGCGGGGACTGTCGCAAAACACGATTGTCATTTTCACAAGCGACAACGGTGGCCGATACGAGCGCGAGGCGCTTAAAGCCGGACACCGCACCAACGGCGAGCTGATCGGGC
>JANLPY010000039.1:0-2368 GCA_031367505.1 Hyphomicrobiaceae bacterium | reverse complement strand
TGATCGCGGCGAAACGAGAAATGACCATCTCTTATGTCCAGCACGAAGTGCTTGCGCATTTTTTGCTTGTCGATGACGGTTCCGACTTTGAGGCCGATGACGGCGGCCGTATTTTTCTTGGGCGCCCGTCGCACGCCTTCCACGATGCGTTTCAAATTGCTCTCGGTCTTGTCTAGCAGCGCATTGCGTTTTCGTGTCCGTTCGTCGGCCAACAGCGGATTGCGGCAGGCAATCAGCCGTTCGCCCGGATATTCGTCCGGCGCCGTGATTTCGGCCAGATCGCGTTCGTCGAACAACGAGGGCTGCAGCTGACCGCCGGCCACCAGATCCTGGATTTGCGGTGCCCTCAGGCAGGAGATCCAATCGAGCCCGGCAGGTTTCAAATCCTCGGTGATGCGGGCACTCGTGATCATGCCGCGGTCGCCGACGAGCACCACGTGGGCGAGCTTGAAACGTGTTTTCAGTTTTTGAATTTGTGCAGACAGAGTTGCGGGATCGGCTGTATTGCCCTCGAACACCTCGATGGCAACAGGCGTTCCATCGGCTGCGCACAAGAGGCCATAAACGATTTGCGGACGATCGGGACGGTGATCGCGGGAATAGCCGCGTTCCGCCAATTCACAGCAACGCCCCTCGAAATAGCTCGATGAAACATCGTACAGAACCAACGCACCGCCTTCGAGATGCTTTTTGGCGAGCGCCGTTTCGATCCGCGGCTGTTGTGCCAGCAGCCAATCGAGCGCCGCATACACCTCGCGCTCGGCGACATCCTCGAGTTCGAACGTTTTGCCGAGGCTGGTGCTCGCCGTTTCCGGCTGCAGAGCCCGCCAGAACGCCAATTTCGAGCCGGGCGCGATCACGCGATTAACGATGAGCGCCCGCACAATGGCCGCCGAGCGCTTTTCCTCCTGCGTGCGACCTTTGATCAACGCATCGAGACCGCATTTGCGCATGGTGCCGAGGACGGCTGAGACGTGACCGTGCGGCAGACTGCGGCGAATTTCGAAGGTGTCCGCAATGGGTGTGGCAATCTCGGCGCCTTTGATCAGCTTGTCGATCGCCGCGATCATCTGCCCGGGCAATTTCGAGATATTGGCGAGCGTGCGCTTTTTGACGGACTTCCCTTCGCGATAGCTTTCGCGAATGAGAATGGCCGGCGGCGACGTTCGGTTCGGCACGCGCTCAATGAACATGGCGGCGATCCTCGCTGGGGTCCCAAGGGACATCGCGGACGACCATGAGCTGATTTGCGCCGGAAGGCAAGCGCATTACATGGACACAAGTGTGGCGCCAGAATCACACAAAACCCGCGCCAGGCCTGGGTTTGCTAGCAATTTCAAGTGTACAGCTCGGCTTAAGCAACCGCCCGACCTCGTCAAACTACGCCAGGATCGATACTTTGCCGGTGACGATGTCGTGCATGGCGGCGACGATGACGATTTCGCCCTTGTCCACTATCTCCTTGAGAACCGGGCTGCCATCGACGATCATCTTGGCAGTGATCCTTGAGTGGCTGTCAGCGACCGACTGCACCAGTTTTTTGTCCTTCGAAGTGCGTTCTCCGTAATTACTCACCCCCAACCACCTGATCACGCGGAGGCGGGCTCGGGCGCAGGGGCGGCCAGAGCCTCGCGGATGGCGGCGAGTGCGCTCCGGCCGTTCACGCGGCCGGTTGCGACAATGGAGCAGAGGTCGGCGTAGACCTTGGCGCCCCAGTCCGAGCGGAACCCGTTCGTCACTCTGCGGAAGATCACCGAGGGCCGCAGTGCCCGCTCGCTCTCGTTGTTGGTCGGCTCCACATCGCGTCGCGTCAGGAACACAAGCAGTTTGTCGCGCGCCTTCACGGCCATGGTCGCGCGCAGATGACGGCCCTCGGTGTCGGTCGGCTCGAGGTCCAGCAATCGATCCAATTTGCGCTCGAGGCGGCGGCGATGCCTGGCGATCGTGCTGTCCTCGAGATCGGGTCGCCGGCGTCCGACCGCGCAGGCGTCCTTCAAGAACGCCTTGAACTGCGGCGCGCACATCGTGTCGCCGGCATCGATCGCGTACTGCGCATCGCGGATCAGATGGGCGAGGCAGAACTGGTGCGCCTCGGCGTGCGTGCACTGCGCCGCCAGACGATCCGACAGCCACACCTTCGGCCTGGCGCCGCCGAGGAAGTCCGTCGGCACGCATTTGCAGCGCGTCGGCACGATCACGTGATAGACGGCGGTGGCGCAACCGAACGTCCACTGCCAGTGCGTCTTACCCTTGACGCGCGCGCTCGTCTCGTCGCTGGCGATCACCTCGCTGGCGCGCACGACCGCCGCGATCTCGTCGGCGACCGCTGCGAACGGCTTGGCGGCGCGCGCGAGAATGTTCGAGATCG
>JANLPY010000772.1:0-2307 GCA_031367505.1 Hyphomicrobiaceae bacterium | reverse complement strand
CGGGCCATCGCATCCTTGTCGTCGATGACAACAAGGACTCGGCCGCTTCGCTTGCAATCCTGCTGGAGCTGAGCGGCAACGAGATACACACCGCGCATGACGGCCTGGAAGCACTGGAAGCGGCGGAGACGTTCCGGCCGGACATCGTGGTGCTCGACCTCGGATTGCCGAAACTCAACGGCTACGAAGCGGCGCGCCAACTGCGGCAAAAGCCGTGGGGCAAGACGATAATGCTGGTGGCGCTGACGGGCTGGGGTCAGGACGAAGACCGGCGCAAATCGAGTGAAGCGGGCTTCGATCAGCATTTGGTCAAACCAGTGGACCATGCCGCGCTGCAGAAATTGCTGAGCGACTATCCGGCCACCCGATCCGGGCGATCCAGTGTGGCTGAAAATCCGTTCAACGAAGGGCGTTAAGCCGATACGATTCCGGTCTGCGCGTGCTTTCTACTCTTCACGAAACCTTCGAACGCGATATTTCCATCAGAGTCGGTAACCGTGGGCTTAAGGACGCTCTGAAGAACTCTTGAAACCCTGATCCTGCCTTGGTTTGACGTACATCAGAACGTTGATAATTTCTGATGTACGGAGAACGAGATGAGCAGAGGGACAACGGTACCGCATCGGCAGTACACGGATGAGTTCAAGCTTGAAGCCGTGAGGCTGGCTGAATCGGTGGGCGGCAACGAGGCGGCGAAGCGATTGGGGATTCCTGATTCGAGCCTGTGGCATGGGATCAGGCTGAGCCGTGCTGGAAAGCTGCGGGTCGGCGCGTCTGGTGCCGTCGCGGTGAAGCGGCCGCACACCGAGTTGGAAGCCGGGAACGCCCGGTTGCGACGTGAACTGGCGAACGCGAAGCGGGACCTGGAAAGCGTAAAAAAAGCGGCGGCGTACTTCGCGAGGGAATCGCGGTGAAGTACGCCGGGATCGAGCAGCATCGCGACCAATTTACCGTGTCCCGGATGTGTCGGCAGTTGGCGGTCTCCCGCACCGGGTACTGTCAGTGGCGGACCCGCGCACCGAGTCCGCGTGCGCAGGCCCAGGCCACGCTGGATGCGCGGGTGGCTTTGATCCATGCCGACCGCAAGCGTCGGTAGGGGCGTCCCCGGATTCTGCGTGAGCTGCGCGCGCAGCTGAAATCGGCGTATTGGCAGCGTAAGCCGAAGCCGGGACTGATCCTGCATACCGACCGCGGCAGCCACTACGCGAGCGACCGCCATCGCCAACTGATCCGGGATTTCAAGATGACCCAGTCCATGAGTCGCAAGGCCCACTGCCGGGACAACGCGGCGATGGAGAGCTTCTTCAAAACGCTCAAAGTCGAACGCATCTACCAGCTTCGCTACGACACGCGGGCTCAGGCAAGGCTCGATATCGTCGACTGGATCGAAGGCTTCTACAAGCGCGATCGCCGCCATTCGGCAATCGGCTACCAGACGCCGGTCGCCGCAGAGGCAGCACTCAAAGCTGCATAGCCTGGTGTACGTCAAACCGGGGCACGATCACCCGCATGAATCGGACATAGCCGAGTTCGACGAGTCAAGCAAGATTACTATTGAGAGATAGGGAAGGCAGCTCTGGTGCTGCACCGAATCGTGCCGGAATGCGTGCAGCACCCTGTTTTGCGCTTGGCGTGCAGGTGCTGCACCTAGTTGCGCTCCTATGGATAGATTCGGATTGCCGTTTGTGGATGAATTCCCGGCATGGACCGCGATGCCAGTGGCACCGGCTCGACCGTCACCAGCTGTGGCGTCTAGCCTTGGCCGCCGACCAGTTGGATATTGACCTGAAGGTTTTGGATGACGATCAGTTGCTGCCCGTTCGGCAGCCTTCGCTGTGCATCAGTGCCGCGGCGTAATTCGGTGATGACGCCCCGCGCACTTCTCGCAAATGATCCTGCCAGTCGCGTCGCACGAACTCCCAGTCGGCGATGGCGGCGGTGTTGTTGCGTTGGTCCTTGATCGGTATGCGCTCGACGATCTGGTATTCGCTGCCTGTGCGCGACGACGAGACTGGCAGGGCGGTGTGGTGGGGTATTTCTTTTGGTTGCCGCGCCTTGCCGGTTGAGGCCGGACGATCTTGACGAACGATGCCAGTGCGCCGCGCGAAGACACTCAGCGCTTGGCCGCCTTGCTCAGAACACTCCTGGTCACAAGCCGCAACCAACGCCGGGCGATCAGAATGGGTTTTAGCTAAACTGCCCAAGTGAAGTCGGTCTTGAAAAAATGGAACGTCGTACTTCTGGCGATGTTAGTCGCCTGGACAGGGTTTGCTTATACATACCACGTCGAGCGCAGTGCGCCAGACC
>JANLPY010000744.1:0-12841 GCA_031367505.1 Hyphomicrobiaceae bacterium | reverse complement strand
AGACACGGAAGTAAACCGATGGCCTCAGCTCAAATCATTGACGGCGCAGCAATCGCGGCGGACCTGCGCGCGCTGGTTGCCAGCGATGTGGCGGATCTGAAAAGCAAATATGGTGTGACGCCCGGTCTCGCCGTCGTCATTGTCGGCGATGATCCTGCGAGCCAAGTCTATGTGCGCAACAAGGGCCGGCAAACCATCGCCGCGGGTATGAAATCGTTCGAGCACAAACTGCCGGCAACGATTTCGGAACTGCACCTGCTCGAACTGGTTGGCGATCTCAACCGCGACGATAACGTGCACGGCATCCTCGTTCAATTGCCGCTGCCAAAGCATATCGATGCGTCGAAAGTGATCGAGGCGATTGATCCCGCGAAGGATGTCGACGGCTTCCACCCGGTCAACGTCGGCCGGTTGTCGATCGGACAAAAGTCTCTCGTGCCGTGCACGCCGGCCGGATGCATCATTTTGGCCAAGTCCGTGCAGCCAAAACTCGAAGGGCTCAACGCAATCATCATTGGGCGGTCGAATATCGTCGGCAAACCATTGGTGCAATTGCTGCTGGCGGAAGGCTGCACCGTCACCGTCGCGCACTCGAAGACGCGCGACTTGCCCGATCACGTGCGCCGTGCGGATATCGTGATGGCAGCCGTTGGCCGCCCGGAATTTGTGCGTGGCGACTGGCTCAAGCCGGGTGCCATCGTCATTGACGTCGGCATCAATCGGGTGCCGAGCGCCGATGGCCGGAGCCGGCTCGTTGGCGATGTCGCATTCGACGAAGCGGTGAGAGTAGCCGGCGCCATTACTCCGGTGCCAGGCGGCGTCGGCCCGATGACTATTGCCGGCCTATTGCGCAACACCGTCGAAGCTGCTCGCGCCCAAATTGACACCGGCCCGAGCAGCTCCTGAGAGGCTTCAATCGGTATAGCCTTCGATGATTACGACGTCGGCTACCGCATGTTTGTCGCGTAGTTTGGCAGCGGCCTGATATTCCGGGCTCTCGTAACAGGCCTTGGCGGCCGCGTAGCTTTCGAATTCGAGTACGACGTGGCGCTTGCCTTCCATGGCCGTTCCGGCGACGACCTTGTTTTCACCTCCGCGAACGAGGAATTTGGGTTTGTATATCGCAAAAGCTATCGCGTTGGCCGCGACGTATTCCTTGTACCCCTCGGGGTCGTTCACCTTGACGTGCGCGATCCAGTAACCTTTGGCCATTTGATGCTCCATTCCATGTTCGGCTAATTCAGCCGTGAGACTTGCACGGCCATATGACCAAGTAAAAAGATCTCTGGCCCGGCGGCCGCAATGCAGGTTTGTGCTAGGCACCTGCCAGCTATTCGACCAGGGCTGTTGGCGTTCGGCTCCAACTATGGTCAGATACGCAACCAATTCCCTGAACGCCCAACTGAGAGGTCGCCTATGCGCTATGAAGCGCCTGAAACGCTTGATGCAGCCGTTGCGCTGCTGACGGCCGCCACTGGGGACGCACGCGTGCTTGCCGGTGGTACTGATCTACTCGTGCAGCTCAAGACCGATATGATCGACCCAGGCTTGATCGTCGATCTCAAACGCATCGCCGAGATGCGCGTGATCAAGAAGTCAGCCGATGGTTTCGTCATCGGTGCTGCCGTTTCCGGCGCCGAATTGAAGGAGCACCCCGAGCTCAAGAAGCATTGGCCCGGTATCGTCGAAGCCGCAAATTTGATCGGCTCGACACAAATCCAGGGTCGCGCAACGTTGGGCGGCAATCTGTGCAACGCCTCACCCGCCGCCGATAGCGTGCCAGCTTTGATCGCTGCCGGTGCCACGGTTTCGATCCACGGCCCGAAAGGCCGCCGCGAGTTGGCCGTCGAAGATGTGGTTCTAGCTCCTCGCAAGACCGCACTTGCCAAGGGCGAGTTTGTCGTTTCGTTCCACGTGCCGCAGCGCGCGAAGGGCATGGGTGATGCGTACCTGCGCTTCATCCCACGCACCGAAATGGACATCGCGGTGGTCGGCGTCGGCGTCGCGCTGACGACGGATGCAAGCGGCGTGATCACCGCTGCCCGTGTAGGCCTCGGTGCCGTCGCGGCGCGCCCGCTGTACGTCAAAGCTGCCGGCGATGCGCTCGTTGGCACCAAGCTCGAAGCCGCCGCTATCGACAAGATGGTTGCCGCCGTGCGTGCCGCGTGCAAGCCGATCGATGACAAACGCGGCACCATCGAATTTCGCATCAAAGTCGCTGGCGTAATTGCTCAGCGCACTGCCACCATTGCTTACGAACGCGCGAGGACCTGATTCCATGGCAAAGCACCACGTCTCTTTCACCGTCAACGGTGACCCAACTGAAATCCTCTGCGAAACCAATGCGACGCTGCTCGACATTCTGCGTGACGAGCTGGAACTGACCGGCACCAAGGAAGGCTGCTCGACTGGCGATTGCGGCGCCTGCTCCGTCACCGTCGATGGACGCTTGGTCTGCTCTTGCCTGATGCTGGGTGTCGAGTTGAACGGCAAGTCGGTCGGCACGATCGAGGGCCTGGCCAAGGGCGACAAGCTTCACCCGTTGCAGCAGAAGTTCCTGGAGCACCACGCGCTCCAGTGCGGCATCTGCACACCGGGTTTCCTGGTTGCCTCCAAGGCTCTGCTGGAAAAGAAACCGAACCCAACCGAAACCGAAGTGCGCTATTGGCTGGCGGGCAACCTCTGCCGCTGCACCGGCTATGACAAGATTGTTCGCGCCGTAATGGATGCTGCTGCCGAAATGCGAGGAGCGTGACCATGCAAGAGACCGTCAAGAAGCTGAAACCTGAGCCGGAATACAAAATCATCGGTACGCGGCCGATCCGTCCGGATGGCGTCGACAAGGTGACTGGTCGCGCCCGTTTCGGTGCCGACTACAATCTGCCGGGCCAATTGACTGGCCGTATCTTGCGCTCGCCGCATCCACACGCGATCATCAAGTCGATCGACACGACGGCCGCAATGGCATTGCCCGGCGTGAAGGCCGTCGTCACCCGCGACGACTTCAAGGATCAGGCATCGGAATTCGTGCCCGCCGGCGAGATGCTGATCAACTATCGCGATGTCGTTCGCAACGTGATGGCGCGCGAACGGGCACTGTACGAAGGCCACGCCATCGCAGCCGTTGCCGCGATCTCACCTGCGATCGCCAAGGCGGCCCTCAAGCTGATCAAGGTCGACTACGAGATCTTAGCCCACGTTCTGGATGTGGACGAAGCAATGGCGCCTGGGGCTCCAATCCTGCATCCGGGCATGATCACCGCCGGCGTCGAACCTGCGCCAACGACCGAATCGAACGTTGCCAAGCGCGTCGAGTTTGCTATTGGCGATATCGCCAAGGGCTTCGCGGCCGCCGACGTCATCGTCGAGCGAGAGTTCGAGACCAAGCCGGTTCATCAAGGCTATATCGAGCCGCATGCCTGCCTCGCCACCGTTTCAGAAGATGGCCAGGCCGATCTATGGGTATCGACGCAAGGCCACTGGATCGTGCGCGCCCACTGCGCTCGTCTGCTCGGCATGGATGTATCCAAGATCCGCGTAACCGCGACCGAAATCGGTGGCGGTTTTGGTGGCAAGACGGTCGTCTACCTCGAACCGGTCGCACTCGCACTGGCGGCCAAGTCGGGCAAACCCGTGAAGATGGTGATGAGCCGCGAGGATGTGTTCCGTGCATCCGGTCCAACCTCTGGCGCTAAGATGCGCATCAAGGTCGGCGCCAAGAAGGATGGCACGATCACGGCCGCCGAAGGCGAGCTCAAGTACCTCGCCGGCGCGTTCCAGGGTTCGCCCGTTGGCCCCGGTGCGATGTGCGCCTTTGCACCCTACGACCTCGAGAACGTGAAAGTTGTCGGCTACGACGTAGTGTCGAACCGCCCGAAAGTCGCAGCCTACCGTGCTCCAGGTGGGCCGATCTCCGGCTACGCGGTCGAAAGCGTGATCGACGAATTGGCCCGCAAACTGAAGCTCGACCCGATCGAGTTCCGATTGAAAAATGCTGCCAAGGAAGGCACCAAGGCTGCGTATGGACCAAAGTTCGGCCCCGTCGGCTTGGTTGAATCGCTGCAAGCAGCCAAGGCGCTCGACCAGTGGAAGACGCCACTCAAAGCTAACCAGGGACGCGGCATTGCTGCTGGCTTCTGGTTCAATATCGGCGGCGAGACCACTGTATCCTTGGCGCTGAACGAAGATGGTACGTTAGTGCTGATGGCTGGCACACCAGACATCGGCGGCTTGCGTGCTTCGCTATGCATGATGGCGGCCGAAGAACTCGGCGTCGGCATGGACGCGATCCGCGTGACAATCGCCGACACCCAGTCGCTCGGCTACAACTTCCTGACCGGCGGCAGCCGCTCGACATTTTCGAGCGGCATGGCGGTGGTCGAAGCGAGCCGTTCGATCGTCAAGCAAGCCTGCGAGCGGGCAGCCAAGCTGTGGGAGCTACCGGCCGACGCGGTTGAATACATCGACGGCGCGGTTCGTCCAGCCGGTGCCAACGCCGGTAAGCACCCGCCGATGACGTTGAAGCAGGTCGCGGCGATGGCCGGCAAGACCGGCGGGCCGATCG
Source organism: Hyphomicrobiaceae bacterium (assembly GCA_031367505.1). Classification (GTDB taxonomy): domain Bacteria; phylum Pseudomonadota; class Alphaproteobacteria; order Rhizobiales; family Hyphomicrobiaceae; genus JAKFWF01. The sequence continues at coordinate 8,277 of JANLPY010000744.1, read as the reverse complement.
TTGGCTCATCGTCGATCAACGCCAGCGGTGCAGCGCCAAGCTTTGGCGTTCACGTGTGCGATCTCGAAGTCGATCCCGAGACCGGCAAGGCGACGATCATTCGCTACACGGTGATCCAGGATGCCGGTCGCGCGATCCATCCAGCATACGTCGAGGGTCAGTATCAGGGCGGCGCCGTGCAAGGCATCGGCTGGGCATTGAACGAGGAGTACATCTACGGCGCCGACGGGAAGATGCAGAACGCTGGCTTCCTCGACTACCGCATACCGGTCGCCTCCGACTTGCCGATGATCGATACCGTGATCGTTGAAGTCGCCAATCCGCGCCACCCCTATGGTGTACGTGGCGTCGGCGAGACACCGATCGTGCCGCCGATGGGTGCAATTGCAAACGCCATTGCCGATGCGACAGGCTTACGATTCTCGAGCCTGCCGATGTCGCCACCACGCGTGCTGGCCGCCATCGATGCGGCGAAGGCTGCCGGCGACAAATCGCTCAAGCTCAAGTTCGCTTGAGGTGAAACGAATGGCGCAGGTGACCCTTATCGGCAATCTGCGCCAATTCACCGGCGGCGTGACCCAGCTCGTCGTCGACGCTGCGACCGTGCAGCAATTATTCAGGAAGCTCGGGCAACTGTACCCAGCGCTCAGCCCCCATCTTGAACAGGGGCTGGCAGTCGCCATCGACGGGCAGATTTATCAGGATGCGCTGTTCCAAGAGATCGGCCCTGATGCCGACGTCCACATCCTGCCGCAGATTGCAGGCGGGTGAGCAGCACGCAGGCGACACACTACCCGTGCAAAACTCGTGCGGCGCGGGCGAGTTTCTCGACGACCGTCTTCAACATCACTTGCAGCGCTTTGTCCTTGAGATGACCGTTTTCCTCGAAGGCGTCCGACGCTTTCGCGATGGAGACCTGATCGGGCAGGACGAGAGCTCCAAGGCCCAATTCCAGAACCTGGCGCGTGGTGATCAGCGAGCGCATCCCACCCAATGCACCAGGCGATGCAGAGCCGAGAGCAAATACGCGCGACTTAAACACTTCGAGCGGCGCCTCGCCCTCGACCTTCACACGGCTGACCCAATCGAGAGTGTTTTTGAGCAACGGCGTGATCGACGCGTTGTATTCCGGCGAGGCGATGAACACACCGGTGTGTACCATCATCAGCGCTTTCAGCTTGCGCGCATTCTCAGGTGGTCCATCGCTGGCTTCGAGATCGCCGTCGTACAACGGCATAGGATAATCACCGAGATCGGCAAACGTAGCGTGCAGGCCGTTGGCGGTTGCGATTTCGGCAGCAAGGCGCGCCAATTTCTTGTTGAGCGAGCCTTCGCGCGAGGAACCCGCGATAAAAAGCAACTTAATCGACTGCGACATGAACAACCCTCTTCACAAATCAACCAGCCTCAAGCACCGGGGCCGGTCCCTGAAAAAAATTCCTTCATCTTTGCGAAGAAGCCGAAACTTTCGGGCGACGTATCCTTATGGCTCTCTTTCTCGAATTCTTCGAGAAGCTCTCGCTGCCGACGCGTGAGATTTTTCGGCGTTTCGACATCGACCTGGATGTACATGTCGCCTTGCTGCTTTGAGCGCAGCACGGTCATGCCCTTGCCCTTCATGCGAAACTGCTTGCCAGTCTCAGTGCCTTCGGGAACCTTTACGCGGGTCATCGTGCCATCGAGCGTCGGCACATCGATCTGCCCGCCGAGCGATGCCGTGATCATTGAAATTGGCACGCGGCAAAACACATCGGCACCGTCGCGCTGAAACAGCTCATGCGGTTTGATCGACAAGAAAATATATAAATCGCCCGGCGGACCACCACGCAAGCCCGCCTCGCCCTCGCCAGCCAGCCTGATCCGCGTGCCATCCTCGACACCCGCTGGAATGTTCACCGACAGCGTACGCTCTTTCACGACCCGCCCCATGCCGCCGCATGGAACGCAGGGATCGGAAATGATTTCGCCGCGCCCTTGGCAAGTTGGACACGTGCGCTCGATCGTGAAGAACCCTTGTGCCGCGCGCACCTTCCCGTGGCCGCCGCAGGTCGTGCAGCCGGCCGGTTTCGAGCCGGGTTTCGCGCCGGTCCCTTTGCAGGTCTCGCATCCGACGCTCGTTGACACGCGAATTTGTGCGGTCTTGCCAGCGTATGCTTCGCCGAGTGTGACTTCCATATTGTAACGCAGGTCAGAGCCACGCTCGCGGCCATCACGCGCGCGGCCACCACGTCCGCCACCGCGCCCGCCCATGAACTCGCCAAACAAGTCATCGAAAATGTCCGACATCGAATTGGCGAAGTCAGGACCGAATCCGCCTTGTCCGCCGCGGCCACCATTCTCAAATGCCGCATGGCCGAATTGATCGTAAGCCGCCCGCTTCTGTGGATCTTTCAAGGCCTCATAAGCCTCGCCGATTTCCTTGAACCGCTGCTCGGACTTGGCATCACCCTTGTTCTTGTCTGGGTGATACTCTTTCGCCAATCGCCGGAACGCAGCCTTCAATTCCTGCTCGTTGGCTCCGCGTTGGACACCAAGCACTTCGTAATAATCGCGTTTTGCCATGGGACAAAAGTCCGGTTGGTCATATTTGGGGCGGCCGAAAAACACCGCTTAACAGGATTGAACCCCCGCCGTTTGCCCCGTCATCAGCCGACATAGGCCAATACGTACGACAAGCAGCGAGGGTTCGCCGATACTATAACGAGCTACGAGCATAAGCTAAATCGCGCTGCCCGGTCACGCACTCTTCTTCTTGTCGTCTTTGACCTCTTCAAAATCAGCATCGACGACATTGTCACCGCCGGAACCTTTACCTGAAGACTTGGTACCGCCAGCGCCCATATCAGTCTCATCGGGCGGCGGCATGTTGGCGTAAATCGCCTCGCCGATCTTCATGGCAGCAGCAGCGAGCGTACCCGTTGCCGTCTTCATGCGCTCGACGTCTTCCGTGCCGACGGCTTCCTTGGCAGTCGCGATCGCCGTTTCGACTTCACCCTTGACGGCCGCAACCTTGTCGTTGGTGCCGTTTTCCTTGAGCGACTTCTCGGTCGAGTGAATCAAGGCTTCGAGGCTGTTCTTGGCTTCGACGAGTTCGCGCGCCTTCTTATCTTCTTCAGCGTGCGCCTCGCCTTCCTTCACCATCCGTTGGATATCGGCATCCGACAAACCGCCAGCCGCCTGAATGCGGATCGACTGCTCCTTGTTGGTCGCCTTGTCCTTGGCGCCGACGTTGACGATGCCATTGGCGTCGATGTCGAATGTGACTTCGACCTGCGGCACGCCACGCGGAGCGGGCGGAATACCGACGAGATCGAATGTACCGAGGTGCTTGTTGTGCTGCGCCATCTCGCGCTCACCTTGGAACACCTTGATCGTCACCGCGCTCTGGCCGTCTTCGGCGGTCGAAAACACCTGGCTCTTCTTGGTTGGGATCGTCGTATTGCGATCAATCAAACGAGTGAACACACCACCCAGCGTCTCGATGCCGAGCGACAGTGGCGTCACGTCGAGAAGCAGAACGTCCTTTACTTCGCCAGCAAGCACGCCGCCCTGAATTGCCGCGCCGATGGCGACGACTTCATCCGGGTTGACCCCTTTGTGCGGCTCCTTGCCAAACAATTCCTTGACGACCTGCTGAACCTTCGGCATGCGCGTCATACCACCGACGAGGACGACTTCGTCGATCTCGGCCGCCTGCATGCCGGCATCCTTGAGGGCTGCCTTGCACGGTCCAACCGTCTTATCGATCAGATCCGATACCAGGCTCTCAAGCTTGGCGCGGGTCAGCTTCATCGTTAGATGGAGCGGCGATTGGGTCTGCGGGTTCATCGAGATGAATGGAAGGTTGATCTCGGTCTGCGCCGATGACGACAACTCGATCTTGGCCTTTTCCGCAGCTTCCTTGAGCCGCTGCAGAGCGAGTTTGTCGCCCTTGAGATCGATCTGGTTCTCTTTCTTGAACTCATCGGCCAAGTACGACACGAGACGCATGTCGAAGTCTTCACCACCCAGGAAAGTGTCGCCGTTGGTCGACTTCACTTCGAAGACGCCGTCGCCGATTTCCAAGATCGAAATATCGAACGTGCCACCGCCGAGATCGTAGACGGCAATCGTCTTCGATTCTTTTTTCTTATCCAGACCGTACGCGAGCGCGGCCGCCGTCGGCTCGTTGATGATGCGCAACACTTCGAGGCCGGCGATCTTGCCAGCATCCTTGGTCGCCTGACGCTGCGCGTCGTTAAAGTACGCCGGAACCGTGATCACGGCTTGCGACACCGAATGTCCGAGATAGGCTTCGGCGGTCTCTTTCATCTTCTGCAGAATGAAGGCTGAGATCTGCTGTGGTGAATATTGCTTGTCGCCGACGGCCACCCATGCGTCACCGTTGGTGCCCGAAATGATATCGTAGGAAACGAGTTTCTTGTCCTTCTCGACCAGCGGATCGCCATAGCGGCGGCCGATCAAACGCTTAATCGCGAAAAATGTGTTTGAAGGGTTGGTCACACCCTGACGCTTGGCTGGCAGGCCAACGAGCTTCTCGCCATCGCTGGTGAAAGCGACAATCGACGGCGTCGTGTTCATGCCCTCAGCGTTCACAATGACCTTAGGAACGCCGCCTTCCATTACGGAGACGCACGAATTGGTGGTTCCCAGATCGATTCCAATAACTTTCGACATATCCGTTCATTCCTTATCTGTGGCGGCGGACCGCCGGGCCCGATTTGCTTCGGCACCCGAGGCACGAGCGACACTTTGTAGGTGCAGCTCGTTCCGATCCCCTGGAGCTTGAGTAGTTATGTTCGCTATATAGGCGGCAGCCGTGTGTGCTGCAACGGCAGCCATGCACGCAACTGTGATCATTTTGCGTAACCCGTATCACTTTTCTAGCTGCGGCGAGCGTTTGATCGCTCGCCGAAACGAAAACGTTGGTAAATTGCCCGAATGCCAAGCTTCCCGGACGGCTTCCAATGGCTGCAACAATATTTCGACGCCGATCGGCAGCGAGACCTATTGGTTAGCATTCGTGACGTGATTGCCACAACACCGCTGTACCGCCCGACGATGCCGCGAACAGGCAAACCATTCAGTGTCCAGATGACGAATTGCGGGCCTTTAGGGTGGGTGTCTGACAAATATGGAGGCTACCGGTATCAGGCAACCCATCCCTCGACGGGACGGCCGTGGCCGGCAATCCCCGGCCAATTGTTGGATCTTTGGTCGGCCGTTTCCGGATTTCCGGCCGCGCCAGAGGCGTGTTTGATCAACTATTACGAACCATCAAACAAGATGGGCAGCCATACCGATTCCGACGAGCAAACATTCGAAGCACCTGTCGTCTCGATCTCGTTGGGCAGCGATGCGACGTTCCATTTCGGTGGATTGAAACGCGCTGATCCCAAACAACGCTTACGCATCGCATCTGGCGATGTCGTGGTTATGGGCGGTGCGTCCCGCGTCATGTACCACGGCATCGATCGCGTCTTTCCCGGCACGTCGACGCTGCTACCCGATGGCTGTCGAATCAACCTGACGCTGCGCCGGGTGACGCCTTGTTAGCTGCCTCTGAGTCCTCGGAAGCCGGCTTCACCTCGACCGGCTTCATGGGCTTGAACCCGCCGGTTGAAACGGCAACCATTGCCGGGCGCAAGATGCGATCCTCGATCACGTACCCGGCTTGGAACACCTGCAGCACCGTACCGCTCGGCACCTCGGTGTTGGGCTGCTCCATAACCGCCTGATGGTAGTTCGGATCGAATGCCTCGCCCTTCGGATCAAGCCGCGTCACGCCGTGACGGTCGAGCACACCGAAGAACTCGCGCTCGGTCAATGTTACGCCTTCAATCAGGCTTTTTAGCGCCGGATCGGCATCGGCCGCACCAGGAGGAACCGCGGAAATCGCGCGCTGGAAGTTGTCGCCGACGGTTACGATATCGCCGGCGAACTTGGTGATCGCATACTTCATCGTATCGGCCTTGTCGCGCTCGGTGCGTTTGCGGATGTTCTCCATCTCGGCGTGCACGCGCAACAAGCGATCGGTGAGATCTTTCACTTGAGCTTCGAGCCCGGCGATCTGGGCTTCCATAGCGATCGTCGGATCGACGTACGCCGTCGCGTGAGGCTTTGACGACGAAGCTTCTGCTGCTTCAGCTGGCATTTCGGTCGCGGTTGCCGGCTCGTCGGCTTTAGGCTCTGAGGTCATGGATCCTCGATAAGGCGTGGATAATCGCTTGGGCGCCAGCGTATGGCTCAACCCTTAGAGGGGATATCAGCCGAGCGCGGCAAAAAATCAAGTCAGCAAGCGACCAACCAGTTTCGCGGTATAATCGACCATGGGGATAATTCGCGCATAATTCAGCCGGGTCGGCCCGATGACGCCCAGCACGCCGACCACTTTGCGCTTTTCATCATGGAACGGTGCTACGATCAACGACGAGCCCGAGAGCGAGAACAGGTTGTTCTCTGAACCGATGAAGATCCGCACACCTTCGGCATTTTCCGACAGCCCGAGCAGCTGCACCAGATCGCGCTTAGTTTCGAGATCGTCGAACAACTGCCGGATGCGCGCCAAATCCTCGTTGGCATTAAGGTCCTTCAGCAGATTGGATTGGCCACGCACGATCAAGCTCTTGCGATCATCAAGTGTGCCTGACCATTCGGCGAGCCCCGCCCGCACAACCTTCTGGGTGAGAATATCGAGTTCGGCTTTGGCGGTGTTGAGATCGACTTCGATGCGCGAGCGCGCTTCCGGAATCGTCGCCCCACGAATGTGTGCGTTCATATAGTTCGCGGCTTCGACCAACGCCGATGGCGGCAGGCCAGGCGGCACTGAGATAACGCGATTCTCCACGTTCTGATCTTCGCCGACGAGCACGACCAGCGCCCGCCCCGGCTCCAAGGCCACGAACTCGATGTGCTTGAGGCGGCTCACCTGTTTCTCGGCGAGCACCACGCCGGCGCAATGCGACAACCCCGAGATCATCTCAGTGGCCTCGGTCAGCGCCTGATCGATCGAGCGTTCACGTTTGATCTTGATCTGCGTCTCGAGTTGGCCGCGCTCCTCTTTCGTCAGATCGCCGAGTTCGAGCAGGCCATCGACGAACAACCGAAGCCCGAGTTGCGTCGGCAATCGCCCGGCGGAGGTATGCGGCGCGTAGATCAGGCCCAGATGTTCGAGGTCCGACATCACGTTGCGTATTGAGGCGGGCGACAACGGCATCGGCAGCGCCCGCGACAGGTTGCGCGAACCTACCGGATCGCCGGTCGCGAGATAGGTCTCCACGATCGAGCGGAAGATCGCTCGCGTGCGTTCATTGAGGGACGCTGGTTCGGTGATCGGATCTGCCATGCAATGGAGCGTAGTGAGGGAAGGGTAGGAGTGGCAAGTGGCCAATCAAACGAAGCCCATGGTGTTGCGTCCCAAACGGACGATTCCGGCGGAGATGGAATTCCGTTTGGAAAGACGCAACACAATCAAAGAACGGGCTAGGGTTCCGGGCTGCCGCTTGGCAACCAAGCGTTAGAGTCGGAACAATAGCTACATCTTGGTCGATAGTTGCCTGATCTTTCGCAACTGCCATCTGCGCACCAGGTTGGGAATTTTTCCGAACACGATCGCAGCGTGCAGACCAAGGCCTAGGCCCCAACCGACGAGCGCCCACTGCACCCACCAGCCACCATCGCGCGCGGCGGCGTTGATCGCGAACAAGAGGGATATAACGAGGACGTAGACAATCAGATGGACGTAGAATCCGGTCAATGCCGCGACTTGCTCGCGCGCCAATCGAACCTTTTGATGCTCTGTTACCATCGCTCAGCTCCTTCAGATATGCCGGCGGCTGGGGCAGATGTAGCGCCAATCGGACAAAATGCCGCCGCCCGCTGATCATGCTCATCTTATCTGGTTCAGAATTGAGTTGGATCAAGGGCATTCGGGCAATTCGGTTCGTGGACACGGTTAACGGCCCGGCAACGCGGCGCGCTCTGGGGTATGCGGCGTTTCGTTCGAACCGGGGCGATAAAGTCCCGGGAAGCGGGACGGCGATCAGCCGCCAGGTAAAAAGTGTGGGGATGGGCTCATCGCCTATCGGGATTTCGAGCCCCGATATCCGGTGTCTTGTCCGGTTGCCCGAACTCGAAACCGCGTCCCGCTGCGATGACGTGTTGTGGCCCGCACGTCCCGCCCATCCGAAGCGGAACAGAGCCAGCGTACGTGATCGCCAACCCGCAGGGTGCACTCAGGGAGCTTAGGCCCTGGCACATCATCACTCATCCCAGACG
>JANLPY010000087.1:0-7670 GCA_031367505.1 Hyphomicrobiaceae bacterium | reverse complement strand
TCAACGGCGTGGCGACCAAATACCTGCCCACCTATCTCGGCTGGCACCGCACCAACGATCGCGAAGGCCACACGCTGACCGCGAGCCGCATGCTCGCCGCAGCCTGGGGTTAGCCTCCAACATCAATCCCAAACAGCGCCTCCGTTGATTGTCGAGAAAGCCAAATCGGAGAGGGCACTGGTCGCAACGAAACCCGGCATCCGCCAGCTTTCTGCGCGTCAGGGGCCATTCGGGGATGTGATTGGCAAGATCGACATCCTTGCAGTCAACGCCCATGAGGCCGGCGCGCTCGTTCCCTGGCTCGTCGCACACGCAGGCGAGGGCGGTCGGCCGTTCGAGCCAAAGCCAGGTGAGGAGTTACCCGAACTGGCACGGCGCGGATTGGTGGCCGGTAATTTCGAGCTATCGCTCGCCGGGTTCTTCGCTGGATTGCACAAGGCGGGTCCGAGGTGGATCGTCGTGACGGACGGGCGGCATTGAGCCTACGTCGGAGCGCCCTCGGGCATCGTGCATTGTCCCGCGCCATCCGTGACCGTTGCGGGCACGGCCGGTGCCGGTGATGCCTTTAGTGCGACGTTTGCTGCCCGCATCGCCTCCTCTGCCTCGGCGGAAGATGCAATCATTGCGACCGCGATCAACGCGGCCTCTGTGATCGGGCATCTCGACACTCAGACGGGCCTGCTTCGGCAACAGGACTTGGATTCGCGCATTGCGACGTTGGGCCCGTCGCTGAAGGTCATGCGTTGGGCGATCTAGCTCGGGGTTCCGGCTACGTCCAACCGAAACGGACGCAGGCGGTAAGTTCGTGCGGACGGACCAAGTCTGATCCCCCAGCGCGGTGCAATCCGCCCGATGAAACCAAGTTCAACCTGCCAGCGCCTGCAACAAGGCCGAAATTTTGATAGTCGCGAAATTCGAGAATGTATCGGAAACCGCGTACGGCAGAATAATTCTTCCGCCGTGGCGCAAAGCCCCGCAGGTGTAGACGACGTTTGGTACATAGCCTTGACGTTCCGCGGCGTCCGGCCGCACCAACGGCTCGCGCGATCGGGCGAGGACCCTGGAGGGATCCTGCTTGTCGAGAAGTACGGCCCCGATCGCATATCTACGGACTGGTCCAACGCCGTGCGTGAAAAGAAGCCAGCCTTCGTCCAACTCGATGGGTGAGCCGCAGTTACCGATCTGGACGAATTCCCAGGGATATTTGGGCTGCAGGAATTCCTGGCCACCCTCCCATGTGTAAAGATCGTCGGAGTAGATGAGGTGCAGGTTTTCATTATCCTGCCGTCCGATCATGGCGTAGCGGCCATCGATTTTGCGCGGGAACAGTCCCATGCCTTTGTTGCGCGTTGCAGATCCTCTCAGAGGCGTAATTCGGAACCGCGCGAAGTCGGTCGTCGCGATCAGCTCCGAACGAATCGCGCGGCCACTGTAGGCCGTGAAGGTCGCGTAATAGGTTTTCCGCCCTTCGTGCTCGAATTCCACGAAGCGTGCGTCCTCGATGCCATTGATCTGAGACTCGGTGATCGGAAAAATCACCCGCTCGCTCAAGTGAGTATCATCGGGGAAGGCAACCTCGATATCGTCACCATCAGGCCTGAATGTGCGGTTTGTAATCCGAGGAACAGATGCCAGTCGCGCCGTCGGATCGACAGTCACGTTACCGTCGATGTCGATGGCTCCCGATCGGAACGTGAGCGACGAAATATGGCCTTCTCCAACAGCCCGTAGGCTGAGGACGAACCGGCATCCGCCGTCATGCGCGCCGGATTGGTCGGGATGCCGGACGATGCTCGGATTGAACAAGGCCGACGCTTCGAATGTATACTCATGCATAAAATAGGCGCCGATCAATTGACGTTGCGCCTTGGTGAAGGTTGCATGTGGATCGAAGGCGTCCTCCATTTCGGTGGCGCGGGCATCGAACGTGTCGAGAATATTTCGGTGGCGGCCGTCGAAATTCTCCAGCACGTCAGCAAGCTGCTGCGCTGCCGTTTCTGCATCGAGCCGGAGCACGCGGTCGACGATATGGTTTGCCCGCGTCTTATCAGTTCGATTGAAGTCTCTTGGCTCTGTCGCCGGTTTGAACGGGCGAAATATGACACGCGCCGGATCTGGCTGTAAATACAATGCCTGCCGGTTGAAAAACATTGGTTGAGACAAAGCGTGGTCCCTTCGAGTGGTCGGTCATTGGACGCAATAGATCAGGCGCTCAGCGCGAGCGATGGCAGAAGCTTGGTATGGCGGGGCACGGCACCCGCGCGTGTCAGCTGACGGATGTCGATCAGCGCCTGCAAGTAAGACAAGACCGACTCGGCTCCCATATTCTGGTTCGGTCGATCGGCGTGAAGTCCATCGAGACATCCCCCGGTAGCGAGGTCCACCAGCGATATCCTGAGGTCATTGGCACCGAGAAACCAGTCGAACGCGCGCCTGGCGCTGGTCGGCCATTCCGGGCTGCCATCGGCGCGCGCTGCGGCAAGGCAAGCAGCAATTGTAGCAGTGGCGTCGACAGGCTGTTGATCGAACTTTGCAGGCTTAGCATGGAACTTGCCAAAACTCTCGGTTCCAACTGGCCGGAAGTAACCTGAAGGCGCGGTTTGCTGTGCCGTGAGCCACCGCAGCGAACCGAGGCCCGCCTCAATGTGCGATTGTGAAGCCGTTGCGAGGCCGGTTTCAATCAAGGCCTGGGCCAGGCGGGCATTGTCGTAGGCAAGGACGTTTTCAAACCAGTGCCAGCCATCGGTCCGGGTCTTTTGAAGCAGGAAAAGCAACCGGTCGGCCAGCACACGGCGCAATCGGTCGGCCGCGAAATCACTGGGCATCGTCGCGCAATAGGCATCGAGGCCCAGCAATGTAAAGGCCCAGGCACGGGGCGACGAAAAGTCCTCCACCGAGACCAATGCGGTTTTGAATAGGTTCACGGCCCAGTTGCGGCGCGATGGATTGGTGTCCGTGGCGCTGCAAATTCCCAGTGCCCATAGCGCCCGGCCATGACTGTCCTCGGATCCGATGGGTTCGAGCCATCGCCGATCGTAGCTCATGAAGTTGCGGAAACGTTGCGTCTCAGGGTTCCAGGCATGCTGGATGAATGCGGCGAAACGTGTCGTGAGTGTTTCAGTCAAAAGCGGCTCGTCATTTTTTTTGAGGTTGCATGCGAACAGCAGTGCACGTGCGTTGTCGTCGATGCAGTAGCCATGTGCGCGGTCGGGGACGCAGTGAACGGCATGCTGGATCAGCCCGGTGCTGTCGCACATCGCAAGCAAACTGTTGGTCCTCAACTCGGGGACAGAAAACTCGTTTTGCCGCTCGATACTGTTTGCGTTGGCGAGCCTTATCGGTTGCCTGTTGCCGGGACGAGCTGGATCGCAAGCGTCATCAAAGACCGAGAGGTAGCTCGTTGCGGTTCGTGGCCACGTCATCGACCGGCTCGCCAAATAGGCGCGCTTGCGCATGGCGTTGCGGCGGACATCGTTGGTCAGCAGCCCCGAGATCTCGGCGCCCGTTGCCGCAGCGTCACCGAACGGAACCAGGATGCCGCGCCCGTCGGCAAGCAGTTCCTGCGCGTGCCAGTAGGGTGTGGAGACCACCGCCTTGCCGAGCCCGAAGCTGTAGGCGAGGGTGCCCGAGGTCATCTGCGCTACGTTGAGATACGGCGTCACGTAGACATCGCACATCGAAATGTAGTCGAGCAGCGTCGCCTGGTCCACGAACTGATTCAAGAACACGACATGATTGGCAATGCCGAGGCGCTGGGCGCGCAGCATCAGGCTCTCGCGGTAGGCCTCTCCCTGATCACGCACGAGATTTGGATGGGTCGCGCCCAACACGATATACACCGCGTTCGGGCTGGTTTTGACGATTACCGGCATGGCATCGATCATCGTCTCGATGCCCTTGCTCGGAGAGAGCAGGCCAAACGTCAGTACAACGGCCTTGTCGGCAAAGCCAAGTTTCGCCTTGGCATTCTGCGGTTCAATGAACGGGTATTCGGGAATGCCGTGCGGTATGACTGCGATTTTCTCGGCCGCAACCCCGTGAACGGATCGCAGGAAGTATCGGCCTTTGTCTGACATGACGACCAACTTGGCCGAAATACCGAGGATCTGGTCCAAGACTGCACGCTGTTCGGGTGATGGCATTGCCAGCACGGTGTGCAACGTCGTAACCACTGGCATTCTCAGTCGTGTCAGAAGCTCAAGGATGTTGGCACCGGCCGCGCCGCCGAAAATGCCGAACTCATGCTGCAGCGAAACGACATCGGGACCGGCATCGTTCAGAGCAGCCGCCCCTTTGCGATAGTCGTTGAGCGCGTTGTCTCGCAGCTGAAATCGCACAGGCGAGGGGTAGTCATAGACGCCGACCGGATCGTTCATCGCGACGACGCTCGTATCGATGGCCGGCGCTGCCGTCGCAACGGCCCGGTGCAGGTCGTGGGTAAAGGTCGCGATCCCACACCGGCGCGGAAGATGATTGCCGATAAAGGCCACACTGTGCAGCTTGGTCATCGACCGGCTCCCATCTGTGTCCCTGATGACGGAGCCTCGGTTCGCTGCCGTGCATCAATCTCATCTTGCACGTCGACCCGCTGCAGAAGCTTGGGTATCGGACCACCACGGCCTTGGTAAGCCAGGAGGCAAACAACGCCTGCTTCGCCCACCTTGAAGTCCACCCGCTCGGCTTGGGCGAAAATCGCCTCCCCTGCGACGACGTCGAGAGCACCTGCGCGGGCGCTTCCATGGAGCATGAGGAGCCATGTCTCCCGGCTCGCGTCCAGGCGCCAGTTACTTTCAGGCTCCAACTCGAAGCGCTCGAATACGAAGTGCCGATTTGATGCCAGAAGCGATCGCCCGTTATCGAGGCGTTTGGGTTTCATCTGAAGGGCAGCCGGCCCGGCATTTGCAACAGCGATGGCGCGATCGACGTGAAGTTAACGCGTGCGGCCATGATCGAACAGGCGAAATGTGGCATCGCTGCGCTGCTGAATTTCCGCGATCACGAGGCCCGGACCGATGGCGTGAATTGTTCCGGCAGGCACAAAGATTGTATCACCCGCTGAGACCGTGTGCCAGGCGACAAGATCGGCAATTGAGCCGTCATCGGTGGCTTGACGCAATTGCCGTGGCGTCACGGCATGCTTCAAGCCAAGAGCGACAGCAGCACCTGGACGGGCACTGAGCACGTACCAGGCTTCGGTCTTGCCATGCGGCAGGCCGATCGATTGTGCGAAGGCATCATTTGGATGGACCTGGATCGACAAGGGCTCACTTGTCAGCAGAACCTTCAGCAACAGCTCCGGCGGCGGGACAGCGGGCCCTGCTCGCTCATAGCTGATCTCCCCAATCGCGCGACCTCCATGGGCGACCTCGCTCCAGGGGCGCGCATCAGCCACGCCCCAGGGTTTTTGCACTTCACGTGCGCATGCAAGTTCGATTGCCATGGTCGCTACCTCGAATGCAAACAACGGAAAGCTGGATGAGCCACGCCGTTTGGGCGGGGACACCAGCCTCTAGTTTAACCATGGGAATGGCAGCCGGGCACCCTCGGAAACTACTCAATCAATCCATGGCGACTGATTTGACCCCGGATGCGATGATCTGCGCAGCTGGTGGGATTGCAAGACTGTCAGCGGGATCCGGCGCGCCGGCCTTGCGCCATGAGCCTGTGTTCGCCGTGCATCGTCCTGCGTGGCGAGCCATCGCCTCTGAGTAGTTTCCGACGCTATCGCTGCGCCCATGCGGCTGCCTATTTTGGGCCCATCGGCCTGACTGGATCGATAGGCCGGTCGTAAAGTTCGCCCGGTGAGTGCGATCGACCATTCCAGCCGCAGTCATCAGTTCGAGGACCCTCATGCTCCATACACACACGCGCAATTCGCTGCCGTCCCAAGTGACGGTCAAGTTTAATGATGGAGCGGATTCGTTCCTGCTCGCTGCGGGAGCGACGCTGACCGAACTCGCCGACTGCATTGGTGTTCTTGGCGTGCAGCATGGCGGTGCGCCGATCTCGATCGATATCGAATTCAAAACGCCGCGCGCGCGCTTCAGTGCGCGGACGCACCCGAGCTTTTCAATCACGCACTGAAACCATAACCGGGGAATGACGAGCATGGACAAAGACCGGATCAAGGGCGCTGCCCAGAAGATCAAAGGCAGCATTGAAAAGACCGTCGGCAAGTTGGTCGGCAACAAACGATTGGAAACGGACGGCAAGATCGATGAGGCATCCGGCAACGTCCGCAAGGCCGTCGGCGAAGCCAAGGATGTGGTCCGCGATGCCGTCAAAGATCGCACAAAATAGGGCGCGCGCTGCAGTTTTCAAGAGTCCGGCAGCTGTCTTCTGCAGCGGACGGCGGTTTTACAACTATCGAGGCGTTTGTCATGTCGATCTCCCTTGGGACAATTATCCAGGTCGTCCTTAACCTCATGCTGTTGGGTGCCATACCGTCCTGGCCTCATAGCCGATCATGGGGTTATGGACCCTCCGGTGCGCTCGGCACGGTCCTGCTCGTCGTGCTCGTTCTGGTCGTCCTGGGGCGCATCTGAACCATCAGCGCGAGCCGTGAACAGCGCTCTCGGCAATACGCGAGCCACACGCGTCACGCTCGCTGAGGGGAACTCGTTTTCGACGCCGCAAACGCGCGGCCGCTTTCCAAACGTTACCGATGAACCAAAAGGATACCACCATGAAACCGAATGTGATGATCTTTGCCGGTGCCTTGGCACTGATGACTGCTCCCGTGTCGCTCCAAGTCTTGGCGCAGGCGCCGAAACCCGTGGTCACCATCCCGTTTGTCACCGAACAACCCGCGACCGAGTGGCTCGCCCACGTTTTCATCGGCGCGGATGTGCAAAATGCTTCGGCCGAAACCGTCGGCGACGTCAGAGACCTTATCTTCGACCGCACCGGCCGCATCAGCACGGTCGTGATTGGCGTCGGCGGTTTTCTCGGCGTCGGCGAGAAACACGTGGCCGTTCCCTTCAACGCGCTCACGTACAGCGTCGGCAAGGATGGTGCGCGGATTATCTCGATCGCGCTCAGCAAGGACGAACTCAAGCTCGCCCCGATCTTCAAGGCAACCGAAAAAACCAGAATGGACAAGGTCAAGGACAAGGCCTCGGACATGGGCCAAAAAACCATGGATAAAGCGGTGGAGATGAAGGACCAAGCCGCCAAGAAGATCGAAGATATGAAGAGCGCACCGGTAAAGCAGTAAATCGCCGCAGGGTCGACCCGAGCACCATGTGTCGGCCCATCGCCGCTGATCAGGTAACACCCATGACACAACCGCTGAAGATCGTCGCAACGCAAACAGCTGCTGCGGAGGCCGTGGCGCGAGCGGCTGCCCTGCAGGAAATCAATGTCTATGGCCATTCAACCCTGCTCTACTGGTGGCCGGCTTGGGCCTTCGGTTTCGTCATCGCCCTCCTCAATGCGGGCCAGGAACAATTTCTGGCCACCGCACCGGGCGCCCAACCGAGTTCCGCGCTGGGTTTGACGTATTTGGCCATTCTGTTGCTGCTGATCGTCTTCACCAACGTGCGACTGCGCGGCATCAATTCAGTCGTAGCCCTGTTGAGCATCGGCTTTATCGCGGTTCTGCTGGCCTGGTTCGGCTGGTGGGACGATATCGCCAAGCTGATCCCGTATCTCTCAGTGCATATGAATAC